>CAXBFC010000109.1:0-19085 GCA_963974725.1 uncultured bacterium | reverse complement strand
TGCGCCAGGTAGAACGGTGCCGCCCGAGGCAGCAGCGATGACGATGCCGGTTGCACCGCCATTGGCATGGTTGCCCCAACCAACGGAGCCGCGCGCAACGGAATCGCTAGCAAGCGGCTCGCCATCAACTGGGTCACCCTGGCCATCAACCGGATCCCTGTCAAAAGAGACGCCGCCGAACCCCGCCAAAGCCACCCCTACCACAACATCCCTATGGCTCTGGGCCTGGCTAGGCACGTCGTCCCTGCTATTGCTGGCGACCGCCCGCCGCACCCTGCGCATTCACAAGGTCAAGCGCGCCTTCGGCCCGGTGCCCATCGACATGCGCCTCGAAGTCCGCGAACTCGCCGAGCGCATCGGCGTCGTGGTTCCCGAACTCTGCGATGATCCGAACGCTGTCGCACCCTACATCTGGACGGTCGGCCGGACGCGCCTGGTGATGCCGGTAGGCCTGCTTCAGACCTGTTCCAAGAAGGGTCGCTCGGCCGTCATCGCCCACGAACTCGCGCACCTGCGCCGCAAGGACCACTGGATCGCTCGCAGCGAACTGGTCCTGCTGACGCTGCTTTGGTGGCACCCATTGTTTTGGTTCGCGCGCAGTCGCATGCGCCTGTGGGCCGAACTCGCGTGCGACGCCATCGCGATAACCACCGTGCCCGACGCCAACCTCGACTACGCCACGTTGCTGGTCGACGCCGCGGCACTGCCCCTGTCCACCCAACCGGGTGTCGCCGTCCTCGCATCGAGGCCGGCAGCCCGGGCTGCTTTCGAACGGAGACTGAAGATGATCCTGAACGAGAACCTACCGCGCCGCGCCTCCCGCGCCTGGTGCGTGCCTTTCGCTGCGTTGACGCTCGGCCTGTTTGCCGTGCCCGTCGCGGCTCAAGAACAAGAGCCGGAACCCGTGCGCGTCGAGATCCGCGTCAACGGCAAGAAGGTCAAGAACCTGTCCGACGCGCAACGCGAAGCGCTGCTTGAGGTACTGCTCAATGAGAAGAAGCCGGCCAAGCAGGAGGTGCGCCGCATTCGCGTTCGGCGTCCCAAACCCGTTGCCCAGCAACCAAAGCAGAAGGCCGGCAAGAAGCAGACCGAGCGACGCATCGCGCGAACCAAGAGTGTCGAGGGCATGGCCGATATCCAAGGTGCGCTGAGGCAAGGCCTCGCCGAAGCCCGTCTTGAGATCAAGAACGACCCGGACTTGATGGAGCTCGGCATTGCCGATGAGGTGCTCGACATGATCGACGGCCTGGCCAACGGCGAAGGCATCGAGTCCTCGCTCGACGGCGTGGTCAAGGCTGCCATGAAGGGCGCCGGCAAGATGGTCCTGAAGGAAATCAGCGATGACGAAGACCTTCGCCGCCTCGGCATCGACAAGGGCATCGCCAAACTGGTGACCGGCCTGCTGGAAAACGAAGGCAACCAGAAGATCCTCGGCCAGCTCGCGCGAACCGCACTCGGTTCGGTGCTCGAAGAAGCCAAGGCAGAGATTCGCGACGACAAAGACCTGCAGCAACTCGGCATCGCCGACGACGTCGAAGACCTGATCGACTCGATCATCTCCGGCAACGGTGACTTCGAGAGCAACCTCAACATGGTCATCGAAAAAGCCATGAAAGGCGCGCTGGCCGAAGTCGAACGAGAGATCCATGGCGCGACCAAGGGCACCCCGAAGACCGAGAGGCGCGTGCGCATCAAGCCGCGGAAGAAGGACGCCGTAGAGAATCGCCGCCAGCGCGAGACGATTCGCTAGCCGGATCACGCACTTGCAGCGCCCGCCATTTCCGCCTGAGCATCGCTTAGACTGAAAATATGGCGCGGCCCGCGACAGGAAACGGTTTGGGCGGTGTCTAGCCGTTCGAACCTATGCCGCCAGCTCCGCAATCCGATCTCGACGCCCTGCTGCTGGAAGAACCGTACGTCCGGGCTCTGGCACGCGTTCTATGCGCCGGCCACGAGGACGAGATCGTCCAGCAGACCTGGCTGCAAGCCTGCGAACATCGCGGCAAGCCGGTCGAAAAGCCGCGGGCGTGGCTCGGCACGATCGTGCGCAACGTCACCAAGAACCTGCTGCGCCGTGAGCACCGCAACCGCAACCGTGAACAGGCTGCGGCAAAGACTTCGGTAGCGCCCTCGTCGTTCGAGTTGATGCAGCGCGAAGAACGGCGCCGCAAGCTCGTCGAGCTGATCGACACGCTCCCGACTGCGCAGCGCGAAGTGATGCTGCTGCGCTACTTCGAAGGCATGCCGCCGCGTGACATCGCCACCCAACTTGGCCTGCCGGCCACGACGGTCTGGAACCTGCATCGCCGCGCAGTGCAACGATTGCGCCATGCGCTCGACGAAGCCGCCGGCGACAACAGCCAATCGCGCTCGGCATGGCTGCTGCCGCTGCTCAGCACTCCGTGGACGCCTGCGATCGTCGCCGACCCAACGCCGGTTGGTATTACCGCCGTACCTGACAGCTCCCTACAGGCCAGTTCCGTAGAGGCCAGTTCCTTATCGGCCGGCCTGCTCGCTGGCTCGATCGCCATCACCATGAAGACGAAACTCGTTGCGGCTGCCGCTGTGTTGGCTGCCATCGCCCTGACTGTCTACTGGCCAGATACCGCCGTGCCTGCGCCGGCGAGCAACCAGACTTCCACCCTCGACAATGCGAATGCCGCGACCGGAACCAACCTGACGCACGGCCCCGCCGACACGCAAGCACATGCCACGGCTGCCGATCGCCAGGTTGCGATCGTGCCCTCGACCGAGCAGGCCTTGACCGGAACTCTCGAGGTAACCGTTCGCCACGGCGGCAAGACAAAAGGCCCGGCACAACACGCCACGATCAGCTACTACCGATCCGATGAAGACCGCCGCCTGGCCCGGCGTTGTCGCAGTAACGAAGCCGGCTTAGCAATCATCACCGGCCTGCAACCTGGCCAGCTGATCGTCCTGGGAGACCGCCACGGGCGGGGACAACGTGTCGAGATCGAAGCGGGCAAGACGGCGACCGTCGAGATTACCTATCCCGACGGCATGTTGCTACGCGGCCTGGTTGTCGATGACAATCAGCAACCGGTAGCCGGCGCGTTGATCGAAACGGCCATGGCCTTGATGGTCGGCCGAGACCCCGAAGTGCTGGCAATCACCGATGCCGATGGCAGGTTCACCATCCCATCGGCGTTCCGGCCGTGCATGATCGGCGCGCGCGCCCAAGGCTTCCTCGCTTCGAAACTGCAGATGGCCTACGCGGCAATCGGCTCCGAAGTCGACGTAAAGATCCAGCTGCTTCCAGGAGGCGGCACTGTCGACGGCACGGTGGTCGATGAACAGGGTGAACCGATTGCCGACGCACTGATCAGCATCGGCGCCGGCCAGCTGCAAGGGCTCGGCAACGGCACCGCCGACGACGCCCCGCCACTGCCGGCGTTGGTACGCAGCGACCAGGACGGCAAGTTTCGAGCGCTTTCCATCCCGCCGGGCGACGCCCCGGTCTGGGCGCGCGCTCGAGACAAGGCTCCGTGGCGCGACACCTGCACGGTTGCGAACTATGGCACCTCGGCGTTGCGCATCACCATGCAGCGTGGCGGCGTGTTGCGTGGCTTCGTGCGCACGCCCGACGGCAAGTCCGTCGCGAAGGCGGAAGTAGTGCACGGCGATTGGCAACAGGCTGAGCACACGCAGACCCGCAGCGCCCAGAACGGTGCGTTCGAACTTCGTGGACTACCGCTCGGCAGAGTCGAAGTGCGTGCCGAACACGATGACGAAGGCCGCATCACCCAGATGGTCGATCTCGCACCTGGCAAAGCACTCGAACGCGACCTGGTGTTGTCACGTGGGCTGGAACTGCGCGGCAAGGTCGTCAACGACAAGGGGCTACCGGTCGCCAACGTGCACATCGAAGCAACCTCGAAGCGCACCCCAACCGAGAAGCACTGGCTGGGTTACACACGCACCGACGAAGCCGGCTCCTACCTGATTCCCAACTGTCCGGTCTCCCGTCCCCTGCGCGTCGAGTTCTCCTGCAAATGGATCGCGCCGCACGTCGCCAAGGACTTCGACCCGCGCAAGGGTCCACTCAATGTCACGGTCAAGAGCGTCGGCAACAACGCATTCATTGTCGGCCGCATCGTCGACCCCCACGGCAAGCCGATAGCTGGGGCTCGCATCAGCCCTCGCAGTGACGAACGCAACCAATACCTGTCCAACCCCACCACCAAGGAAGACGGCAAGTTCACGATTGGCCCCATTCCGGAAGGCATCTGGAAGCTGTCGATCAGCCACGAGAACCACCCGTCGCAAACCATCACGTCCCACCGCCTTGGCGGCGAGGAACGCTGGGACATGGGCCAGATCGCCCTTGAGCCCGGCGGCACTGCGATCATCAAGCCGCAGTCCGTTCCGGGCAAGGACCTCAACTTCATGATCGCCGCTACGGAGTCGAAGGCGCGCTGGAGTTTGCGACCGAGCGAAGAACCCGTTACGCCAATCCTGCGACCTGGCGACTACTTGCTGCAGGCATGGGGCAAACGCGCCGCAGCCCAAGTCGTGCGTTTCACGATCGTCGCCGGCCTTCAAACGGAGATCCCACTGCCCACCCAAGTCGGGGTGAAGCAACGGCTGGAGTTCGACTACGACAAAGAGAACGAAGCCATTTTCGGCGCGACGCTCGCGGTGTATCGCGAAGACGACAAGATCGTCGACCGTTGGCTGGCCACCAAGCCCCGCGCAGACTGGGGCTACGACCTCTGGCTGCTACCCGGCACCTATCGTGTGACGCTGAGCGGCAAGCTGCGCGCCGAAACGACTGTGACAATAGGCGCCACCGAACCTGATCCGTTGACGATCACGCTCAAGTAGTCCTAGCTCACCGGCCATTGGCGGGCTAGCCGTTGCCGCGCACGCCATACTTGCTGGCTTGCAACTGCTCCAGCAAGGCGCGCAACTGCCGCACCTTGTCCGGGTGGCTGACTGCGACGTTGTTCTGCTCGCCCACGTCGGACTTCAAATCGAACAGCTGCTCCTTGCCCTGCTTGCGCCGCGGCTTGACGAACTTCCACTGACCGACGCGGACGGCCAATTGGCCAGCTTCTTCGATCATGTAGGGCAACCCGACGTCGTCCTTACCGAGCAAGGCGCGCAGGTTGTTGCGACTGTCGATCGCCTGATCCTTGTTCAGCTCGACCTGCAACAACGCCGCGAATGATGCGAGAAAGTCGATTTGGTTGACCAACGCGTTGGAAACCCCAGCCTTGATGCGGCCGGGCCAACGCACCAGCAACGGCACGCGCGTACCACCTTCGAAGATCTGGTACTTGCCGCCGCGATACGGACCCGAACCATCGTGACCGCGATCGACCTCCTTGGTCGACGTCTGCACCGTCGTGCCATCGTCGTAGCCATCGTCGTATACCGGGCCGTTGTCACTCGACCAGATCACGATCGTATTGTCGGCGAGCCCATGCTGATCGAGCGCATCGAGAATCTCCCCGGTCGCCCAATCAAACTGTACCATCGCATCGCCGCGATAGCCGAGTTGACTCTTGCCCTTGAAGCGCGGGTGCGGTGCCCGCGGCACGTGGATGTCCTGCGAACTGAAGTAGAGGAAGAACGGCTTGCCTCGTTTCTGTTGCGCCAACCATCGCTTGGTTTTGGCAACGAACTCGTCCGCCATCGTCTCGTCGTTCCACAGCGCCGACTTGCCGCCCCACTGGTAGCCAATGCGGCCAATGCCGTTGATCACCGAGTTGTTGTGGCCGTGACTGCTCTGGTAGTAGGTCATCGCGGCGCGGTCCTTCTTGCCGTCCGGATACACGGTGCCGGTAAAGCCATCCGGTCGCTTGCCGACGAACAGTGGATCCTTCGGATCGAGCCCGACAACGGTATGCCCATCGAGGTAGACACATGGCACGCGGTCGTTGGTCGATGGCATCAAATACGAATAGTCAAAGCCAACCTCGAGCGGCCCGGGCGCAACCTTGCCGTTCCAATCGACCGGCGTCTTGCCATCGCCAATGCCGAGGTGCCACTTGCCAATCACCGCCGTCTGGTAACCGCGCTGCTTGAACACGCCGGGCAGCGTCAGCATGTTCTGCTTGATGGTCATCGGCGCGTTCGGGGCCAAGATACGCACACCATGCCGGAAGCCATGGATCCCGGTCAGCAACGAGAAGCGCGACGGCGTGCAGGTCGCCGCCGAGCAGTGGCCATCGGTGAAGCGCAGCGACTGCGCCGCAAGCCGATCGACGTTCGGCGTCGGGATCTTCTCGGCGCCGTAGCAGCCAACGTCGGCGTAGCCCACGTCATCGCCGTAGATGATGACGACGTTTGGCAAGGACTCCCTGGGTTCAGGGGCTTGCGCCAACAAGGTGCACGGCAAGACCAACAGAGCGACCGTTCGCAACAGCTTCATGCATACAAGGCTAGCGAGTAGCATCGTTCGCCAAAGCAAAAGCCTCACTGCGATCGCCAACAAGACAGATCTGGTAGCCTTCCGACATGGAACGTAAGGAGTCGTCACCTGCCCTGCTGATCATCCTGCTCTGGCTACTGGCGACACCAGCCGTCGCACAGCAGCCCAGTGCCGACGCACCAACGCCGACGATACGCGGGCGCCTGATCGACGAAAACGGCGAGGCCCTCGCCGGCGCCGCCATGGGTGTATTCGCGTGGTCGACGTCGGTCGCAACGGAGCAGTTGCGCAAGACTCCCCAGTTCGTCAGCGGCGCAGACGGGACCTACAGCATCTCAATCGATGAAACCCCGCCGGGTTCGTTCCTTTACGTGGCCGCGCCAGGCCGCCAATGCTTGACCCTGCCCATCAGTTCGCAACGGCTACAACTCGGTGGTTCGCTCGGCGAGACTTTGGTGCCACGAGCGAGCCAGCTGATTGGCCGTGTTCGCGACGCAGCAGGAGCACCGTTGGCTGGCGTCACCATCCATGTAACCAGTGCGATTGCCTGCCCGTGGACCACCCGAGCTTCCATCTGGGCAACGGCGACCAGCAACGAGAAAGGCATCTTTCGGGTTGCGGGCGTGCCGCGAACGGGACTCAGCTTTACCGCCGGCAAGCTAGGGTTCGGAACCATGCAACAGATTGTTGCCCAGAGTTCCGCGCTCTCGTTGACGATGCAGCATCTCGGCGTTGTGCAAGGAACGGTCCTGGATGCGGCTGGCAAACCGATCGCCGCAATCACAGTCAGTCTAGCAATGGCGTGCACACTGCCGAATGAGCCTCGCGTCATCCAGACCGGGCCCGACGGGAACTTCACGATCACCGCGCCTCCCGATGGTGTTCGTTACCGAGTGACGGCAACCGAACGCCAGGCACCCTATCGCAGCTACAAGTCCAAGCTACTGCGCGGCCCGCAACAGAACGTGGTCGTAACGGCTCTTGCCGGTGCGGCATCCAACAACCAGCTGAAGGTGCTTGTCCGCGACGCAATCAGCCACGAGCCACTACCGCGGTTTTCCATCGCGTCGGTGTATACCCAACCCGAGAACGTTCAGAGCGCCCTGCGCCAAGCGGAGGCGGGCACGCCATACCAAGACGGGGAAGCCACGGTCGCGCTCGACGACAACCCGACCGTCTGTTTCGTCGTTCGCGCCAAGGGTCATGCGTTCGAACTGGTCGCGCTACCAGAGGATCGCAGCAAACCGTTGCTGGTCGAACTCGGTCCCGAGGCAACCCTGGTTGGCACGGTCACTGATCCATCCGGCAACCCGATCGCCGGCGTGCGGGTTCGCGCTCTACCGCGCAGCAACACCAGCGGCACTGGCGGAGCGGTCAAAGACCCTTGGCCGGTCACCAACAAACTCGGACGCTACCGCATCGCAGGACTCCGCGAAGGCGAGCATGGCGTGCAAGCACACGCCCCCGATCGCCGTGCCAATCCGCCAACGTTCGTCGCGCTGGTTGCGAACAAGGAGACCGAATTGCACGTCAAGGTTCCTGAGCGACAGGTCGCCAAGCTCGTATTCACCGGCGAACTCCCCAAGGGTCCCAACCGGCTACTCGAAGCCGACAACTTCATCACGAGAAGCGGCAGGGCCATCGCCGGCGACTTCCAACATGACATCGCAACGCCGGCACCTGTGCCGCTCAGCACGAGCGAGACGATTACCTTCGGCCCGCTTCGCAGCAACAAGTTCCGCCCCAACATTTACGTGCCTTCGCGAACACGAGCTGGAACTGGCACGCTCATCACACTGACCGAGATCGAGTTTGGCGAAGAAGCCGAAGTCATCAAGCTCCCCAATCTGGAGAGCACGATCGTCAACGGGCGAATCCAACCATCGGAGCCAATCCCGTTTGAACGCATCGCCTGTATCGCCAGGCTAATCGATGAGAACCAGGATCGAACGACGGCCTACTTCCGGCCACCATGCGTCGCCGGCGTGCTCGGCAACGGCACGTTCTCGATCGACCTGCCGGCTGGATCATATTGTCTGCAACTAGCAGACGTGCTGACGGGCATCGTTTTTTACACCCACAGCAGCGATCTGCGGCCGAGCCGCGAACTGCTGACTCTTCGCCCCACCATTCGTTGGCTCGATGTCGAGTTCCAGCCCGAGCGGGAGGGCGACGATCTCGTGGTCAGTCACATCAAGGTCGAGCTGCAACGCCAACGAGATGGTTCGCAAACGGCATTCCTGACACCCGGGGGTTGGCAAGGCGACTTCGAAACCGGCGGTACAACGCTGCCGTTCGGCATCACCAAGCTGCGCTGGTTGGTTCCCGAGGGTGAGATTTCGATCACGCCGCAACAGACGTTTGATCGACTGCGCCCACAGAATGTTGGTTGGACCCAGGTCTCGGGTTCCAAAGCAACCGTCGTCGTGGACACAGCATCCCAGCGCATCACCTTGCGAGTGCCGGCCCCGCCAAGCGACCAGGATCTGTCGAAGCGCTAGCGGCACGCACCGATGCGCATACCATGCTGGCATGCGCGCCATCACCGCAACGCTTGGTCTATGTCTGGTATCCGCTGGGGTTCTCCCGGCACAGCAACCGAACATCCTACTGATCCTCGCCGACGACCTCGGCTACGGTGATCTCGGTTGCTACAACCCGGACAGCACGATCGCGACGCCGAACGTCGACAAACTCGCGACCGAAGGCATGCGCTTCACGGATGCGCACAGTCCGTCGACCGTCTGCACACCGTCGCGCTACAGCGTGCTGACCGGACGCATGGCATTCCGTTTGAACTACCGTGGTGTGTTCACCGGTGCCGGCGGGCCGTGCCTGATTACCGAAGACCGCTTGACTCTGCCGGCGATGCTAAAGCAACGCGGCTACGCGACGGCGATGTTCGGCAAGTGGCACATCGGCTTGACGTTTCTTGATACTGACGGCAATGCGATCCTGAAAAACGGTCTACCGGCCGTGCAGCGCATCGACTACTCACGCGCCATTGTCGACGCGCCCATTCATCGCGGCTTCGATCAGTTCTTTGGCACGGCCTGCTGCCCCACAACCGACTGGCTCTATGCGTACATCAATGGCGATCGCATTCCAGCACCGCCGAGCAAACGACTCGACAAAGCGACGTTGCCGAAGCATCCGTGGGCCAACGACTGCCGGCGCGGCATGGTCGCCGACGATTTTGACCTACAAGAAGTCGACATGGTGTTTCTCGACAAGAGCCTCGGCTTTCTCGATGCCCATCATCAGAAATCGCCGGACAAGCCGTTCTTCTTGTTCCATTCGATGCAGGCCGTGCATCTGCCGTCGTTCGCCAGCAAGCAGTTTCGAGGCAAGAGCGGTGCTGGGCCACACGGGGACTTCTTGTTGCAGTTGGATCATGTCGTCGGCACGTTGCTGGACAAACTCGACGAGCTTGGAGTGGCCGACAACACCCTGGTGCTCGTGACCAGCGACAATGGGCCGGAAGTGAGCACGGTGCTCAACATGCGCCGGGACCATGGTCACGATGGCGCCAGGCCTTGGCGTGGCCTGAAGCGCGACAACTGGGAAGGCGGCCATCGCGTACCGTTGCTGGCGCGGTGGCCCGGCAAGATCAAGCCGGGCGCAACCAGCGACCAGACCATGTGCTTGACCGACTTGATGGCAACTTGCGCGGCCGCTGCCGAAGTCGCCTTGCCGGCAGATGCCGCCGAAGACAGCTTCAACATGCTGCCGGTCCTGCTCGGAACCCAACAGGGACCAGTTCGCGAATTCACGCTGCACCAGACCATCAGCCTGGCGCTCGCGATTCGACAAGGCGATTGGAAGTATCTCGACCACAAAGGCTCGGGTGGTAACAACTACCAAAAGAACAAGCGACTCTCGCCGCTCGCGGTAGTTGAGACGGTGCCGAACGCGCCGGGCCAGCTCTACGACCTCAAGCGCGACCCCGGCGAAACCACGAACCTGTATGCGCAACATCCGGAGATCGTTCGCGAACTGAAGACGAAGCTCGAAGCAACCAAGGCATCTGGCCGGAGCGCGCCGCTACCTGAGCGCACCGCAGTGGGTGCGACCAGGTTTGCTTGGCAGGTGCCAGGCAGCGTCGTGATTACCGACACCACTACCAAGAAGGGTCGCACAGCCAAGTCGCGCTACACCATGAGAGTGACGCGGTACGAAGACGGCAAGAGCCTGCGTGTTCGTCACGAGGGCTACGAGTTCTTGGAGATCGAAGGCCAGGACGCGAAGACCGAGCGCATGCAGAAGCTACTGGCGAGCTCCGAGGCCATGGCTGCCGTCGTGCCCGACTACCGCATCACCCACGACGGTCGCTACGCGGAGACCCTCGACCTCGAGGCGATGCTGGACCGCGTGCTGCCGATGCTCAAGAAGCACATGGGCGACTCCCAGGAACAAGTCGCACGGATACGCGCGCAATTCCGTCGGCCGGAGTTCCACGCCCTGATGCAGAGCACGCTATCCAAGTACTGGAACTGCTGGGTCGGCGCATGGGTCGACTGGCAGACGCCTGCCGGCAAGACCATCGAGTCGAAGGGCTCGGTTGAAGCGTTCGGCATCGCGGTGCCGTGCACGGTAGTCACCACCCATCATGGCCCGGCACCGGACCACCCCGGTCATGTGCGGCTGAGCCTGCGCGCCGTGGCGGATGGCCAGCAGGCCAAGGACGCGATGCTAGCGATGCTAGGCAAGGTCAGCGACGCGGAAGAACTCGAAGCAACCAAGCAGCAGTTTGGCGCCGTCACGATGACCCGCGAGGTTGCGGTGATCACACGGCCCGACACGCTGCGCCCGGCATGGGCGCGGTTCTCGTTGATTTCGACGGTACAGATGATCGGCGAGGCCGCGCCTCGCGAGCAAGTCGAACGGCATGAGTATACGTTCGAGTGGCCGAAGTAGGCCCAAAGCACGAGCTGCTCGCTGTCAGGCGGCGCGATCTCTACCAGAAGTCATCCCTACCAGCCGGTCATCCCTACCAGCCAATCATCCCTACCAGTCAGTCAGCCCTACCAGTCCGTCGCCCGACCAATCGGCGATCCCTGGCGCGCCCACTCTCGCCACTCGGCCTCCAGTTCGCCAACGCTGCAATTGAGGATTTCCTTGAGGCTCTTGGCAACGTCTTCGACCGTCAGCCCGTCGACCTTGGGCATCTTGCGCACCACGTCGAGCCACTGCCGCGGAAAGCGCGCCATCATGAACAGCACAAAGCTCCATGACTTGACGCGCGCCGAATCCCGAAAGCTGTGGATGCGTTCCCGCGGGATTTGCTCCAGGCGCCAATCCTTGCCCGCTGCAATCTCGTCCATCAACCTGGACCGCCACGCATCGGGCAGCCTGCGCAGCGGCTTCAGGTCTTCGGTCACGGTGTGCTGCAAGCTCGTGAAGGAGCTCTTCACGGTGCCCACCATCAGCCAGGTCATCGCATGCACGACGCCTTCCCCGAAGCCGTCATTGCAACCCGCCACCACGTGACGCTTGACCACATGCCCGGTCACCATATCGCCATCATTGTCCCGATGGTGATGACTGAAGTGCGCCCGACTGCCGCCATCCTGAAAGCCCGAACCACCAAATAGCTTGGCTTGCTCAAAGGTATACGTGCCGCGGGTCTCGGGGCTGTTGCGCAACAGCTGATCATGCTGCTCTCGGGTGCGCAGGATCGCATAGTACTTCGACCACGACTCCGAACCGCGCGGCATGTCGTTGCCCGTCAGCACACGCGCCATTGCGAAGCTGCGCTCAGCCCACTGCACCGTGTTGAGGGCGTCGTCCTGCGAGTCGACGACCCAGTGCGTAAAGTGCTTCGAACGGGCGCCGTAGAAGTCCAACCCGGACTTGCGCAACGAAGCAGGCAGCTTCGACTGCGGCACCACGCTTACCTCGTATTCCTTGGCCGCGAGCTCCGACGCCTTGTTGCGGATCTCGGTGAACTTCTTGACGAAGTCGACCTGCTCCTCGGTGCCAAAGAAGCCGTTCGCTTCGACGTGGCCCAGTGCCAGGTGCCATTCGCGCACGCCCGGCCGGAACTCCAACGCGCGCTCCAGCTGGTAGAACGCGCGCGACATGTGCCCGGCTGCGTGCAAGGCCATGCCGAAGTCGCCATGCAACTTGCTGATGGCCTTGCGAGTCCGCTCCCATTCTCGCTGGATGCGCGCAGCCTTCGCCTGGTCGGGAACATCGACGCCAAGCTTGACCGCGCCCGCGCGCCACTCGCCCCGGATCTTCCGGAAGCCAAGCCCCTTGCGCGCTGTGGCGTGATCCTCGTTGTAGTGATCGAGAAGGATCTGGTAGGCAACTCGTGCCTGCGAAGATTGCTTCTGGCCGGTTGCACGTCGACCGAACGCGACCAATTGCTTGGCGATCTTCTTGTCGACGTCTGCCCGGCGGGCATCAAAGTCCTCTTCTTCCTGCGCCACGGCAGCGCCGGCAAAGAAGAGAAGGGACAGAACAATGGCGGTGCGCGACTTCGATAGCATGACTCTGACAGCCAGCCTACGCGGCAACGCGGGGACCGCAAGCGGGCAGGTCGGTTTGGCTACCGCCTGCTCACTTGCCCCTCTCCCTCATCTGCCACTGCCCCTCGTTTGCCACTGACCCTCACTTGCCACTGCCCCTCACTTGCCACTGCCCCTCACTTGCTACGGGCCGTCTTGGCCAACAGTTCGCCGAGCGCCACGACGCCCGCCGTATCCAGCACCAGCTGCTTCTCTTGCTCAGGCAACTCGAAGGCCTTGAGGTGCGTCGCATACGGATCGGCCGCCAGGAGTTTTGCCACCTCGCCGACGACATCGAGCTTCGCCAGACCTTCGTGATCCGTCGGCCGCTGCTGACTGACGACCCACTGCAGCTTCGGCATCTGTAGATCCTCTCGCAACTGCACCATCAGCGATTGCAGCCGGGCCGGCGCGCCCTTGCGGAACGGATGCCACGACATGTCGTTCTCGCCAAGGTGATAGTAGATGCCCTTGAGATGGACACGATGGCCCTTTTTCTCAAGCGACGCCACCGACTGCTTCACGAACGCCAAGAACTTCGGATACAGGTTGCGCGATTTGGCGACGCTGCCCTGCTTGGTCCAGTCGATGATCTGCGAGCCACTGTGCGTGAACTTGGCGATCGCGAAGTCCTTTTGCCCGGCCTGCTGTAGGGCGTGCCCGAAACTCACTTCCGGACCAAACGTGTCATAGAGACCTGCCGGGCCCAAAGGCTGCCATTCGTCAGACTGCTTCGCTTCGCCACCAACATCGTAGCGATAGGCAATGCCATGCTTGTCCTTGGCCATGGCGCGCTTGCCCGGTAACGCTTTCAGCTCTTGCACGAACGCGCGCTCGCCCTCCATGTTGCGATGGCCAGCGAGCACATAGAGATCCAGCGCGCGGCCACGCTTGTAGGGCCATTTCTTCAGGGGCCGGGGGGTCTCTTGATGCGCGCCAATCGAACGCAGGTACGCATTCGCGTAGTTGACGCCGTGCTCCAACTGGCCGAGCGTGCCGTAGTGATAGTGCAACCCGGCACCGCCACCGATCTCGACGCCAACGTGCGACGTTGCGACATAGGTCGCCAACGGATCCGCCTCGGTCACTTCGCGCTGGCCAACACTGATCTCGTACATGCGCGGCCGAAGGTCCATGCCCCACACCGTCTTGGTGCACAACTCGCCGATGTAGAACGGCAACTTCGGGGCCTTCAGATCGCGACGCCAACTGGCGAGGAAGTTCTTGAGGTTGGCGCCGTAGTTCTGGCGATACTCATCGTGGAACATGTCGTTCTCGCCCTGGTGCCACATGAAGCCTTCCAGGCGCCATCGGATGCGCTGCTTATCGAGCGACTTCAGTGCGGAGCGAACCGTCTCAAGCGCGATCGGGTAGAGCTTGAACCCTTGCGGATCGTCGGGATTCCAATCGGCACCAAGCGTCGTGCCGCCGGCTGCAATCTTGATGATCGCGATCGGCGCCTTGATGGCGCTCGTCACATCCCGCGCGAATGTCAACTCCGGACCGACGATATTGTTGACCGGTTGCAGCTCAGTCCAACCATCCGAGCGCGTCTTGTTCTCGCGGCCAATGCAATACGAGTAGCGCACCTTGGCCTGCGGTTCGCCGACCCCAACGAATGGCGGGAAGCGAGCGATGTCCTTCACCTTGGAATCCGACCCAACCATGTTGGATTGGCCTGCGAAGAGGAACACTCGCACGGTCTTATGGTCCGCGTTCTGCGCCCCTAGCGGCACCGCCAACAAGCCACACAGAACCACCAACCACAGCATTCGCGCCCGAGTCGTCATCATCATGTTGTTCCTTCGCACCTACCGAGTCTTGTGCAACGTGCCGTGAATCTTCGCGCGCAACACCGCACCACCTGCCGCCTCAAGGTCACAGGTGATCGCAATACACATGGTCGGAACCAAATCGGCAATGTGCAAACGCACGGTCTTGCCATCGGCACCAAGCTCCGCCATCTGCACTTGCAGGGCCTGCTCATCGTAGTGCTTGCTGCCGTAGTTCTTGGTGCGCCGCAACGACCAGGTCTTGACGCTGTAGCTGTCCAGATCCTCGGCCAGCTCCGGATCCAGTTCGGCGCCAAACATCAACTGCAAGCCACCGGCAACGACCTTCATCGCCGTCGGCATCAAGAGTTCGCCGCCAACGTAGCGCACCCGATAGAGGCCACCGGGCCGCGTTCGTGCGCCCGACCAACCGTAGAGTCCGCAACAGTAGAGCTGCCCGCTCGGTTCGTGGAAACGACCGCGCATGACCCCCGTCGCAAACTGCGCAATCGGCAGCGGCACCATCGCTCCTTGGTGCACGCCATCAAGCTGGTCTTCGAGCACCAAGAACGCCCGGCCCATGCCGTAGGACAACTGCAACAGCGAGCCCTCGGGCAGCCCCCACTTCGAGCCCTTGACGCGCAGCAACTCCGCCGGCGAACGATCGAACGCATTGGTCAGCCAACACAGTGGCTGTTCCATGTCTTCGTCCTTGTTGCTCGTGCGGTCGTGGTAGCCAAACATGTTGCCGTAGAAGCCCCCCGGTACGACCCGATTGATCCGGTTCTTCGGCGTCCAGTGGCCTTCCTGATCGGTAACGTAGAACGAACCGTCATCGTTGATGCAGACGCCGTTCGCGGCACGAAACCCATTGGCGACGATCTCGGTCTGCATACCGTCTTTCGAGACCTTCAGCAGCGTGCCGTGATGCGGCACCAACGCGGTCAACGCGTGACGCGCCGACTTCGCGTAGTAGAAGTTACGCTGCCCGTCGGTCTGCAACCCCATGGCGAATTCGTGGAAGTGTTCGGTGACTTGGTGGTCGTTGTTGAAGCAGCGGTAGTAGTCGGTCTCGCCATCGCCGTTGTGATCTTCGAGCACGCAGATCTGATCGCGGCAACCGACGTAGACCACGTCATCGAGAATGCGCACGCCCAATGGCTGGAACAAGCCCGCCGCAATGCGCCGCCATTGTAGTTCGCCAGACCGGAGGTGCAGTCCGGATACGACCCAGACGTCGCCGTTCCAGGTCGCGACTGCGGCGCGATTGCCGTCCGCGTAGAAGTCAAAGCCGCCGAGCCGCATCCAACTGCGGAATGGATTCGCGCCCAAGTCCGGCACCGGCAACTCATCGACGGCATAGCCGCTGGTCGCTTCACCAGCCAGCACCTTGGTGGCGCACGTCTCCGCCCAATTCGCAGCGCTGGTTGCCTGTCGGGTTGGCATCTCCGGCACTCCATGCAGCGAACTCGCCAAGTCGAGCACGCGTTGCTCGGCGTTGCTGATGCGCACCATGTAGTGTCCGGTGGCTCCGTCCTTTGGAATGCGCATTACCCACCAGCCATCCTTCGCAAGGATCTCACCGGGGCGATCGAGCGACACCATGCTGATGCGCAGGTCGTCCGACGTCGGCGCCAACCGCACGCATAGATCTTGCGCGGCGGCGGCCACTTCGAGGCGGCGCGTCACGATCGACATGCCGTAGACCGACTCGAGACCGGGCATCTCGCGAACCATGGTCGTGCCGACCGAGTATTCGAGGATCGAATCGTCGCCGAGCTGCTGACGTCCAAGAAACCGCAGCCACGGCTTTGGTAACGGACCGTAGCGCTTGCCATCGCGCCCGATGATGCGTTCATCCTGCCAGGAGCCGGTCGCCGGATTTGCCCAGCCCGGTTCGTTCGGCGCGGCAAACACCAGCTTACCGCGGATGTGCGCATGTGAGTTGTGCGACCCGTCGAAGGCGACGCCCTTCCAATCGATGAAGCCGGCACCGGTCCAAGCCGCCGCGAACCGCATCGTATCCTGGTCATAGACGACGAAGGCGCGGCCGCGAGAGACACCGCCAGGCCCGTCATCGACACGCACGGCAATGCCCTTCTGCACGATGTTTTGCTTGGCCACCTCGTAGGTCCAATGCAAGGCATTGCCGTAGTCCATCCGGCGATAGCTCGGCCAGTCCTCATCGGGCATCGGCGCGGTGGTCTTTGCCGCAGGCAGGCCGGCGGGCAGCGACGCCAGGTAGTCCGCACTGGCAGCAGGCAACGACAATTGCTGCCGCAAGTAGTGGATCACGTCGTAGCGCGCCTGCGCTGGCACCCAGGCCATCGGCGGCTTGGCACCAAAGCCCTGCTCCAGCGTGTTGAAGATCGAACGCGGATCCGAACCGTGCTTTAGACCACGCGCGAACGCGGTGGCCGGTTTTGGGTGGCAACTGCTGCACAGCGCCGCCCAGACGTGGGCACCGCGGGCGACACTCGCCGGGTCTTGTCGCGCCAAACCACGGTGGTCGACGTCCGCCAATGCACGCACCCAGATGTTGGCAAATCGCACCTGGGAACTGTCCGCTTGTAGCCGGATCGGACCGCGCACCCACGACTGCTTCGGCGTGGCGTTCTTGGCCGACGCGGCCTTCTTGTTGGGCTTCCAGGTCAGCGACTGCTTGCCCATGTTGACGACCTCACCGCGCGTCCACTGCTGCGCCTTGTCGTCGGGCACATTGTGCTCGAACACCGTGACGTCCGAGAGTTCGCCACCGTAGGCGCCGCCGAAGTCGTCAGCAGCGGCGCCAATCTTGAACACGTGACCCGCGTCACCCTTGGCGGTGAACGCATCCTTGTCGCACACCAGCGCGCCATCGACGTACATGCGCGCCGCACCATCAGCATGCGTCAACAACACCCGGTGCCACTTGCCGTCGTTGTAGCGACGCGGGCTCTGCATCTGACCAACCCAACCGATGTCGTAGACCAGGCGACCACCGCGCAAGAACAGCGCCTTGCTGTCTCGCGTCCATTTGCCTGCCGGAGCGCACTTCGCAGCCAACGTGCCGTTGCCTTTGGTTCGGAACCGCGCGGCAATCGTGAACTCGCCGGCCCCGAATTCGAACGAATCGGCTGCGCTGCGCACCATGCGCACGCCACCGCCAGCTACCGTCGAGCGCGCGCCGGGTTCTTCGCGTTGGAAGCCGTAGACGGTGCGGTCGTGCAGCGTCACGGCATCGTGGATCTGGGTACCGTTAAGCCAGACACTGACAACCGGCTGCTGATCTTGTTGGTGCCGGTAGTAGATATCGAACGACTGCCATTCGCCGTTGCCGCGCGCGGCATTTTCGACAGGCGCCTTCTGGCCATGGATCGCACCCATCGTCAACGGGCTCGCAGCACGATCGACGGAGTCGGCGATCTCGATTTCGTAGCGCCCGGCAAGGTAGATGCCACTGCGGCCGCGGAACGAATCCGGCACCCAAGGCGAACCGGGCGGCCCTGGCACATGCGGCACGGCAACATCGACGTGCAGGTGGTAGTTGCCAAACTCTTCTGCCGTGACCAGATCGCCAAACCCAGGCCGGGCCACCAGCGCGCGCCCCTCGGTCAACCATCGCGCTGCCTCGTATTCTTGGCCACCACGGGTCGAGTCGGCACGCTGGTCGATGCCAATGGCGCGCGGTTCGACACTCGGATCCCAATGCCGCCACTGGCTCAGGTCCGTGCCGTCGAACAACACGTGCGCATCCTTCGGGACCTGCAACTCCGGCGGCTGCTTGGGCGCGGCATGATGGAATCGAAACAACGCCTGGCCATCACCAAACGCCCCCTGCTCGGGAACCTCGCGCTTGAGACTCCACAACACCGCATTGCCAAGCAGCCTCTGGAAGTCCGGGCGCGCAAAGTTCTCGCGGCTGCCGAGTGACGTGTAGAAGATGCGCGAGTCCCGGCGATAGCGGTTGGTCCAAGCAATCGGCTCGGCGGGCAAGCGCCCGGTGCGCCCGAGCAGCACCACGGTCGCGCTATCCGCCAACGGCTGCGCGTTGTAGGTCCCGCCATGTCCCATTTCGACGGCGAGGCCGACCCCGTTCACGAGTTCGTGACCATCACCCCACGGCGGCACCACGCTGAGGGTGCCTTCACCGTTTGGCGCGTGCGATTTGTAATGGCCTCCGAAGAACGGTGGGAACCATCCCTTGTCGGACACGAACGCGTGGCTGGTGGTGCGCAGCGCAACACATGGCTTGCCATCGTCAAACCATTTTTGCAACCGAGCGAATTGCGCGTCCGTTGCGGTTCGGAAGCGCAAGAACAGCACCAGCAAGTCCGCCGAGTCGAGCGCCGCAAGCGAAGGCAGCTGCTTGCCCTTGCTTTGCAAGTACGTGACACGCAGGTGCAACTCGCTTTCGAGACGCTT
>CAXBFC010000108.1:0-19226 GCA_963974725.1 uncultured bacterium | reverse complement strand
GCCAGCGGTAGCAGAGCTAGCGCGGCGACACTCGCGTTGGGTTCGCGCCCTTGGGACTCGCGAGCTGGCCTGGGGCGGCTCGCTCGCGTCGACGGAGGTTCGGGCTCCTCGGCGCATCCGTCTGCGGTGCAAACCGCTGCGGGGCCGAGATCTGAAGTTGTGCTTGGCACTGGTTCGAACAGCATACGTTCGGTCGGCACCATGTGGGTGCCTTTCCTATTGGGCCGATGGGCCCAACCCTACCTTCGGCACGATCGGGGACTGAGGGTTAGCGGACCGTTTCGGCGCCCGCGGCTACTCGGTTTCGGCGGCGGTATCGGAGGTAGGCGAATCGCTGCCAAGGTCGCCCGTTTCCGGGGCGCCGGGCGTATCGCCAGGGCGGTGGATGCCCTAGGAGGACCCAGACGGGGCATTCGGGTTGGTGGGCGGACCTTGGCTGGGCGCCGCCTCGTCCTCTTCGATGTCTGCGGAGAAGCGGTTGCGCCCGTAGCCCTTGCTTGCGTAGAGCGCGTGGTCCGCGCGGATCAGCACCGACTCCATGGTGTCGCCCTCGCGCAGGCTGGTCAGGCCGATCGAGATCGTGACCGGCAAGCCGAGTTCCTCGCCGCGCGCATGTACCGCGGTGAACATGCGAGTCGCGAGCACGGTCGCTTCGTCGGGTGTCGTGTCCGGCAATACGACCAGGAACTCTTCGCCGCCGTAGCGGCAGACGGTGTCCGCCTTGCGCACGGAGTGGCGCAGCACGTCGGCCGTCGCCCGCAGGGCCGCGTCGCCGCTGACGTGGCCCAGGGTATCGTTGAGGCGCTTGAAGTGGTCCAGGTCGCACATCAAGATCGTTAGTGGACGTTCGTCCCGGCTGCTGCGCGCGATTGCTTGTTCTAGCGCGTGCATGCCCATGCGCCGGTTGAATAGGCGGGTCAGCGGATCCGTCAGGGCGAACTTCTGGGCGCGCTGGCTGCGGCGACGCAGCAACAGGTTCTGGATCAGCAGCGACCCGGTCATCCCGAGCATCATGGCCATCGTCATGTCGGACGAGGGAGTGATGGGCGTCAGCGTGAGCGAGCGGTCGAGTAGCAAGAACGCCGGCGTCTCGAACTCGTAGTTGAGTGGGATGGCCAACATCTCGTCGGTCGAGACCATGCCGAGCAAGCCGTTGGTCTGATTGGTGCTGCCAATCAGGTGCTCTGGGGTTTGCGTTGCGAGCGCCTTGCGCAGGGCCTCGGCCTCTGGCTCGGCGACCTGCACCCGGGTGCGCAGCATGCGGCGCGCGGATGAGTCCGCTTTCGAGCGCAGCGTCAGGGTCGAGCTATCGTCGTGCCACTTGGCGTAGAATGCGCGGTCGTACTTGCCGTAGCGCACCGATGCGGCGGTCAAGACGGTGACGATGCCGCGGTAACTTTCCGATCGGGTGCAGCCCAGGATGCTGACGACGATCTGATCGATGTTGTTGGCAGTGTCGTCAAGCGCGCTGTCGTCGCCTGGGGTGGCGAGTCCGTCTTGGCAGGTCGCTTGGTCAAAACCGTATGCCTGCAGCGATTCGGTTACCTTGCGTTCGAGTTGTTCGGCGACCAGCAGTTCGGACTGGTCGATCTTGAGCGTGCTGTGCACGGCGAGATCTTCATCCGAACCCTCGGTGTGGTAGTAGCCGGCGAGTTCTGCGAGCAGTTCGGCGGCACGAATCAGCCCTGCTGGATCGGGCGGTTCTTCGGCCGACTCCGGCTTGTCGCTCATGTCGATCGCCAGCATCAGCGATACGAACGGGGCCGGCAGTTGCCAGTTGAGGATCCAGTCGTTTGGTTGCAGCGAAGTTGTCGCCGTGCCGAGCTCGATGCGGCTTAGGCGACGGAGCCATTCCGGCAGGTCGTGCAGCAAGCCCATGAGGTAGGCGACCTCGGGCTCAAGCAGGCCGGTGCGCGTGGCCAGCTCTTCGGCAGCGTGGGCTGTGGCGATAGCGTGGTGCCACAAGTACTTGAGGTCCGCGTCGTCGGCGACTTCGGTGGTCGGTTGCAGGAACAGCCGCTTGCTGAGCGTCGGGCCAAGGCTACGCACAATGGCACGTACGGTCGGCAGTGCGTTTGCCTGACGGAACACGACGGTGCTGGCGGCGCGCAAGCCGCGAACGACCGCAAGGGGGTCGAGCTTCAGGAGGGCGACCAGCTCGTCCTCACCGATCATGTGCTCGTGCATGACCTTGCTCAAACTTCGCTGTAAGTCCGGCATCGCCAACACCGAAGGCAGCTGGCGCAGCGGGTTGTGTGCGCGTTTGAACGTAGTGGAGCTGTTCACGAGAAGGCCTACATCTCTGTTCGGCTCCGCACGCGACTGCGCTCAAGTGCGATTGAGGCGAGCAAACGGCCGAGTTGGGGTTAGCCCTAAGAAATCAGAACAAGTCCCGGGGTGACACATGCTTAAGGAGCGTTCAGGAGCTTGGTGGGACGTTTTTGCGACCCTTTGGCCCGCCCTTCGCAAGGGGACGTTCGCCATGACCTGCTCCCCCTCGCATATGGCTAGTTGCTCAGTAGCGTTCCCTGAGCGTGAGCGATATCGCTCGCAATTGATCTCTCTTCTTGAGAGTCTCGGTTGCGACGGTCCGCTCAAAAGTGACGACGTAGCTACTGCTAACGCCGCACTGGCGACTGCCTTAATGGATTCCTTCCGCAAGACCCGCGACCCCGAGGCCTTCGATGGGCTCGTTCGCTGGGCTGGCCCACAACTGCGAGCACGTGTTCGCTCCCGGTTGCGATCACTCGGCGCGATGCTCGACCCCAATGAGGTCTGGCAGGACACGATCGTCAATATCTACCGATACCCCGATCGCTTCCTGGCTGCGCGACCTGGTGCCTTTGCCGCTTGGTCGTCGACGATCGTCGACAACGCGATCCGCAGGCATCTGCGGCGAAGCAAGCGCGACCTCGGCATCACCTTGCGCGACCCTGAATCGCTGCAAGAGCAGCCCGATACTTCGATGCGCGAGCCGAGCATGGAGGCTGAGAACAACGAAGAGTGTCGGGCAACTGCTGCGGCGTTCGGGGTTGTGCTGCAAGCCTACTTGGTCGCGTTCCAGCGGCTGGGCGAACGCGAACGCTTCGTCCTGCAGATGGTTGAGGTGCGGCGTATGCGTTACGCAGAGCTTGCACAGATCCTCGGCATCCGTCCCGAAGCTCTGAAGATGGTCGTGTTCCGCGCTCGCAAGCGCATCCACGAACATCTCGGCAGGCTGTTGTCCGGAGCATCGGTCAAGGAAGCTGGGGCCAAGGATGCTGGCAAGCCAGCTCGCGGTGCCGCTCGCGCGCGCACGCAGGGTGTCGCATCGTCGTCGGCCGTCGCGTAGCGCTCGGTCAGCTAGGACCGGCAGCTCAGACCTTCAGCATGCGTTCGAAGACGTCGCTGAGGCTGAGGATGCCGACGACCTTGCCTTCGCGAAGGACCGGCATGCGCCGCACTCCCGACATGCGCATCAGGTTGATGCAGTCGAGTAAGTGTGTCGTTTCCGGAACACAAATCGCTGGGCGCGTGCACGCATCCTCGACGTGTAGTTCCTCGAGTACAGTGAGGTCGTGGGCGCCAACCATGTTGACGATATCTTTGCTTGCAAGAATGCCGGGCAGGTCCTGTTCGTTCTCGCCGCGAACCAGCAACGCGCGAATTTGATGGCTAGCCATGCGATTTGCGGCCGTGCGCAGATTTTCGCTGCTTTCGGCCCATTGCATGCCTTGATTCATGACGTCCTTGGCGAAGAGCTGTTTCAGTTGGTGGCTCATGATGGGTTTCAGGGCGCGCTTTGTTGGATGGTGTCTGTTTCCAGGTCGAATCGAAAGGTGACGGCGTGCAGATCGCGATCCACTTCGAGGTGGTGTCGACCGAACTCGATGGTGACGCCGCTGTAGCAGTTGCTGGTGATTTCGATCGTTGCTTTGCGCAACAACTCGCGTTGCAGTCGCTTCAGCCGGATCTTCTCGGCCAAAGCGTGGTCGGTTGCCTTGACGGCTCTGCGGTTGCTCTTGCTGGCACGGCCTCGATCAGCAGCTCGTTTGCTCATGCGCGACTCGCGCTGGGCCGAGGCATCTCGGCGCGCGAGTTCGGCGCGCTCGTCGAACAGTTGGCCAACGGCGAGCAGCGTCGGCGTGCCCGCCACCGCACCGGCCGAGCCGACGAGGATGCGGTCACGTGCGCCGACTTGTCCGCCGCGTACCATGGCGCGACCATCGAGGATCAACACGCTTTTCGCCTGAATCCTGCATTGTGCGACATGATCGGCAACGACCAGGTTGCCACCGGCTCGCAGGTTTGCGTTGGTCGCATGGTGGCACGTGAGGTCGGCGCCAGCATGCACCGCTTGCTTGCCCAAGATGCCCTGCTTAACTAGGACCGATCCCTTGGCGCGCAGCTCACCTTGCACGGTCCCCGTTACGGCGATGTCGCCATCGGCTTCGGCTAGGAAGCCTTCGTCGACGTCGCCTTCGATCAACAGGGAGCCTGCCGAGTGCAGGTTGCCAGACGCGTAACCTACACTGCTGGCATGTGTGTAGAGCGGCACCACGTCAATCAACTCTTCGTTGACGAGTGCGACGCCGTCGCGTTGGGCGATGATTGCGTTGCCTTTGCGGACGGCACCGTCGCCGAGGCGCAGGCGCAGTGGCCGGCCATCGATTCCCGGCAATACGCGACCACGCACATCCATTCCGGCAGTGCCGACCGTGCTCGCCTCGATGCTGCCCAATGTTTCGGATCTCCTGATGGGATGCAGGTATTGGCGTTCGTGATAGTCGATCATGCCGGCCGGGGTCGCTTTGCCCGGCAGCTTGCTGTGCCACGATTCGGGCCGCAGTTGTTCGTCCTTGCCAGTCAGGGCCGCGGTGCCGCGCGCCACGATTGTGCGGGTGTCTACGCCGGGCAGGCACAGGCGATTGATGGCAGTTGCGTCGATCCCATGCACGATGCCGGCGATTCTCAACGCTTCCGATAGCTCCGCCTTGCTCGGTGGTGGCCCAGGGCACGCCGCGATTTCGGCCTGCATGCCATCTTTGGCAAGGACTACCTCGAAGCGTTCCACGGGGATCCCATCGACCAGATCTGCAGCTCGCCTTGTTGGTATAGGGCGAAGGTTCTGCGGCGTGGACAGTCGTAGGGGATTGTCCGTAGTGATTTCGGGTCTTGCAACCTTGTCCTGGCGGTAGATCCTTCAGGGCATGCCAGAGACTGTCGATCGCCTGTTCGTGCACTGCCGAGAACTCGTCACCCTTACGGACGGCGTGGCTACGGGCCCGCGTCGGGGTGATGCAATGCGCAAGTTAGGGGTCATCGAAGACGGTGCGGTTGCGGTCAAGGACGGCCGCATTGTTGCGGTTGGCACCACGGCGGACATCGTGCGCGACTATCGAGCACCCGAAGAACTCGACCTCGATGGCTTCGTAGTGATGCCTGGTTTCGTCGATTGCCACACGCACCCGGTCTTTGCAAAGACGCGGGAACGCGAGTTCCACATGCGGTGCGCGGGCGCCGACTACATGGAGATTGCGAAGGCCGGCGGTGGCATTCTGAGTTCGATGCAAGCAGTTCGCGAGGCGACGCTCGAAGACCTCGCGGAAACGACCGAAGGGCATCTGTGGCGGTTTCTCGAACACGGTACGACGACGATCGAGGCAAAGGGTGGCTACGGGTTGTCGCTCGAAGCCGAGCAAAAGAGCATGGCAGCACTGGCGCAGGCGTCGGCAGTCGTGCCGCTTGGCTTGAAGCGCACGTTCCTTGGCGCGCATGAGTTTCCACCCGAGTACCGCGACAACCGCGACGAGTATGTGCGCATCGTTTGCGAAGAGATGATTCCCGCCATGGCGACGATGGCGGACTACTGCGATGTGTTTGCCGAGCCGGGGGTGTTTACTCGCGAGCAGAGTGAGCGAGTGCTCAAGGCGGCGCTTCAGTCGGGCATGCGTCTGCGGGTGCACGCCGATGAAATCAACCCGATGGGGGGCACGGAGATGGCCGTCGCCCTTGGCGCCGACTCCGCGGACCACTTGGGGCAGATCTCGGACGACGGTATCAAGGCGTTGGCCAGCAGTGACACCGTTGGCGTGTTGTTGCCGGGCACGATCTTCTTCCTGGGCAAGACTGGCTATGCCCCGGCGCGCAAGATGATCAAAGCGGGTTGCGCGATCGCGCTGGCGACGGACTTCAATCCGGGGTCCTCGCACACGCAGTCGATGACATTGATCTACACGATTGCTTGCACGCAGATGAAGATGAGTCCGGAAGAGTGCATCACGGCGACGACGATCAATCCGGCATTCTCACTGCAGCTGGATCACGAGGTCGGCACCCTTCATCCCGGGAAGCGAGCAGACTTGTGCGTGCTCGATATCCCCAGTTGGCAAGCGCTCGGCTACACCTTCGGCGGCAACCCAGTCGCGATGACCATCAAGGATGGCCGCCCGGTATTGGCCAACGCTGCGGACCGGCAACCGGATTGGTTTGCAGATGGTGTTGTGCTTGACGAGGAAGTCGAACACGGCGAGTAGGCAGGTAGCGAGCCGTCGGACGGCGCGCTCGAGAATACCGCGCCCGCAGACTCCGCACTCGCCGACGCCTGGCGAGGGTGAGGTTCGAGGGCTAGGTTGTGAAGAGCTCGGTCGCGGACTCGACGTCCAGCACTCGGTCCGTCCAACGGTCCAGCTCCTCGATCGAGGCGTTGCGAATGCGGGCCTCGAACTCTGGCGGTTGCACTCCGAAGCGACGCGCGACCATGCGCAGGATCGCGTTGGCGAGGCCTTCGGCCAAGCCTTCGGCCTTGCCTTCGGCCTTGCTCTCGCGGGTGATGCGGTCGTAGGTGCTTTCGAAGTGTTTCACGGATTCCGGTCCAATGTGAGTGTCGAAAACCACGTGGAGTCGGCGCTGGCCGATCTTCGTGACCTTCAGGAAGTAGGAGGATAGCGCTTCGATTGCTTCTTGTCCCGTGGGGGCAGACAGCACGCGCCGGGCGACATCGGCCCATTCTATGATGGCTCGAATCGCCGCTGCATTGTCTTTGCCAACGGGCGCGACGAATTGCTGAGCGGCGACGGTCCATAGCCCTAGCAAGGACAGTCCCATGGCTCGAACTTGCGCCGGCGTTTTCCCGGCGAAATCGTGAGGGGTGAAGTCGAACTGCGGCATCAGGGCCGCCAGTGCCGATTTTTCGGCGGTGGCCAGCCCTTGCAGGTCGAGCAGCGAGTGCAAGTCCGTCGTGGCGCGCCAACGTCTCGATCCAAACGCCACGACAACGGGGATGATCGGAGGGAGTTTCTTTACGCGTGGCCGCGTCCGGCGAAGATCGCGCCAGACCCCGACGACGTAGCTCAAGACCTGTAGGGCTACCCAGCGGCTTGGCCTTGTCTTGTGCTCAAACAGCACGTAGATCATCGCCGAGCGCCCGTGCAGTTGAACTCGGAATAGCTGGTCGGACTGTTGGTTGCGCTGTTGTTCATCGACCTGTGCGGTCGGTGCCGTTTGTAGGGATTGCCAATCGATCGCGCCCGCCAAGGCCGGCGGCAACAGGGCCCTGAGTAGGGGGCCTGCGTGCTCCGGCTTGCCGAACGTGTCGCGAAAGAGACTGTCGTGGGGCGTTCCTGTCGCCATGCCTGCAAGTGGCATGACGGGGGGCAACGCCTCCACTGCAGCGCGAGAATCACCCCAGCGCGCAAACCCCAGCACGCAAGCTACAGCGCCAAGGCTCCAACGCCGGGAACTCTCCTACTGACGTTGCGCGACGACGATCAGACGTTCGCTATCACAGCGAAACACTTCGCCGCCTCCGCTGAATGCTTGCACGTTCGCGAAGCCTGCCTCGCGTAGCCAGGTCTTCAGTTCCGTCAACGGGAACAGTCGCAGCTGCCACGGAATCGTGCGCGTCGCCTGGCCGCTGCGGGTGATGAACCTGCGGGCGTGCAGGCGGCCATCGTGGGGGTCGTAGTAGTAACGGTCGCGTTGGTGCAGGTTGATCGTTTCCAGCAACAGGCGACCGCCGGGGACCAGCGCACGGTGCATTCGCGTCAGTTGGGTTCGGAGCGTGTCGTCGTCGTCGTAGCCAAACGACGTGAACCAGTTGAGCACGACATCGAACTCTCCGTCAACCGATAGGGTGCGCATGTCACCTTCGCGGTAGTCGACCGCGACGCCGTGACGGTCGGCGTCGGCTCGGGCGTGTTCGAGAAACAGCTGACTGCGGTCGATGCCGGTGATGGTTGCTCCCATGGCGGCCAGCCTGCGCGCAATGCGGCCGTGGCCACATGGCAGGTCGAGAATGCGTAGGCCTGGTTGCAGCTGCAGCAGTTCGGCGATCGTGTGCGCTTCGTCGTCGTTGGTGTCGTCGTTTAGCTCGGCGGCATAGAACGCGAGGTAGTCGCGATCAAAGAACTCGTCGAAGGCGAAGTCGTTCGCGTCGTGCACGTCCTTCATGTTGTTCGGGTCCCTCGACATGTTCTTAGGCTCGCGGTTACTCACCGTAGACGGTGACGAACACCTGGGTCCAGACGCCCGCAATACTCAGCACGGTGCGATCGGCGTAGTAGACCTTACTCAGTCCTGCCTTGCGGGCGATGTCGCCGATGCCGTTGCTGTCCCACTGCACGTCAACGTAGTAGCGGAACTCTTTGGTGCTGCCTCTGGAGGCAGGCGGGTGCACTGGCGTGTTGTTGAAGTTGACGTCAAGTGGCAACGTTACACGATGGTAGAACGCGCCCGTCGTGCAGCCGCTGATCGCGAGGGCACCACATGCAACGATCGCCAACACCGAAGTTCGTGCGCGCGCAGGCATCGAATCAGTTCCCGTAGACGACGGTGGTCTGGCGGTAGTAGATGCCCCAGAGGATCGAGAAGATCTGTTGGTCGGCGTGCTTGAGAGTCGTGATGTTGCCGTCTGCAGCGGCGGCCTGCGTGCCAGCATTGCCCCAGGCGACGAGGCCCAGGATGCTCATGTACGACGATTCCCCGGTCTTGTCGCCGAGATCGGTGTCTTGCAGGTCGGTGTCGAGCGGTACCTGTATGTTCGTGAGCACGCAGCCTTGCAGGCTGAGGCATGCGAGGGCGGAGAAGCTGAGAAGAACCTTCTTCATGGGGCGAATCGTAGCCCGATGCGTGCCGCCAACCGCACCGGAACGTGCCGCTTTGCAGCCACATCTGGACACGGTGGCCTTGCCGCGATACCTCAACACGCGTGAAACCGCTTCTTGAGTTCGTCCCCAACTTCTCCAACGGCAAAGATCAGGCCATTATCGACAGCATCGTTGCCGCAATGACGGCCGTGCCTGGTGTGACCTGCCTCGGGTCCGAACTCGATGGCAGCCACAACCGCGCCGTGGTCACGCTGGCTGGTCCAGCCGACGCCGTCGCGGAAGCAGCGTTCGTTGGTGCCCGGGCGGCGATGGACAAGATCGACTTGCGCAACCATGTCGGCGAACACAAGCGCATGGGCGCGATGGACGTCTGCCCGTTCGTGCCGCTTGGCAACGCGACGATGCAGGACGCGATCGACACGGCCCACGCGGTTGCGAAACGCATTGGCGAGGAACTCAGCTTGCCGGTGTTCCTCTACGCCGAAGCGTGCCAGCGCGAAGACCGGCGCAAACTTGGCAACTTCCGCAACAAGCAGTTCGAAGGCCTTAAGGAGCTCGTTGGCGTCGACCCGGATTACGCGCCGGACTTCGGCCCAGCGAAGATGCACAACACGGCCGGTGCGCTGGCGGTTGGTGCTCGCACCTTCTTGATTGCCTACAACATCAACCTGGCGACCGAAGACGTGCAGATCGCCAAGGACATTGCCAAGGCGGTGCGCGAGAAGGACGGCGGCTTCGCCAAGGTGCAGGGCATGGGCTTCTCGCTCGAAGACAAAAAGCAGTCACAGGTCAGCATGAACTTGCTCGACTACAACGTGACGTCGATCCGCACGGTGTTCGACAAGGTCGCCGAGCTTGCGGCCGCGAAGGGCGTCGAGATCGTCGAGAGCGAGCTGATCGGGTTGGCTCCGGCGGCGGCGATCGATGCCGAGTTGGCTGCGCACATCAAGCTGCCGGACTTTGATGCCAACGAGCAGGTCGTCGAAGCGAAGCTCGGCTAGATAGCGTGCGGCGCCGACCTCGCCAACCGGCGGACCCGATCGCTGGCGCACTGCTAATTGCCGGCGCCCGGCTACATGCCCGCGTCAATCGGTTCGTCTTGCGTGCGCATCTCGATGTCGAGCGTCACGGTGTGCGGGTTGTCCGGCAAGCCGCGGATCGCGGTGACTCGCACGATGTCGCCCGAATTGCGGCTCGACAACACCAGCGGCAGTTCGCTGTAGGAACGTACCAGTTGGCCATCGATCGCGACGATCACATCGCCGTATTCTTCGATCGTGCGATTGTTGCGGATCTTGAAGGGTCGTAGTCCCGCGGCACGCGCGCCGTAGCGGTCGACGACTTCGGTGACGATCGCGCCCGAACGGTACCCGAGGCTGGGGTCGAGGTTGAGGCGTTCAAAGTCCGTTCGCACGCCGAGCAGTGCGGTGGTCGGCTTGTTGGCGATCAAGCGGGGCACGATCAGGTTGACGACGTCGACCGGAACGGCAAACCCGAGGCCTGCGTTGGCGCCGCTTGGTGAGTAGATCGCCGTCGTGACGCCGATCAGACGGCCAGAACTGTCGAGCAACGGGCCGCCGGAGTTGCCTGGATTGATCGCGGCATCGACCTGGATCAGGCCGCGCATGACGTTGCCTCCCTTGGACTTCAAAGTGCGGTTGAGCGCGCTGACGATGCCGGTGGTCATCGTCTGGTCGAAGCCGAACGGATTGCCGATCGCGATCGTGGTCTGGCCGACCTGTAGGTCCTTGGACGTGCCTAGGGCAATCGGCTTCAGGTCGACGGTGCGGCCGCGCAACTTCAGGATGGCGAGGTCGTGGCTCGGGGACGAACGCAGCACGTCGGCCAGGTAGTTGTTGCCCGCGACCGTGACGACCACCTCGCGCGCGCCGTCGACGACGTGGTGGTTGGTGACGATGGTGCCGGCGTTGTCCCAGACAAAGCCACTGCCGGATCCTTGCTGCTCGCTGACGCCCGAGTAGTTGCGCACCAGTGACGATGTGTTGATGTGGGCGACCGATGGCGACGTGTTTTGGAACACTGCGACCAGGCTGCTTTCGTGCGGGGCCAGTTCGCCGCGCGGCGTGATGGCGCGCGGCACGGCGCTGGCGGCCGGATCAAATACTCCCGTGCGGTCGAGCACGAGATAGGTCGCGAGCGCAAAGGCGGCCCCGGCGAACAGCAAGGGCAGCGGGCTTTGGCGCTGCGGGGTGAACGGCGTGTAGTTGCTGCTCATCGACGTATCAGTCAGGTTGCGGTGGGGGCCATGTGGGTCGCGCCCACTACGGGCGTCGTCGTAAGTACACTGAATAGAGTCTACTCGGCGAAATCCAATCTAAAGGACCGTTGCTGGACTGGGCAGTGCGGGGGCTTCGCTAAGTCGGGATTTGCTCCTGACGCCGGTCGAGGTCGGATGGTCAGACATCTCCCAGTTGATCCGCTGCGTTCGGCGCGGAGCGGGCTCGTCTGGCCCGGAGCGGGTGGGCGGGCTAGCGTGGCATGCATGCACGCATCCAGGACGTTTCGTTTCGCGATCGCCTCCCTGCTCATCATGACCATGGCCAGTTGCACGCTGATCAAGCCGATCGCATGCGCGGCGGTCTTTCCGATCCACCAGTTCCAGAAGTCACCAGACAGTGATCCAGATCGTGAATACTCCGAGTTGCCGGCCGCCGGCGTGATTGTCGCCGCGCCCGTGCTGATTCCGCTGCACTACGTCTACTACTTCACGTACGGCGCAGTTGGCGGGCTGGTCAGCGGCTTCGTCAACGACCTGAACATGGTTACCGGGCACGGCAGCATCCGCAATTCGCGTCGCACGATGTACGAGCCACTGCGTACCAACGCGCTCAGGAAGTAGGCGCGCAGCGACGGTTGCGGCATGTGCCGAGCCCGCGCTTGGCCTGCTAGCGAATCAGGCGCGAGTAGCGGTAGTAGGCTTCGAGCGTCAGAATCGACAGCGCGGTCGAGTAGACGCGACCACCTTGCTCACCCCAGACGCCGGCGGGGTCCCACGAACCGGCTGCGTTGCCTTCGGTCTGTTGGTTGGGCACCAGCGCTTGGTTGATGTGCTTGCTCCACTTCTTCCAATGCGAACCGCCCATCTGGAACATCGCATACGTGCCGTAGTACCAGTAGTAGTGATCGATGGAGCCGGCCTTGGTATCCCACGTTGGCGGCTTGGCAATCAGCAGGTCGGCGGCGGCCTTCATGATGGGCTTTTGGTTGGGATCTTGGCCCATGAAGAAGCGGCAGAACAGGCCGGCCGCGGTCAGCGCTTCGCACTTCTCGATCGGGAACTTGACGGCGTGATCGCCGGGCATGCGAGAGCTCTTCTCGCCAGCCTTCGTGTAGCCGTGGCGGCCATCGGGCGTGCTGACCTGATCGAGGTAGGTCGCAGCAAGCATCAGGGCGTTCTTGTTGACCTCAAGCTTGAAGAACTTGGCGGACTCCAAAGCCATCACGCACCATGACGTGACCGAGATGTCGTTGTCGTTGTCGCGCGGTTGGTAGCGCCACACCGAGTACGGGTTGCGGTGGCTCTCGATGTAGTTGATGCCCTTCTGCGCGGCTTGCTTAAGCATCGCCATGTTGGACAAGCCGTAGGCCTCGCACATCGCATAGGTTGCAATCGCGTGGTCGTAGATGAAGTCGTGCGAGGCGTTGCTGCCGAACAGACCGTTGGCGTGTTGTTGGTCCTTGAGCCACTTGGTAGCGCGCTTCAGTTGCTCCTTGTAGGGACCTGAGCGCAACGTGCTGCCGTCGCCGAACATCGCCAGCATCGCGAGGCCGGTGACGCCGACGTCGTGGACTGCGCTGCCGGCGCCATCAGACGCGGCGCCGTCCTTGTCGTGCTTCATGAAGCCATCGGCGTCCCAGCGACCATTCTCGTCCTGGTGCTCGGCCAGCCATTTGAGGCCATTCTGGATGGCCTTGCCGGCTGCTCTGCTTGCTGGCCTAGCGGCCATCGACCCCCTGCCACCGCCCCGACTGCCGTAGCGGCCGCCAGCACCGTCCATTACCGGCTTGCTTTCGCTCACTTCGATGACGGGTTTGGCGAGCGGCTTGACCAACTGCTTGGCGCGAGCCGGCTTGTTGGCGCGCGGCACGTCCAAACCGATGCTGACGCCGCCGCCGTTTGCGGACCGTCGCGCAGGTCGTCGCGCCGGCGCGTCTGACGGAATCTCGGCGCGGCCCTTGAGCAGCAGTGTGTCGACGTCGTACTGGTAGACCCAGTCCCCGCGCACGATGAACAGATACTGCGAGGTCGCCAGCATCGCTGGTGGTTCCTGGCAGGTGAGGTTCGTCGCCAGCGCGACGGGGGCGAGAAGGGTGGGGGCTGCGGCGAGTCCCGCCGAGATGAGTGCGCGAAGGATCATGGGTAGGCTCCTAGAGGGAAGCCTGCCGCAACGGTGGTTTGGGGCACCTGGTTCAGGGAAAAACCTGGCAGATGCGCCCGCGTTACCGGTCGCCTCAATAGCCGGGCAAAGCCCTAGGGTGCCGGCTGCTCGGCCTACTCAGGCTGCGGCCACAGGTCGCGCCAGTCGCCCTCGGCCGAGCCGCCCTGCTGGCGCAGCACCGACATCGCTTCCGGGTGCAGTTCGACCTGCTCCATCGCCGTCTCGCTGAGGATCTGGCCACACGCGTCGACGATGCCCTCGGCGTGCATGCCGTGGTATTCGAAGATGTGCTTGATGGTGCCGGATTTGCTGAACTTGGTGACGGCCTTGGCGAGTTGCGGCACGCCGAGCAGTGACCCGATGTTGTCGAGCAAGCCGATCTCGCCGTCGTGCACCGAGACCACCGGGACCCGGCTGCCCGCCAGGTTGACGACGTCGGTGGCACTGAGTGCTTGACCGGTCGTTCCGCCAGCGGGGCGAAGGTGCAGGCGACCGTCGATTTGCAGCGTCTGCTTGAGGTGCGCGAAGCCGTTCTTGCGCGCGAGTTCGCCGACCAACAGGTCCGGTGACGAGACCACCGTGACGTTGGCGTAGATGCCGCGGTCGAGCAGCAGTTGCGCCGCGCCAATCGCCTCCGGCACGAGCGCGCCCATGACGAACAGTTCGACGACGTTCTCGCCGGGTTGGTAGCCGCGGTAGCCGCGCCAATCGATCAGGCGGTAGCCGCCGGCCAGCGAGTGCTGCTTGATGGTTGCGAGGATCTCGTCCTCTGATTTGGTGGTGACTTCGGCCTCATTCAAGCCGCCGTCTTCGGCCGTCATGCCGAGCTGCGCGTTCGCCGGCATGTTGGTCTTGAACTGCAACTGCTTCTTCAGCCACGTCATCAAGTCCTTCTGCACCAGGCCGCGTGTGACGGCGCGGATCAGCACCCCGGTGCGACCTTTGTTGTCGTGCGTGTAGTGGCGCTTGATCGCGTCACACAGGATCCACTCCATCTCGATCGCGTAGGCGGGTTCCCACGTGATCAGGTTGGGGATCTGGATGTCGCTCTTCCAACTGTGCTGCGCGCCTTCCGGTGCGAGCGTGATGCCCGACGGCGTGCCGACGAGCACGAACGAACTCGCCCAGTAGAGGTTGTAGTAGAGCTGGTCGAGGGCGCGTTTGATGAAGAAATCGTAGACCGTCATCATCGGCAAGAACGGGATGCCGGCGCAGTCGCCCATCTTGCCGAAGCTGCCGACCGCGGTCATGCAGTTGGCCTCGGCGATCTCGAAGCGGATGTGGCGTGTCCAGGCTTCGTCGGTCGTCGAGAGTTGCGGGCGCAGGCGCTCATTGAGGTCGAGCTTCGCTTCCCAGTTCTCGTCGTGCTTCGGGCCGAAGATCTTCTCATCCATGGCCGGGTTGATGTTGGTCGACGTGCCGACATCGGGCGCCATCGTCATCATCAAGTCGGCGAGCGGGTTCCACTTCTTTTCGTCATCGGTCAGTTCCTTGCCGGCCTTCTTCTCGTGCCCCGCTTCCAGCAGCTCATCGTAGACACCGATGCGCACTAGCTTCGATGCGAGCTGACCCCACATCCATTGCGTGTGCGTGATCGGCGACAGCTTCAGGTTGATGTTGAGGGCGTCCGGTAGGCCGCCGTGTTCTTCGATCTGCTGAGCGACGCGTTGGCGGTTGGCCTCGGCTTGGGCTTCGAGTGCTTCGATGCCCGCCCGCAGCTCACGGCCGCGGTCGATCGCGAACTTGGCTTCTTCGCTACTCTCATCCAAACGCTGGAACGGGCGATCGAGCGACAATCCGTGCTCTTCGAGGATCGCGATGACCTCTTTCTCGGTTGGCATCGCCGAGTGGTTGCCATTGGCGGCGACACAATCGAGGCCGCGGCCTTTGATCGTGTGGGCGACGATCAGCGTCGGGCGCAACTTGTTGACCTTCGACGCTTCGAACGCTTCGGCGATCGCTTCGTGGTCGTGGCCCCCGGTGTCGTAGTAGAGCTTGATGACTTCGTCATCGCTCAGCGACTCGAGCAACTTCTTGGTCGACTTGTCCACTGCGATGATCGCTTCGCGCATAAGACCTGCGTCGCGCTTCCAAATGAGTGCTTGGTAGTGGTAGTCGGTCAGGCCTTCCTCCAAGACCTTGCGAAGTGCGTCACCGCCCTTCTTCTGGAACACCGACTCGCGGAACTTGCCGTGACGCAGCTGGATGACTTCCCAGCCGTTGGCGATCGCGGTGCCTTCGATGCGGTCGGCATCGGTGCCTTGCAGGCCGCGGTTGTTCGGGATGCGGGTGCCGTCGAGGTTCTGACGGTTGTAGTCGACGATCCACGTGACGTTGCCGAGTTCGCGTTCGGCCACTTCCGGCAGCACTTCCAGCAGCGATCCTTCGCGGAACTCGCTGTCGCCCATCATGCACCAGAAGTGCGGCTCCTCGATATCCCAGCCGTGTTGCTTGGCGTAGCGGTAGGCGAGTGCTTGGTAGACCGCGACGACCGGCGGAATGCCGACCGAGCCCGACGGCAAAAAGTGCCAGCTGTCCGGGTCGGCTTCGGCGTGGTAGCTCTGGAAGACGGGCTTGCCATCGTGCGAGAAGCTGCGCAGGCGATGCATGACCGCTTCGGCTTCCTCTTCTTCGAACCACGTGCCATCTGGGTGGCGGAACAATCCCATCGCATGGTGCAGCGAGTGGTCGATCGGCGACGCGTGCGGTTTGCAGCAGATGAAGTCGCCAGGTTCGCGTATGGCCAGGTGCAGTGTCGACATGAAGTCGAGACTCGACGCGCAGGCGGCCGGGTGGCCGCCAACCTTGGGGTCGGTCTTCTCCTGGTCGTCGCGATGGTTGGCGACGTGGATCATCGCCACCATGTGGACGAATGCGCGGCGCGCGACCTTTTGAATCAGGGCGAAATCGTGCTTGGTGGCGGACGTCATAGCTGGGTTCTTGTCGGGGGTGCTGGGAGGGCACCGCCGGGTCGGCCAAGGTAGAACACCGTGCGGGGCGATGCCACAGCGCGGGGCCATGTCCAAGACGGTCAGGGCCGGAATTCGCGTCTTTGGTACCGGTGAGGGGGCGGGCAGCGCGGACGGGCTCGCTCGGCGGGCAGGTTGCCGGGAACCGCTCGTGGTGCGCGCTTCCGTAGCTTGTTGAAGTTTTCGAGCTTGTGCGAAGCCTGCGGTGGCGCTCGCGGGCCGAGACGGCCGGATTCGAGAGTTTTGGGGGCCGCGAGCGCCTTCGGAAATCCGGCGACACCTACTATCGGCTTTGGCGCGTTCTCGTCTGGCTCGCCCTACTCTGGCGCGAAGACGCGCAGGCTGCTCGCCGCGATCGTGCCTCGCAACCAGCCGATCCAGCTGCTGTTGTCTGCCGACGGCATGGCCAGGCCTTGCACCGTGCCGTCTGGGGCAACGAGCAGGAGCAGTTCTTCGCTGGCCTGGGCCATGAATACTACGGAGCTGCCGGTCCGCGCGAACAGGTTGTCCACAGGCTGGACTGTGACGCCGGTCGCAGCGAGTGCGCGTGCGGTCGCGGGCAAAGGCTTGCCCAGCAATTGCACCGTTGGCCAACTCCAGACGGTCTTGTTGGCGTCGCGCAACAGCGGCTGAGAACGCAGTAGGTCCTCCGGGGTCGTTTCGACCAGATCGAACTTCTTATCGACAACCTCAACGGCAGCGGCGATGGCGGTTTGGTGGGCAACAATCTGGCGGCGGAAGGCGTAGCGGCCGGTCCAGACCTGGCTGGGGGCGAACACGCAGGCGGTGAGCAGCACGACCATCACCTTGCAGCGGGCGGTACGCACGGAACGCTGCACAAACGTCAGCAGCAGGCCCATCCACAGCAGCATCGACCATGGTAGGTAGCGTTGGGCGACGATTTGGTCTTCGTTGCCCAGGAAGAAGCGGCACCTTGCCAGCACGATCAGCAGGCAGACGCCAAAACCGAACCAGGCGATGCCGAGCGCGAACAGGCGCCTTGGTTGTGGTTCGCGGTAGCGAAGCGCGGCGAGGCTCTGGGCACCGAGCCATAGAACTGCAACCGCACCAAACAAGGCTGCCGGCCAGCGGGCGGTCAAAGATGGGCCAAACGCACCTTCGGTAGTCGACGCGATCGGGTGGAGCAACACCCGCAGCGGCGCCCATGGCAGCCGGTCGGCGTGCGCGATATCGAGCAAGGGCGACAGCGCCCAGACGAATGGCGCGCCAAGCAATCGCAGCAACTGGTCGATGTGCGCCCACAGTTCGAGGTCTTTGGTGCCGAGCAGGCCGTGGTTGTTTGTCATCAGCAGGCCGGCGGCCACCGCAGCGAGCAGCAGCAGCGGCACGTATTGGCGCAGTTGTTCTCGCCTCAGGACCATGACTACGAGAAACGCACCGAAGCATGCAGCGCCGCTGCCAAACGTGACCGTGGCGAGCAGTGCGGCGAGGCCGGCATACAGTCCCCGTCGTCGGTGGTCGGCGATCAGGCAGCGCAGGCCATGGATCAAGCACAGCAAGATCAAGAACAGGTGCAGCGACTCGGTGCCGTGCGACAGCTTGCGCGTGTTGCCCAGCCAGAAAATACCGACGGCGAGGATCGCGGCAGTGGTCGCTCGCACGGTCGGGGAGTCAGACCGCAGCGTCTGCCAGAGCCACCGCACCGCGAGCATGGCCATCGCCATGCCAACCAGGACTTGCAGCCACTGGTTGGCCCCTAGCCAATGCAGTTCGGCAAGTCGCACCAGGCTCGGCAAGATCTCGCGGTGGCCGTTGTCAGCGATGAGCACGTTCTCCGGGAACGGGGTCTCCAGGAACGCTGCGAGGAACCGCCACGGATCGGCGTACGGGACCTTGGGGGATGCGACGAGCATCATCACCAAGCCGATGCCCGTATAGAGGGCGGCGATCATCCACAATGCCTGTCGCTGGCGGCTGGGGGCCTCAGGTTGTTGGCGGTCGGGCACGTGGATGGTGGCGAATTGCGGACGGAGGCGTGTGGCGGCGAGAGTCTAGCGGCGGCACACTCTGGATGTCGTCGCTACTATCGGCCGCGAATGTGGTCCTGTCCGGTGCATTCGGTCACATCGCGGGTTCGACTACTTCGCAGGCAACAAGGATTCGCGCCACGCACAATTTCAGGGGGCCCCCGGCTCGTCGCCGCCCGCTAATTTGACCGCGGAGAAACGCTTCGCAACGGTGCGATCGGGATCTCGCTCTCGCCGGCCAAGTTCCTGACCCTTCGAGCTTCTTGATCATTCGGATGCCAAGACCATTGAGACCTCCCTTCCTCGTCGTCGCCTTCCTGCCGCTTGTCATGACCTCTTGTGTGGTCAGCAATCACCACTTTGGCGATCGGGATGGCGCGCCCGACGTCGCGGCGCTTGAGCAGGCGCGTCAGGAGCGCATGGCACGGAATGACACGGGAGGGCTCGGCGACGTTACTTGGATTCCGTTGCTGACAACCAACTTCGAGATCTACAACGTCAGCAATCCACCGTGGCCAGCAGGCACGGGATACGCGGAGTTGGACGCCTACGGGCCGTTGTTCATGTTCGTCGACGGGGATGCGTTCCACTACGACGAGAACCAAGAGCTCTACGAACGCAACATCGAACAATCCTACTTCTGGGGACTCTATCGCTACGAACGCGATGACGTGCGGGTGCCGTCCGGTTGGCGCTACAACGAGCAGACGAGCATCCTGTTCGGGTTGTTGCGGTGGCCGAGCAGGGTCTACATCACCGACGACGACGAAGCAGAGACTAACG
>CAXBFC010000107.1:0-19273 GCA_963974725.1 uncultured bacterium | reverse complement strand
TCGCTGTGCGTGGTGGTGCGCGAGAACGCAGGCGAATTGGTGGATTCGGCGAGGCTCTCGTGGGACGCCAAGTGCGGCGAGGCCGCCGCAGGCATTGTGCGCGGCTTTTCGGCCGGGCCTCCAGGCACGCAGAGTGATTCGGGTGATCTGCCTCAGCGCGCCCGCGTCGGTTCTGTCACACTAGTGGCGGGCCCGTCCTGTCTTCACCGAGCAACCTCTATGCAAGCCAATTTCAATCGGTGTCTCGTTCTGTCCGCACTACTCGCGTCGTCGCTGACCGCGCAGAACCCGCTGCTTGCCGAAGTCGGCGAAGCGATCCCCGACGGCTTTGGGCAGTTGATCGCGGCGGCCGATTACGAAGGCGACGGCGATGTCGATCTGTTTTCGACTTCCGGCGTGTTCCTCAATGACGGCGGCTTCTTTCGGCCGGGTCCGACCATGCCCGCCGCATTCGATCCGACCTTCAACGTTCGCTCGGCGGAGGTTGCGGACTTCAACGGCGACGGCCTCGTCGACCTGATGCTTGGTCGCCTTGGCGGCACGCCATCCGGTCTGGTGTTGCTCGCCGCGCCCGCGGGTGCTGGCACGGCATTTGTCGCGAGCGCCGCGTTGCCCGTTGGCGGCACCGGGTTCTTTGAGTTTGCGGCGGCCGACGTTGATCTCGACGGTGACGTGGACGTCGTCGTCGGCAACACCAGTTTGCCATCTTCGTGGCAGTTGCTGCTCAATGATGGCGTCGGCAACTTCACGTTCGCGACGACGACGCAGTGGCTGCCTGACCTTCCCACGAACATGTCGTGGCTCGCGACCGGCGACTTCAACGGCGATGGTTTTCCGGACCTTTTTGCGAGCACGTTCGCCGGTTCGATCTGGCGGAACAACCTCGGCGGAACAGCTTTCTCGGCGTCGCTTGTGGCGGGTCCGTCGTTCGTTGCCGAAACGGGCACGGTCGGCGACTTCAATGGCGATGGCTTCGATGACGTCTTCATGGGGGAATCGGGCGGCGGCGAAGCGCTCTACGTCGGCTCGCCGAACGGCTTGATCCTGAGCGGCTCCATCATTGGTTCGATTCTCGGGGCACCACCCGTAGCTGCCGATCGCGATGGCGATGGCTTCGATGAGCTGCTGCGCAGCGTCACGCCGGTCTCTGGTGGATCGGTGGCCGAACTGTTCGTGCTGCCTGGCACGTCATCGGGCCCAGGCACAGGTGTGTCGCTGGGGCTGATCCACTACGCCTACACCAACGTGAGTCCGTATCCCGGCATGGCTGTTTTGGATGTGGACGGCGATGGTGACCTCGACACGGTCGTCGCGCCCGGAGGCATGTCACCCTACGTGTTGCTGCAAGACAGCAGCGGTGGCCACGCGTTCGCCAAGAAGATCATTCCGCCGCAGCTCGAGACCCTCTATCTGCCACCGCGTGACGTCGACGGGGATGGCGATGCGGATCTGATCACGCATGCCTTCGCGAACGGTCAGGTCACGTTGTTGCTGTGGCGCAACGATGGCCGCGGCGACTTCGGCACCGCACCCGTGGTTGCTGGTTCGTTCACGGCTGCGATTCCGATGCCGCCGACATGGGCCGATCTCGACAACGACGGCGATGACGATTTCTGGGTTGGCTCTTTGTTCGTGACTTCGCCCAGCTTGGTGATGCTCAACAATGGCGCTGGCCTGTTCACCGTTGGCACGTCGATCAACAACATCGGCCACACGGTGACCCGAGTGATCGCGGACTTCAATGGCGACGCGATCAAGGACGTCGTGATGGGCCGTCCGGCGATGTCGGTGTTTCCGCCGATCATGGACCAGCCATTGCTGATCACCGGCAGTCTCGTTGCCGGTGGCGTGTCCTATTCGCCGCCGGTTCCATTTGGGTTGCCGGCGTTGATCATCGACATGGTCGTCGTTGATCCGGACCAGGATGGCGACAACGACATCTTGGTGGCGACCTACGGTTCGCTGGCGACTCCCGGACCCGTCTACCTGTATCAGAACGATGGCCTGGGCAACTTCACGGCACTGCCGCCATTCCCAGGCGTGCAAGCCGCGACCGTGGCTGCCGGGGACCTCAACGGCGATGGCATCGAAGACGTCGTCATTGGCGGGCAAACGTGGTTGGGCAACGGCACGACGTACCTTGTCCAAGGCCTGCACGCGGCGCCTGTTGATTTGGTTTCGCTGGCAGACCTGGACGAAGATGGCGACCTCGATTTGTTCGATCGCGCTGGCCGTTGGTATCCCGGCGATGGCGCTGGCAACTTTGGCGCCCCGATCCAATTCGTGCCCTATGCTCCCGAGCTGAGCGTGCCGTCTGGTGGTGGCCGGGTGCCCCTCGACCTCGACGGGGATGGCGATCTGGACACGATCGGACCGAACACCAGTGGCTCCGGCCACCTCTCGCTCTACGCCAACCTGACGCGCCACGCGGCTGCGACGAGCCTCGCCACGCCGAACCTGCCACTCGGTGTGGCCGTCTACGGCAAGCCCAACGAACTCTGGTTCTTGGGACTGTCGTTCCCACCGACGGGCGGCATTGCGCTGCCGGGATTTGGCACGCTGTTCCTGAACCCGGCCAACATGTTGGTCTGGTCGGCCGGGCTCTTGGGTCCGAGCGCGCGCGCTGATGTGTCCGTGGTGATCCCGCCGAATGGCGCGGGCTTCACCTACTCGTGGCAGGCGTTGGTCGGACAGCCGCTGCGCTTTTCGAACGGCTTCGACACGCCGATTGCGTTTTAGGCGACGCGCCGACTCATTGCGCCCGGCGTGCCGCCACGGCGCAGTCAGCTGCCTAGCCCTTCAAGAACTTGCCGCTCGACACCCACGCCTTCCAAGCTTCTTCGAGCCTGGTCCACTCGGCGTCGTCGAATTCGCGGAACGCAATCTCGACCGCGGCCTTGGCGTCGCCCTTGAGCAACACGACGCGGCGATACATTTCGAGGATCTCGCCCCACTTCGGGTTCCAGCCCGATGACTTCTCGCCGCGGCGTAGGAAGTCGATCATCGAGAACGCCTGGGCGTAGTAGTAGGCGGCCTTGGCGCCGTAGAAGCGGCGCATGCCCCACGTGACGATCTCCTTGAACGGCACGTAGTCGCCTTGGCGAACCATTTGCTTGCAGCTCGAGTAGCGCATCTTCGAACCGGTGTACTTCCAGCCGCTCGAACCCCAGCGGTGGCTGCCGAAGTAGTCGCCGTGGCCTTCGTCGAACCAACGCTGCAGCGTTGCGCGCTTCGGCGACTCGGGTGGGTGGAAGTAGAGGTCGGCGAATTGGTGCCAGCCTTCGTGGTAGGTGACGGTCTCGGTGGCGCCGTCGCCCATCATCTTGTCGCCACCGAGGAACACGACGAGTTCCTTGCTCTTGGGGGAATACCAGCCGACGACGCCGCCGCGCGTGCCGCCGTATTTTTGGAACTGCTCATACGTCGCGCACAGGCGGAACACCGAGTAGGGCACTTCACCCTTTTGGTTCTTCGCGGCGGCGACTTCGGCGGTGGTTGACTCAACTTCCTTCTTGGTTCCAGGCCCGGTGATCGGTCCGGTTGCGCCTGGAATCGACGACGGGTCCGGCATGATCGCCTTCGTGCCGGTTGCGTCGAGCGGGTAGCTCTCGATGTAGAGCTCGCGCATCTTTTCGAGACGCTCGCTGTAGTAGATTGCCTGCTTCTTCGACTTGGAGCGGGTGTCCGGCTTCTCGAAGTCCCACGAGTAGAAGACGCAGTAGTTGGGCTGCGTGAAGTAGTCCCAACCCGACAGCCCCGCGATGTTGGCTTTTGCCTTGTCGAGTGCCGCTTTGCGTTCGGGGGTGTCCGCGTACTTGTCGCGCTTGCCGTTGTCGTCATCATCGACGTCTTCGCACGGCGCGCCGCTCTTCATCATCTTCTTGATGATGCTCGTCCACTTGGTCTTGGGCTTCTTCGACTTGGTGGTCTCGAGTGGCATCTCGATGACGATCGCGGTCTGCGAATCTTCAAAGTCGTAGACCGCGGCTTCGCAGTAGATCTGGGGGCGGCCGGGCGCCGTGTCGCGGGTGAAGATCCAGTGCTCGTAGGGCAGCTTGCCGGTCTTGGCGCGCATCTTCTTGGCTTCCTGCTTGATGGTGATGCCTTTGCGTTTGTCGAGCCACGACGAGAAGCTGCGGTGCTGCGGGCCGCCGAGCCGGCCGGAGAGCATCTTGCGGAACTGCTCCTTCATCTCCTCCGGAATGCCTTCTGGCAGCTTGACCTCTTCTGGCTTCTTGTCGGCCTTGGAGAACGAATACACGTCGCAGTACCACGGGTATTGCGAGCGCACAAAGTCCTGTGTGTCCTTCGGGCGGAGGCGGGCGCGTTGGTAGACCGCGCTGCTGCCGAGCTTCATGGGCAGGCGTTCGAGTCGATTGGGCGCCGAGAACTGGATGCCACAGTCCGGAACCATCTCGATGCGCCACTGCTGCGACGGCGTCACGGTTGCCAACAGCAAGGTGGCGGTAGCCAGCAGCAGGCGCTGGTAATGCGAACGGGTAGAGGCTCGATCCTGATTCATCACGCGGAACAGGCTAGCGATTCCACGGCCGCATCGCCGTGGTCGTTTTCCTCGGTGCGAAGCCGTGACAACCGTGTCTGCGGCGGCCGCGATGCACGGTGTTGGGCAGCACCGTTCGCATGGGCGCTTTCCTGATCCGAACCGGTTGGGAGCGCATGCAAAACGCGCTCCGCGATCGGGATCCTTACGTCGTCGTATGGACCCGCTCGGGTTTGTCGACGTTGCCGGGCAAGTGAATGCATAAGCTGAGCGACACAACCATGCAGCCGTTCCATTTGGCGTTTCCTGTTCACGACCTTGCCGCTGCGCGCCAGTTCTATGGCGAGCTGTTGGGGTGCTCCGAAGGGCGTTCTTCGGACGAGTGGGTCGACTTCAATCTCTACGGCCATCAGATCGTCGCCCATCTGATGGCGGCGAAGGCCGATGCGGCAGCTTGCAACCAAGTTGATCAGGACGCGGTGCCCGTGCCGCACTTCGGCGTGGTCTTGGAGATGCCGGATTGGCGCAAGCTTGCCGATCGCTTGCAGGCTAGTGGGGTCTCGTTCATCTTGGCGCCAAAGGTCCGCTTCGCCGGCGAGGTTGGCGAGCAGGCGACGATGTTCTTGATGGACCCGTCGGGCAATGCGTTGGAGTTCAAGGCGTTCGCCGATCCTTCGCGGCTGTTCGCGAAGTAGTTGGCGATGTAGCTCGCGCTCGCTACTTCTTCCAGAGCGCGCGATGCCGCGTCGAATCGAGTTCCAGGTGCAGGATCTCGGGACGTGCGTAGTGACCCGAGATGTCGAAGTTGTGACGTTCGCGCCGCACGAACGCAGCATCGAGTTCGGCAATCAGTAGTTCTTCGCGGTCGACGACTGGCTCGATGACCCAGGTCGCGTCGGGCGCGGCGATGCACGAGCCACCGTTGCCCGATACTGCAGGCAGAGCAGCCCGCAGTTCGTCGGCGTAGGGCACCCCGTCGGGGATGTCTTCGCGTCGCATCAAGCTGGCGACGGACAACACGTAGCTGCGGCCTTCGCGCGCCAGGAAGCGGGTGATCTCTTCGGTGTTGTGCTTGTTGCCGGGCCAGGTCGCGATGTGCAGATCTTCGCCTTGTGCATGCAGCGCGGCGCGCGGCAGCGGCATCCAGTTTTCCCAGCAGTTCAATGCGCCCATGTGGAATGGCGGCACCGAATGCACCTGCAGGCCGTGGCCATCGCCCGGCGCCCAGACCAAGCGCTCTTCGTAGGTTGGCACCAGCTTGCGGTGGGTGGGCCGAATCACGCCGTCCTGGGTGATCTTGACCATCGAGCAGTAGAGCGAGTGGCCGCCGCGATCCAGCGTGCGCTCCATGCAGCCGAGCACGATCGCCATGTTGTTTTCGCCGGCGAGTTCTGCGAGTTCTTCGAAGTGCTTCTCGGGATCGCAGCTCTGGTCGGCGTAGTGCGCGAACAGTTCCTTTTGGCGCGGGTCATCGAAGCGCGCGCCGTCGGTGTGCTCGATCCACCACGGGTAGCCGGGCACCAGCGCCTCGCCGAACGCAACCAGGTCGGCGCCCGCCTCGGCAGCGCGCGTTGCCCATTCGACCACCTTGTCGATCGTGCGGTCGCGATCGAGCCAAACCGGCGCGATCTGCGCCAATGCCACGGTGAGCTTGTCGGTCATCTGCGCAGGGTATGGCTTTGTGCCGCTGGCGTCAGCTTGAGTTGCTCGGGTGGTGGTTAGTACTGTGCCAGGCACAGTACTAACACCTTCACTTCGCTGCAGCGCTACGAGTCGCGCAGCAGGCGCACGGAGCTGGCCTGGAAGCGCGTCGTTGGTGCCCAGAAGTTGCGGTAGGCCACGCGTGCTTGGGATCGCGGCGTTGCGAACGAACCTCCGCGCAAGACGCGCTGGTTGTCCATGAACTTGCCGTTGTACTCTGTGAGTGCACCTGGGTACGGCCGGTAACCGGGGTAGGCTTCGTAGTGGCTTGCCGTCCATTCCCAAGCAGTTCCGGCCATTTGTTGCAGCGTCGACTTGTCTTGCTGGTCGTTGCTGATCGGGGCAACGTCGAGCGCGCATTTGGCGAGGTCGTCGTCGAGCAAGTTGGCGCTTGAGGTGTCGAAGCCAGCGCTTCTCGCGGCATGTTCCCACTCGGCTTCGCGCGGTAAGCGAGCGCTGCGCCACGCGTCGTGTTGCTGGCCATACCAGCGCGCGAACGCGTCTGCTTCGTAGAACGAAATGTGGCTCACCGGTAGGTTGGGGTCGAGTTCGTGCAGTCCGTAGAGCGAGAAGCGCTGCCAGCCCTTGCCGTGCTTTTGCCAGTAGAGCGGCGCTTGCCAGTTGTGATCCTTGACGGCTTGCCAGCCATTCGAGAGCCACAGCAGCGGATTCTGGTAGCCACCATCCGCGATGAACGCGAGCCACTCCGCGTTGGTGATCAGGCGATTGGCGAGTTCGTAGCCGTGAACGTGCACTCGGTGCGCTGGCAGTTCGTTGTCCCAACAGAACGCCCCGTCGCTGTTGTGACAGTCTTCACCGAAGCCGTCGGTCAGCACGTTGTGTCCGCGGTATCCGAGAGTCGTGTCAGTGGCCTCGAACGGCACCGCGAGCAACTCGCCAGGTGCGCGAACTGCGGTCCTGGAGCGCTCCGCTTCCAGGTAGCCACGCCGCAACATCGCCGGCGCCGACCATCGAATGTGTTGGATCTCGGTGACGAACAGTTCTTGGTGCTGTTGTTCGTGTTGGCAGCCGATCGTGACCATCTTGGCGAGGCGATCGAGATCTTGCTCGCCACAGTCGGCAAGCAGTTGCAACATTGCGGCGTCGACGGCTTCACGGTAGCTGCGCACCAGGTCGGTCGAAGGCGACGCTACGCGGCCACGATCGCCGCGCGGCAGGCGTGGGCCGACGCCTTCGTAGTAGCTGTTGAGTGCGTAGTCCAACCCGTCGAAGCTATCGCTCCCTGAACCGCTCGGCAGCCGCGCAAACTCACGCAGGATGTTGCGGGCGAAGAACCAGCTCGTGTGCCCGAGGTTCCAGTATGGCGGACTGACTTCATCCATTGACTGGATGCGAAAGTCATCGGGCAGCAGCGGTGCCATCAACCGCTCGGTCATGTCGCGCACGCGACGGTAGCGCGCAATGAGTTGTCGGCGCAGTTGCCCGCACCGCGGCGATCGCAACGGATCCTGCTCCGATCGAAGTCGTTGTTCGCTGAAGAATGCTCGGTTCTCAGTCATTCTGGTCCGTCAGCACACCCTTACAATGTGTTGGTACTGTGCCTGGCACAGTACTAACACATTTGCTAGGCCTCGACTTGCGAGACGACCTTCTTTGGCTTTTTGGTGCTCTTGTCGACGCCGAACTTGTCGGTGACTGGCGTGTCGATGTGCTCATACATCATGTTGCGGCGCTGGGGCACGAAGCCGGCGTCCTTGATGTGGCGTTCGATTTCGGGGACCGACGTGGGGTGGGTGCAGCCGGCAGAGCTGACGACGTTCTCTTCGAGCATGGCGCTGCCGAAGTCGTCGGCGCCCATCGATAGGCCGATCTGGCACGTCTTCATGCCTTGCGTGACGAAGCTCGACTGGACGTGCGGCACGTTTTGCAGATAGAGGCGCGACATGCTGAGCGTGCGTAGGTATTCGGCGACGGTGGCCTTCTGGCCGCCGCGAGCCGCCAAGAACTGCTCGCCCATCTCGGTGTTGTCCGGCTGGAACGTCCACGGAATGAACGCGGTAAACACGTTGCTCTCGTCTTGCAACTCGCGAATCCGGGTCATGTGCTCGATGCGATCGGCGTCGCTCTCGACGTGGCCGAACATCATCGTTGCCGTGCCCTTGCCGCCCATGCGACCCCATTGGCGCATGACCTCGAGCCACTCGTCGGTGGTGGCCTTCTTGGGGGCGATGATCTTGCGAACACTCTCGACCAGGATCTCGGCGCCGCCACCGGGAATCGATTGCAGGCCGGCGGCCTTCAAGTCGGCGAGCACGTCCTGCACGGGCCGCTTTTCCATCTTGGCAACGTGCGTGATCTCCGGTGGGCTCATGCCGTGGATCCAAACCTGCGGGTAGCGCTTCTTCAGATCCTGGAACAGCTCGGCATACCAATCGGTCTTGAGCTTGGGATGGTGGCCACCCTGCAGCAGCAGTTGCATGCCGCCCTGCGCGATCAGGTCGTCGACCTTCTGGTAGATGACTTCCCGTGGCAGGATGTAGGCATCGGCATCGCCCGGCGAACGGTAGAACGCGCAGAACCCGCAATCAGTGACGCAGACGTTGGTCGGGTTGAGGTTGCGGTCGACGATGTAGGTGACCTTGACGTTGCCGTCGGCATCTGCCGGGTTGAGGCGCATGCGCACGTCGTTGGCCAGCAGGCCGAGCGACGGTTGGTCGAGCCCGCGGTAGAGCAGCAAGGCTTCGTCGGGGGACAGCGCGGAGCCTTCGACGGCCTTGGCTGCGAGTTCGGAGATGCGGTTCAAGTCAGGAGTGCCAGCGGATGCCATTGGGGAAGCACGGTAGGCCCGGGAGGGGCTCGCGAGAAGCGTTCTTGCAGGTAGGCAATGCGTATGGTGCGCCCGAATTGCGTTGCACGGAACGTCCGGGCCCGCACTGCGGTTACGTTTGTGCGGGTCGGAGCTATTCCCTACGTCATGAGAGTCTGCCCAAGCACCATCGCGATACTCGTGTGCGCCCTAGCCGGGGCGTGCCACAAATCGAGTTCTTCCGGCGCCCCCATTCTGGCCTCGTCACGCCTCGGCCCCGCCGGTGGGGTTCTGATCGTGGAAAGCGGCAACCAGGCGGGGCTGATCCTGACCGTGGAACCAGGGGTGCTGCCCGCGTTTGTCGACTTCCGGATCCTGGACTACGTGCCCGAGCCGCTGCCGCCGGGCGTCGTCAATGGGTTCGCAGACCAGGTCGCACTGCCGTTCCGGATCGAGCCCGAGGATCTCGTGCTGGACCAGAATGTGCGGTTGCGGGTGCCCTACCAGCCGACGGCGGTCACCGGCACCGGGCCGGGCAACGTCGAGCTCAACCAGGTCAGCCCGTATACGACTCGCGGTTATGACCCCGACGTGGTCAACGCGGTCGAAGGATACGTCGAGGTCGGCGTCAAGACGTTCGGCCGGTTCCAGGTCGTGCTCGGCGAGCGGATCGACTCCTTGGAGTATGTGCCAGCCGTTGGCTCGGTCATGTCGTTGAGCGGCGGCTTCGAGTTTGAAGTCCGCGGCGCTGCCCCCGCCTCCCCGTTCGTTGGTTCGACGGAATGGCGCATCACCGGGCCGCAATTTGACGAGAACGTGATCATCAGCGGCTATGAAGTCGTCGGCCGAAGCTCGGACAGTGGCAATTGGCTCGAGCTGTGGGACAACCCATTCAGTCCCTTCCAGACGACCGGGCCAGGCTTCGTGACTCCGAGCACTGGCGTCATGCAAGTGCAGGCACCAATCGGTTCGCTCACCATCGGCGCATCGGTCTTGCCGTTCGGCTTCATCTCCTACGAGTTGCCAATGGACTACAACGGCGTGTTGCTGCGCGACGTCCTCAAGGTTGCGCTCAACGTTGCGTATAGTCGCGCCGATCTCGGGGCCGGTGAGCGGCGTATGATCTACTGGTTCTCGCCGACCGCCGGCCTGGTGCGAGTGTCGATCGACGGCCTCATCTACGATCGGATTCCGTAGCCGATCGGGCTACAGTCAGCGCATGGCTAGCCGCTATGCGTTCCTCGTCGATACCTACGCGACCGAGATCCTCAAAGTGTTGTCGGTCTGGGCGATGACTGAGGAGTCGTCACTCGACCAACGGCCTGCTGACGGCGATCGTCGCGGTCGCACCTTGCGCGAGCACATGGTGCACCAGTGCCAGAGCGAGAACGGTTGGTTCGTCAACATGTTCGGCATGGTTGCGCCCGGTGACGTGTTGCCGGAGCAGAAGACCAAGCTGGGTTTTCTCGCGCACTACGCCGCAGTTGCCGAATGGCGCCGCGAGCAGTTGGGTCTTCGCGACGATGCGTGGTGGGAAGAACAGGCGCAGTTCTTCGAGTTGCAGAAGCCACGCAATTGGATCATGACGCGGCGCATCGCGCACACGGCGCACCACCGCGGTCAGCAGACGACGATGCTGCGCATGTTTGGCAGCGATCTGCACAGCACGTATGGGCCGACTGCCGACACGGGTGGCCTCGCCAAGGATAAGCCGCCGGTGATCTACCCGTATCCGGATGTGGCGACGTTGTTGGCAAGGGAGGCTGAGGGTGGTCGCAAGCAGCCGTTGCCGGCGGCAGTCGATCGGCCGGTTACTGAGCTGCCGTGACCGAGCTGCCGCCGTCGGCTAGTTCTTTTTGATCTTCGGCAGCTTGACCGTGACTGGCAGCTTCTGCAGGCGTTCTCGATCGGCGTCGCTCAGTTCCCAACCCGACACGTCGAGCGAAGTCAGGTGCGTCGCCTTGCATAGTTGCTCGACGGCGTCGTCTGGCTGGCCTTTGCACCAGGCGAGGTTGAGGTCGCGCAATCCGGATCGTGACAGCAGCACTTCAAGCATCTTGGCATCCACGCTCCGATGACCAACTAGCGACAGCTTCTCGATGTGCTTCGGCAGTGAGTCGATGCCACTTGCTGAGATGTCTTCATTGCTGCCGAGGCTCAGGTCGCGCAGCGCCGGAAACTTGCGCAGCGCGAGCAGGCCCTTGTCGGTGATGTAACCGCTGCTCAAGTCCAGTTTTCGAAGCTTGGGAAGCGGTGCGAGATTCTCGAGCAAGCGATCGGTGACGCCGCTGCCCGGCGGTTCTTCTGGTAGCGGGTTTAGCCGAATGCCAGAGAAGAGCGTGTGGCTGCCGACCCCATTCAGGTAGAGCTCTTCAAGTGCCTTCATGCCGGAGAGGTTGGCAATCCACAGATCTTCGAGGTGCGTGCAGCCGGTGAGCGACAAGAATCGCAGCGTCTGGCAGGCTGCGATCGCCTTGAGCCCGCCGCCGCTGAACGTCTGAGAAGAATGCAGCTGCAAGCTGACCAGCGGTGCCTTGCAGACGCCGCGCAACATGTCGTTGGTGACCGCCATGTTCATCAACTTGAGTTCGCGCAAATGCGCGCCCTCGACGACGCGGGCGATTCCAGGCCCCTTGAGCTTCAGTTGGCCCTCGAGCACGAGCGCGCGCAAGTTTGGTAGCGACGCCAATCGTTCGAGGCCGTCATCGGTCACATAGACGGCCCTTGGCTTTTGAACGCCCCGTAACGGTCGTTCATACGTGCTGACGGTCATCGCCAGAGCCTCAAGCTTGTGCAGTCGCAAGAGCGCGGGCAGAGCGTCGTCATTGAGGTTGATGGCGAAGACTTGCAAGGTGTCAGCCGGCAGCGACTCGATGTCTTGGCGCGAACGAACCAGGCTTGGATCCTTCCAGGCGACCAGGTCGAGAGCGGGGTTCTGCTTGTTGGTAAGCGTTGATTGCTCGCCGTTGAGTAGATGGCCGTCTTGTGAATTGTCGGCGGGTCGGTTGTCGGCGAATTGCGATACGGCCACGACCGCCGCAACGCCAATCAACACCATTGCCGCTGCTAGCATTCGGCTGCCGCGCCGAGGATGAGCCGCGGTCGCGGGCTCATGCAGTCGCGCGAGAACGGCGTGCTGTAGATCGGGCGGTGATTCCCCACCGACTCGTTCGTTGAGAAGCCACTCGAGTCGCGCGTTCTTCGCGTCATCTTCTGGGGTGTCGGTCATTGGGTCCTCCGTTCGATGCATTCGCGAAGCGCTTTGCGCAGTCGCTGCATCATGTTTCGCACACCGTGTTCGGTGAGGTTGAGTTCGTTGGCCATTTCGGCGCGCGACGCGCCGTCGTGATAGCTGCGCTCAAGCGCGGCCCGGCTGCGCTCCGGCAGCTCATCCACGCAGCGCCCGAGGGCCTCGAGCAGCTGGTTGCCGTCGTCGTGTGCGGCATCGTCCTGCCAAAGCAGCTCCGCCGCGTCGATGAGTTGTTCGGCCCGTCGCCGATCATTGTGCCGCCGCTTCATCCACAGATTGCGCGCCGTCGTGCGCAAGAACGCGGCCGCGGTGCGCTCCTCACGCGAAGCGATGTCCCGCCGCAACGCCACCAGCAACGCGTCCTGCGTCAGCTCTTCGGCCAGCGCGGCATCACAGCCGACTGAGCGCAAGAATCGCCACAGCCCGGCCTGGTGTTGTTTGACGAATTCACTGGCCTCCATGTCCTCTGCTACGTCGGCTCGGCTGGGGTAGTGGCTAGGTTGCGAAAAGGCGGGCACACCTGACGGTTTCCAGCAGATGCGCCAGGGTACTCATCAACATCCGCAATTCTGGCGGATCCCGCCACCTGCGATTGCCATCTGCTGGCGATGTGCAGATTGCAGCCGTTCGGCTAACGTGCTCCATCGCCCGGTTGCCGCGCGAAGCATGTAGCCACTGCGATGAGCGTTTCCTCGACTCCATCTACCGAACCCGCGCGGGTACCCATTGCCACCGAGCCGCAGCAGTGTGGCAACTGCCGTGCCGAGTTGACGGGTCGCTACTGTGCTACTTGCGGCCAGCGAACGGACGTGCGCGAGTTGTCGGCCCGAGGACTGATCGCGCGCTTTTTTGGCGAGCTGACCAGTCTTGAGCGGCCCCTGTTGCGGACGTTGCGCGGCGTGTTGTCCCGACCCGGTGTCGTCGCGTCCGACTATGTTCGCGGCCAACGAGTCCGCTACACGAACCCGATCAAGTGGGCGCTCCTGAGCACTGGATTGGCGTTCTTGGTTGGGCGCGTGATCGGCAGCGAGGGGCCGGTCCGGCTTGATGTTGATCCTTCGACGGAGATGCCGGGTTGGGCTCGTCCCATCTTCGAGTTCCTGGCGAGCAATGCCGCGCCGCTGTTTGTGCTGCTGCTGCTGCCGTTGCTGGCGATGACGATGCGGCTCAGCTTCCGCGGCACCGGCAGAAAGTTCGCCGAAGAGCTCGTGCTCGTGCTCTACGCATATGGTGCTGCGTCCTTGGTGCAAGTCGCCTACGCGCCGCTGGCGTTGTTTGGCGCCCCGGCGAATCTTGGCGGTCCGCTGCCGTTGATCTGGACCGCTTGGGCGGCGGTCGCTTTCCATGCCAAGCGACGTGCGGTGACCAGCGTGCTGCTCACCTTGTTGGCTCACGCCCTGTGGATCGGGGTGCTTGGCGCCCTCGCGGGAGTTGCGTTACTGGTCAACAGCTGGTTCTAAAACCTAAGCGTCAGGCGCCTTCGCAGCGCAGCGTCGCGTCTTCGGCGATCGTCTGCTTGCAGCACGCCAGCAGTTCTTCGAGTTGTTGGTGCACTGGATTGCGTCGCACAATCTCGTCAAACACCGTGGCCTGCACGACCGGGTCACTCGACTCGACCATGCCGAGGCTCTTGAGTTGGGTTTCCTTGTGGGCGCGGAACTTGTCGATCAGTCGGAACACTTCGTTTGACAGTTGGCGCAGCTCCGTGCCGGCCACTTCGAACGTCGCCGTGAAGCTGTCGGCGATGCGAGCAAACTGCGGCAGTTCGAGATCTAGTCGCTCTGGCAGTTCGAGGATCGGCGCATCGAGAGCGTCAATGCTCACTTGCGAGTGGGGGCCGGAGATGACGAATGCCATGCGGGCAAAAGCATCTCCGGCACGCACACCTCGTCAATGGCAATCGCCGTTGCCGCGGAATCCTTGGGGCCGATCCGTGAAACGCTGGCCTTGGCACGCTTCTCACGTCAAAACAACGGTATGCGCAACCTCGTGCTGATAGGCGTCTTGCCCATCGCTGCCTGCACTGTCCCTATGACCAACGAATCCATCAAACCGCCGGTCGCGAAGATCGTCCCTCACGAGAACCATTGGCACGACGAGGTCTTCGTCGACAACTACTACTGGATGCGTGAGAAGGAGCATCCCGAGGTGCGCGCCTACTTGGAGCAAGAGAACGCCTACACCAAAGCGAAGACCGAGCACTTGGCGCCGCTCAAGGCGAAGCTCTACGAAGAGATGGTCGCGCGCGTGCAGCAAACCGATCTCAGCGTGCCGGTGCGCAAGGGCGGCTTCTACTACTACACGCGAACAGTCGAAGGCAAGCAGTACCCGATCTACTGCCGCAAGCCTGCCAGCGCGGATGGCAGCCACGACGAAGCTGCCGCAGAACTTGTATTGCTCGAGCAGAACACGATGGCCGAGGGCCTCACGTATCTCGGCTTTGGCGACATCCAGGTCAGTGATGACGACAACCTGTATGCCTACACGACCGACATCACCGGCTTTCGCCAATACACGCTACACGTCAAGAACCTGACGACTGGCGCCGTGCAGGCCGACCTCGCCGAGCGCGTCACGTCGGTCGAATGGGCTGCTGACAACCGCACGTTGTTTTACGTCACCGAAGACGCGACAACCAAGCGGTCCAACAAGCTGTGGCGGCGCCCGCTCGATGGCGAGCCCGAGTTGTTGTGGGAAGAGACCGACGAACTGTTCCGCATTGGCATTGGTCGCACCAAGGACAAGCGCTACTTGACCGCGGGCGCGTTTAGCACCGACACCTACGAGTGGCGCTACCTCGATGCCGGCAACGCTACTGGCGACTTCCAGTTGTTGTTGCCGCGCGAGAAGGGGCATCGCTATTCGATGACGCACCGCGAGGGCGTGTTCTACTTGCGCACCGATCGCAACGCGCTCAACTTCCGCATCGTCAAGGTTGCCGCGGATGATCCGCGCGAAGCCAACTGGCAAGACGTGGTCCCGCACAAGGATGATGTGTTGGTCAGTAGCTTCGAGGTGTTTGAGGAATACGCAGTCGTGCAGGAGCGCGTGCTCGGACTCAACCGCTTCCGCGTCCTCGACTTCGCCGACGATTCATGGCGCGAGGTGACCTTTCCCGAGGCGGTCTACTCAGCCGGTGGCGGCGGCACGCCCGAATACAAGTCGACGACCTATCGCATCAACTACGAGTCGATGGTGACGCCTCCGTGCGTCTACGACTACGACCTCAAGACGCTATCGCGCGAGCTGAAGAAGCAGCGCGAAGTGTTCGACTACGACGCGTCGCAATACGTTACCGAACGTGTTTGGGCGGTCGCGCGCGATGGTGTCAAGGTGCCGGTGTCGGTGGTCTACAAGAAGGGCACGCCGCGCGATGGAACCGCGCCGCTGTGGCTCTACGGCTACGGTTCGTACGGCATCACGATTCAGCCAACGTTCAGTAGCGAACGCCTGAGCCTGCTCGATCGCGGCGTCATCTGGGCGACTGCGCATGTTCGCGGCAGCCAGACGCTCGGCGAAGCGTGGCGCCAGGACGGTATGTTGATGAAGAAGAAGAACACCTTCACCGACTTCATCGATTGCGGGCAGTTCTTGGTCGACAACCAGTGGACCAGCAAAGATCGCTTGGTGGCCGAAGGCGGCAGTGCTGGCGGCTTGTTGATGGGTGCCGTGGTCAACATGCAGCCGGATCTGTTCCGCGCGATCCACAGTGCGGTGCCGTTCGTCGATGTGATGAATACGATGATGGACGCGTCGTTGCCGCTGACCGTTGGTGAGTATCTCGAGTGGGGCGATCCCAACGAGAAGCCGGCGTTCGACTACATGATGTCGTACAGTCCATACGACAACCTGGAGGCGAAGGCGTATCCGGCGACGCTGATCACGACGAGCTTCAATGACTCGCAGGTCATGTATTGGGAACCGGCGAAGTACATCGCCAAGTTGCGCACGCTCAAGACCGATGACCGCGAGTTGCTGCTTGAGTGCAAGCTCGAAGCAGCTGGTCACGGTGGCGCTTCCGGGCGTTACGATCGCTGGAAGGATCGCGCCTTCCAGATGGCGTGGATGCTCGGCCAGGTCGGGATCACCGAATAGCCGAGCAGCGGCGTAGCTGGGCCGCCGAGAATTGGCATCGGCGCAGCCGGGAGTTGCCCGTTGGCGCAGCCGGGAGGTGGCAGTTGGTGCAGCCGGGAGTCGCGCTCCCGCTACTGCCTCTGGCTTCTCGCTAATTGCAATTGCTGCGGCGCTAGTTGCAGTTGCTGGGGTCGGCGGAACCCTCGAACAGGGCGAACACAGCACCGCACGGATCGGCCAGCATCGAGAACGAACCAATGCCGGGGATCAGTGTGTTCTCCATCATCGCGTTGGCGCCAAGGCCCTTCGCTTTGATCGTCGCAGCGGCGAGGTCTTCGACGAGGAAGTACGACAACCAGCAGGTTGGCGCTCCGTTCATCGGGTTCTTCATGATGCCGGCGACTTGCTTGCCGTCCTGCATCTGGCAGTGATACATGCCCATCGGCCCCATGTCCTTGGATTCCGCGGTCCAGCCGAACATGCCGGTGTAGAACTCTTGGGCCTTCACGTCGTCGGTCGTCAGGATTTCGTTCCAGCAGACGCGACCGGGGATTGGTGCGTCCGGGTCGGCGCCGGGCGATTCTGCGTTGCCCTTGTAGATCGAGAAGAAACCGCCCTGCGGATCGCCGACGACCGCAAAGCGACCGGTGTTCGGGATGTCGGTCGGTGGCACGCACACGGAGCCACCGAGTTCGGTGCACTTCTTAGCCGACGCGTCGACGTCATCGACAGCGACGTAGGGCATCCAGTGCGACATCGGAATGGCCTTCTCTTCGATCAGGCCGCCGATCGGGCCGGGGCCCGCCATCAACATGCCGTAGGTGAAGCCTTCCATGGGAACATCTTGGATCTCCCAGTGGAACAGCGCGGTGTAGAACGCCTTCGACTTGGCGGCGTCCGTGGTCATCATGTCGTACCAAACGAAACGGCCGGTCCACGGTCCTTGTGCAGCATCTGTCATCGGTCGGTCCTTGCAGAAAGGGTTGAGGAGAAGAGGGCGAACAACGCTACGCACCTGGCACGGTTCGCGCCCGGTGGAATCGACACAGATCCTGTGTTGGCCTCGAATTCCCTATTTGGGCGTGTCTGCAGGAGGATTGCTCGCTTTGCCCGGTAGCGTCAGTTTGCTGTTGCGACGCATGCTCTTGGTCGCGAAGTCACCGTGCTGCAAGAAGAAGCGGCCGTCGCGCACGCCGCCGCGCCGATCGGACCGCAGCTTGCCGTGGCCGTCGTGCGTAAACTTCGCGCCGCGCACCGCGAGCCATTCGCCGTCCTTGGTTCGCAGCCAGACGTTGCCGTAGTCGGCCTGCCGGTCGCGGTCGCCATTGCGGCCGCTGAAGTTCTCACTGAATGAATAGAGCCCGTGCAGATGCTTGCCGTCGCGCGGCGCCTTGAAGCTGGCGACGAGTTGCCACGCATCGGGCTGTTGGTCTTTGGTGTCACCGTGCACGTGCGAGAACCAACCGGTGTAGGTCGTGTGCAAGCCATCAGGTTGCGCGCGAACCAAGAAGCGGATCGTGTCGCCGAGTTTCCAGTCGTGCACGAGGTGACTGTGGCCACCCGTGCCTTCGTTGCCAAAGCCGCCGGCGTGCACGTCGTCGCCCTTTTTGATCAGTTGCACGAGATCTTCGGCCTGCACCTTGTTGCGATCGACAGCTTCGCTGCCGGAGTCCCAGACGCTGAAGATGATGCGGCGTTCGGTCTCCGAGTTGACTTGCATGCCGAAGTAGCCGCGGTGCCAGCCGGTCGCCATGTAGTAGGTCCACAACGGGTCGGTCTTCGGAGTCAGTTCGCAGTAGAACCACTCGATGTCGTCGACGTGTTCGTTGGGCACGTCGTACCACAGGTGCACGGACGACGCGTTGCGGCGCTCGACGGTGCAAGCGCGAACGGGCGACCCGCTAAGCACGATGGACTTCAGGTTGCTCAGTGGCGTGTCATCGTTGGATTTGACGATCAGCCGATACCTACCGGGAGCGGGCAGCCCAAACGTGCCCATCCAAGTCTTCTGATCGTTGGCGGCGAGTTTGCCTTTGGCACGTGCCGGGACGTTGCCTGGATGTGGCGTGACGCTGATCTCGATATCTGCTGCCTCACTCTTCGGTGGGCGTTCGATCTCGACCTTCACCTGTCCCGGCGTTGCCGATTCGAAGTAGAAGTGCAGTTCGCCTTGGCACTGCGTGACGACGCCACTCTTCCGGTCGCGCTTGGCGGCGCTCGGGTCTGGATACGAGTAGCCGCAGAACGCAGGGATGGTCAGCGAAGCGACCTTCTCTTGGGTTTGCGCGGACGCGCTGAGCACCAGGATTGCAACGAGAAGGAGATGGGGCGCGAATGTGTGCACCGCGTCAGTCTACGCTTTTGGCATGCAGAGGCGATGCTTGGCGTTCTCACTGTTCTTGCTGATCCTGTCCGTGTCCGCCTCCGGGCAGGATTCAGGTCAGGTGTCGTGGCAAGCCGCGGCGCCCGCGGCTGTCGGTTGTGATTCCGCGGAACTGACGCGCGCGGTCGGCACGATTCGTGAACTGATCGAGCAACACGAAGTCTGTGGTGCGGTGTTGTTCGTCGCGCGTGGCCGTTCGATCATCCTGCACGAAGCGCTCGGGTTTCGCGACGCCGACGGCAAGCAAGCGATGCAGAAGGACACGCTGTTTCGCATGGCCTCCAACACCAAAGCCATCACCGCTGCGGCAGTGCTGACATTGGTCGACGAAGGCAAGGTCAGCCTCGACGACCCAATCCACAAATGGTTTCCGACATGGGATCACGGTGAATCGGGCAACGGCGAAGCCAAGCAAGTCACGGTCAAGCAACTGCTGACGCACTCAAGCGGCCTGCGCATCGACTCGCTGTTCGTCTACCCATTGATGAAGAAGTCGAAGCGCCATCCCGACGCTCCCAACCTGGTGCTCGAATGCGCACGCTTTGGCAAGGTTGGTCCGAAAGTCGAACCCGGCACGACCTACAGCTACAGCAACCC
>CAXBFC010000106.1:0-19350 GCA_963974725.1 uncultured bacterium | reverse complement strand
GATGGGCGTGTCGCGGCTGGCGCGCGCCGGGTGCGCGAACCACGGCAGCAGGCCCTTGGTATTGTGGCGCGGATTGCCGGGTTCGCTGCTCGGTTGGCTGGTCGGATTGCTACCAAGGGCCGCGACGAACGTCTCCTGCACCAGGTCCTCGGCCGCGGCGTAATCGGTCGCGAGGCGACGCGCCAGGGCGCGAAGGAAGGGACCGTGTTCGGCAAATTCGACTTCGAGAGGTTTCGGTGTGCGAGTGCTCATAGCTCTACCCGTCTCCTTGCCGCCGCGGCCCGATCGATGTCAGGACTGCGGAAGTATTTTTGGGACACCAGGCCGCGATCAATGGGTCGGGTGCCCGGTGAGTATAGACACCTCAAGCTGCGACACGGTCTCTGCGTGCGGAACCTGAGCAACGTTGGTGCAGTCGCTCGCTGACGTCGTGCGACGCCGACCTCATCACGGTTGACGTGTAGACATTGGGCAACCTGGTCACCCCGCCTCCGACCGGCAATGCCATGGCGCAGGTCGCACGCAAACCGACCGAAAGAGCCGACCGAAAGAGATTCACGACTTCTTGACGATCAAACCGACAACACCAAGCCGTTGCTCCAGTCGATCACGAACGGCGACAGCGTGACGTCGACGAACTGCAGCGTGAACATGCCCGTCAGTGACACCGCGACAGGCACATCGAACTCGATGCCGTTTGGACCGGGCACCAGGATCACGGCTGCGTCGGGCAACGTTGCGGGGCCGCACGCACCGGGCACCGGCGGCGTAGCAGTGCCAACTTGCAACACGCCGAGCTGCCCATTGGTGTTGGCGATGTGCACGCGCAGGTTGCGACCAGTGGTTGCGGTATCGGTCAGCGTGCCGCCGAGCATCGGCCCACACGCCGGCGGCAACGTCGTCATCGCTGTTGGCTGCGGCAAAAACTCTACTCGCTGGATCTGGTTGCACGTCGCACTGGCGCCGCTGAAGTTGACCGGCTGACCGAGCAACCGAACATCGATCGCATCTGGCGACAACACTACTGGCACATCGACGGTGCACGCCGACGTGCCGTAGATCTCCAGTACGCCGTCGTTCTCAACATCGACCGACGATGGATTGACCCAGCACACCGGCAAGGACGTCAGCCGCAAAACACCAGCAAGCGGCGTGGGTGACGAGTAGCTGACGACAACATCGCCCGCCACGACACTGAAGCAGAATCCGCACCCAAACGGCGGGGCAACAGGCGACAAGGTCAATTCGCTAACCGCACCAAGTGTCAACGTGGCCGCGCCCACACCGGCACTGACAAAGTTGACCGGCCCCGTCACGCTGTGAGTCACCGAAGATGGCGGCAGCAATTCTGGATTCGCGGTGATGGTCAACGAACCGCTTGCCGTGACCTGCACCTGCGCGCAGAGCATCGAACTGCAGCACACGAAGACAACCGTAGAGACCCAGTTCATTGCTTTAGATTACGACAGCAAACACGGCTTGCCAGTAGGGCCGAAGGCGCAGTTCGTAGCGGAACACTTACTCAGCTCTCGACCACGCCGGAAGCCCGACGAAGTCATCGTCAGCTTGCAACCAGCCCGGCGCGCGGCGCTCTTGAGTTCGAGGCAATAGCTCACGACTGGGTCACCAGTCCAAGTCTTCTCGCCCCAGACCGCTGCATGGCGGCAAATCTCGTTCGCGATTTCCTCGATCAGCCAGCCCTCTTCGTCGGAACTGCGCGTCGCTGCCACCCATGCTAGACTCCGCGCTTATCCCATGAAGCGCACCTACGCCGCCAGACTCCTGATCTTCGCCCCCGCTGCGCTGCTCGCCGCACCGGGTCTCCGCGCATTACCCCAGCAGCCCACGGAGCTGGAGCAGCGCTTGCAGAAGGAACCGCGTGCCCATCCTCGCCTATTCCTCGACGAGCGTGGCCTCGCCTCCCGCAAGCAGCTAGTGGCGGCACAGACGCCACTGCAGACGTTCGTTCTCAAGAGCGCCGAGAAGATCCTCACGGCGACTCCCGTCAAGCGCAAGATGATCGGCCGGCGTCTGCTCGGTGTCTCGCGAACGTGCCTCAAGCGCGTCGTATATCTCGCGTTCGCCCACCGCATGACCGGCGAGGAACGGTTCGCCGCGCGGGCGCAACGCGAGATGCTCGCCGCCGCGTCGTTCCAGGACTGGAACCCAAGTCACTTCCTCGATGTGGCGGAGATGACTGCTGCGCTGGCAATCGGCTACGACTGGCTGTTCGACGCACTCGACGTCGACGCGCGCCGCGCAATCCGTGACGCGATCGTGACCAAGGGGCTACGCACTTCGTTGCAGGGCGGTTGGTGGGTCACGACGACCAACAACTGGAACCAGGTCTGTCACGGCGGACTAAGTCTCGGCGCGCTGGCAGTCTACGAATCGGAGCCTCAACTCGCGACCAAGGTCCTGCGCCGGGCGATCGAGAACTTGCCAAAGGCGCTGCATGAGTATGCGCCGGACGGAGCCTACCCCGAGGGACCTGGGTATTGGGCCTACGGCACTACCTACAACGTGCTGCTTGTCGATGCGCTGCGCGCCGAGTTCGGGACCGACTTCGACCTGTCGAAGTCGAAGGGCTTCCTGGAGTCGGCGGACTACTACCTGCATACAACCGGTCCGACGGGCCTGTTCTACAACTACTCAGACTGCGGCAAAGGCGGTGGCATCGCGCCGGCGATGTACTGGTTTGCTGCTGCCCGCGACAACCCGGCACTACTTTGGAACGAACGTCAGGCGCTGACCGCGAACCTGCGCAAGCGCTCGCCTTCTGCCAGCCAGTCCGACCGCCTGCTGCCCTTTGCACTGATCTGGGACAGGGCACCGATCGGCGACAAGCCACTGATCGGCGACAAGGCACCGATCGGGGACAAGGCAACGGGCGATGCCGAAGTGCCCGCCGCGCGCCACTTCTTGGCGCATGGCCCCACGCCCGTAGCGACCCATCGCAGCGCCTGGAGCAAGGACGCGACGTTCGTCGGAATCAAGGGCGGCTCGCCCGGCGCCGGCCACGCCCACATGGACATCGGCTCGTTCGTGATGGATGCCAACGGCGTGCGTTGGGCTGCCGACCTCGGCTCGCAGAGCTACCACAGCCTCGAGTCGAAGGGCATCCGACTCTGGGATCGCAAGCAGGATAGTCAGCGCTGGACGGTGTTCCGACTCAACAGCCTTTCGCACAACACCCTCGTCGTCGACGGCAAACACCAGCGGGTGAAGGGCACCGCACCGATCGTGAAGCACACCGCCACCGGTGAAATGCCGCACACGATCGTCGACATGCGCACCGCCTATGCCGGACAGCTTGCGCGCGCGATGCGAGGCATCGGGCTGCGCGCCTATGGTGCCATCTACGTGCAGGACGAGATCCAGGCGCTCGACCGTGAGACCAGCGTGCGCTGGGGCATGATGACGCGCGCGAAGGTGAAGAGTATCCGTGCTAGCGACGTGCTGCTGACGCTCGGTGGTCAGGAGTTGACGATGCGGCTGTTGTCACCCGCTGGCGCAAAGTTCGAAGTATTCGAGACGGCGACTGCCAAGGCGCCGCACGACGTGCCGAATCCTGACACGCGCATGGTTGGATTCACCATCACGCTGCCACCGTCCGCCAGCGAACGACTGGCAGTGTTGCTAGCCCCACATGGCTCGACCACCGAGATATCGGTATTGCCACGACTGCGCGACTGGTGAGTGTTGCGCCCACCACGGGCGACACGGAATGCGACGACGCCGGGGCAGGATAACGACGACGCGCAGCGTGCGCGACTTGACGTGTGCCCACGCATTCGGATAGCACCCGGGCATGCGAACCGCCGCCACCTGCCTGGCATTGCTCTTAGCGAACAGCTGCACGTCAACCGGCGACAAGGACGCTACCAGCAACACCGCACGCGGTAGCACCCCCACCAGCTCGACGTTGAGCCTCGACCGGTTGCTCTCCGGGCCTTCACTGACCGGCTCCCCGCCGTCGGCTCCGAGCTGGTCTCCCGATAGCAGCCGGCTCGCGTTTCGATGGAGCGGTCCCAACGGAGGCCGCCGCGAAATCTGGCTGGTCGAGGCGAACGGCAGCGGCCTTCGGCAGTTGACCAACGACTCCCGCGTTCGCGCGATGGCGTGGCTGCCGAGCGGCGACAGCTTGCTGTTCACGCGGTCTTCGGAGCTGTGGCGCACGGACCTGACTGGGCAAGCCAGCCGTATCGCCGATCTCGGCGATGGCGCATCCGACCTCGCCGTTGCACCCGACAGCCGCCACGCCTCGTATCGGCGCAGCGGCGACCTCTGGCTGGTCGACCTGCAAAGCGGCGCAACCAGGCAACTGACGAACTTCGGCCAGCCATCGATCTCGAAGGTGCCAATCGGGCGCTACCGCCGTCCGGACGTCGAGATCGGCCCCTATGTATGGGGCGGCCCAACCTACGCCTGGGCACCGAACGGTCGCAGCATCGCCGTGCACTACGTCGACCGACGCGAAGTGCGCAAGGTGCCGTTCCCTCACTACCTTGGCGACGAAACGGATCCGAACCTGGTGCGTCGCAGCTATCCGGGCGACGCCAACGAGGCGCGGAAAGTCGGCGTGCTCGACGTCGCAACCGGCGCCTTGAAGGTGCTTGCGCTGCCCGAAGCGTCGTCGACACGCATCGTCGACTTCTCGTGGTCGAAGCACGGTCGTCTGCTGATCGACTGCGAGTCCGACACCGCAGTCGATCGCTGGCTGCACGTTCTCGAGCCGGGCGCAGCAAAGCCCCGACTGCTGTGGCACGACCGCCGCGAGACGCGCGTCTACACCTCTTGCGGCTCCGCTTGGCACCCGGACGGCGAGCACGTCGTCGTGCTCAGTGACCTAGCCGATCGCTACGGCCTCTATGCACTCCACCTGGATCGCCCCCAACCGCGGCTGCTGACCGACCCGGCGTTCGATGTATCCAGCGGCCCGACGATCGCCGCCGACGGTGGCATCTTCTATGCGAGCGCTCAGCCCAGTCCCTATGAGCGACACGTCTGCCGAACAACGCTCACCGACAAACCGCTCCAGCTCACCAGCAAGCCGGGTGAGTCGCGCCCTTACCCGTCGCCGAACGGCGCGCAACTGGCGCTACTGCACAGCAACGACACCACCCCGCCAGAACTCTTCCTCGGCGCCGGCCGCGGTGCAGCAACGCAGCGACGTGTCACGAACTCGACCCCGACGGGGCGCGCAACCCACCCGTGGGTGAAGCCGCGCTACCTGACGTTTCCGAGCCACATCGACGGCGCAATCCTGCACGCGCGCATCCTTGAGCCTGCCGGGCTCGATCGCTCGCAGCGGCATCCCGTCATCTTCGGCCCGGTCTACTCCAACACCGTGCGCAACCGCTGGGGCGGTTTCTACGGCATGTTCCAGCAGCTGCTGGTCGCCCGCGGCTACCTCGTCGTGCAAGTCGATGTGCGCGGCAGCACCGGCTACGGCCGCGCCTTTCGCGAGGCGTTCCTGGCCGACTTCGCGGGGCGCGACCTCGACGATCTGGAGAGTGCCGTTCGCCATCTCGAGACGCTGTCCTACGTCGACCCGGGCGCCATCGGCATCTGGGGAAGTAGCTACGGCGGCACCCTGACGGCCTATGCACTGCTGAAGAAGCCTGGGCTGTTCGACGCCGGCGTGGCGTGTGCGGCCGCGGTCGACCCATACTTCTTCGGCGGCGACGACGTCGCGATCGTGCGCCACCCGAAGAGCCGTCCCGACGCCTTCACCCGCGGGGCCGCGCAATACGCGGCGAATCTCGAAGATCCGTTGCTGCTGATCCACGGCATGCAGGACCAGATCGTGCCCTTCAAGACCGTGGTCGATTTGGCCGAGGCGTTGATGCGCGCGGGCAAGGACTTCGATTTTGCGTTCGCCCCCGCCGGGACCCACGGCTGGACCAGCCCACCGCACTACGCACGCCACCTGCTCGGCAAGCTGATGGCGCACTTCGATCGGCACCTGCGCGACCGCGATCGATGATCGCAGGTCGGTTACGGGTTTGGCGTCGGACTGTGGCGCGCATCCGGCTAGAACCACGGCATGCTTCCGAGTCGCCTGTTCGTTCTCTTGCTGGCCTGGGCCGTGCTGTTCTCTGCCTGCGCAAGCGTTCCGCCGACTCGTTCCGCGCCGCCTTCGCGTTACGCACCGTCTTCCAGCTCGTCTGACTACGGCGACCTGCTGCAGTTGTTCGAGGACTGGCGCGCGTTTGAGCAGCCACCGCTACGGCACGGCGCGCCCGACTACAGCGACGCCCGCATGGCCCGCGCCCACCATCGTTGGCAGACGTTCCACGACCGCCTGCACGCGATCGACCACGAGAGCTGGTCGATCCCCGAGCAGGTCGACTGGCACCTGGTGCGCGCCGAGCTCAATGGTTTTGATTTCAACTGCCGCGTGCTGCGGCCCTGGCAGCGCGACCCCGCCTTCTACCAACAGGTCTGGACCTACCAGAGCGACACGCCGGCGCACGAAGGCCCCAGCAATCACGCGTTGGTCGAGATCTGGACCTACGAGTTCCCACTGTCCGACCGCGAAGCGCAACGGCTGACGAAGGAACTCGCCACCATTCCACCGTTGCTGCTGCAAGCGCGCGACAACCTTACCGGCAACGCGCGCGACCTGTGGGTCGCCGGCACGCGCACGATGCGCCAGCAGGCCACGGCGCTGCGCACGCTCGGAGCACAGATCGGCTCCGACGGGGTCGACGAGGTACGCACAGCACTTCGCGAGGCGCAGCGAGCAACACAGTCGTTCGTCGTCTGGCTCAACGAGCAAGCTGCGGCGAAGACCGGGCCGTCGGGCATCGGCAAGGAGAACTACACCTGGTATCTACAGAACGTGCACCTGGTGCCAATGACCTGGGAAGACGAACTGCGGCTGCTGCAACGCGAACTCGATCGCGCCTGGACCAACTTGAAACTCGAAGAGCATCGCAACCGCGCCCTGCCGCCGATGCGCGACGCCCAGACTCCTGCCGAGTATGCGACGCTCGCCAACGAAGGCGTGCAGCGCTTGATGCGGTTCGTCGACGAACAGCAGGCCGTGCCGGTCACCGCCAACATGGAGCCTGCGATGCGTGAGCACTTGGGTTCGTTCGTGCCGGCGGGGCAACGCAACTTCTTCCAGATCGCCATGCACTACGACCCGGTCACGCTCTACACGCACTTCTACCACTGGTGGGATCTGGCGCGCATGCGCGACACGCCGCACCCGAGCCCGGTGCGCGCCGGCCCGCTGCTCTACAACATCTTCGACAGTCGTGCCGAGGGCCTAGCGACCGGCGTCGAGGAGATGTTCATGCACGCGGGCCTCTACGACGACCAGCCGCGTTCGCGCGAGATCGTCTGGATCATGCTCGCGCAACGCGCAGCGCGCGGCATCGGTTCGCTGCTGGCACACGCCAACGAATTGACGATGGCCGAAGCCGGCACCATCCACGTCGACGGCACGCCGCGCGGCTGGATGAAGCGCGAGCCCGATCTGCTGCGCTTCGAACAGCACCTGTATCTACGCCAGCCGGGCTACGGCACCAGCTACGTCACCGGCAAGTACTTGATCGAACAGCTCACCACTGCGTACGCGCAAAGCTGCGAGCAGCGCAGCCAACCGTTCGTGCTACGAGACTTCTTCGGCAAACTCAACGCATGCGGGGTGATCCCGGTGTCGCTGATCCACTGGCAGATGACCGGTGGCGACGAGCAGGTACCAGGGATCGAGACGCGCTAACGTCGGGCTGCCATTGGAGGCTCATCGTTACTTGCCAGTAAGCCAGGACTCTCGAATGCGAAGTTGCTGCTCCGTTGGCTTCTCAGCGAACCGCAAGCTGGGGATCATGCGCTTCTGCCCGACCAAGGCGACCTCGACGGCAGAAGTCTGACCAGCGCGCCGCACCTCAAGCTTGACCCTGTCGCCCGGCTTGTGATCACGCAAGAACGTTGCTGCGCGAACATTCGCCTGGCCATCGAACGACAGGATCACGTCGCCAGCCTCGACGACTTTGGATTCCTTGGCGTTGCTGATGGCAAAGCCGTTGCGACCGCGTCGCGCATCGAACGGCAGCGACGCCATGGTGTGGTGCTCTTCCGCGTAGTCGATGCCGGCATATGCGAAGTACTCCGCCAGCGGCGGATCCAGCACGCCGCGAACATGCCGCGCGAAGAACTCGCTGAAGTCGTAGTTACTGATCGCCGTGCAGGCGCGCTCGATGTCGCCCTCTTCGAAGCCAGTGCCGCGCTCGGCGAACCATCGGTTCAAGAACACCACGACGTCGTCGAGCGATTTGCGGTTGTTGGTCTCGTGCCGAATCTTCAGGTCGATCATGGTGCCGAGAATCTCACCCTTGGCGTAGTAGTCGACGCGCGCCGGACCGCTGCGATCGCGATGCCAGACGTTGCGGCTCGCCCAGTAGACCGAATGCTCGTGTCGCCCTTCCTTGTTGAGTTCGGTCGCGATGTAGCGCGTGTACGAAGCCAGCAAGTCCTCGGGCGAGGTGATGCCCGTGCGAACCAAGGTCAAGTCGCCGTAGTAGGACGTCCACCCTTCGGAGACCCAGAGGTTGCCGGTGTAGTTCTCATGCTCGTAGTCAAACGGACCGAGGCTCTTTGGACGGATGCGCTTGACGTTCCACAAGTGGAAGAACTCGTGCGCGGTGACAAAGGCTCCGGCGCGTGGGTCCCGCTTCTGTGCCTGTGAGTTGAGCCCGATGCTCGTTGAGTTGAGGTGTTCGAGGCCCCCACCACCGGGCAGCGTGAACAAGAACACGTAGTTCGGAAACGGGAAGCTGCCGAACATCTCTCCCTGGTAGGTCACGATGCGCTTGCACAGATCGACGAACGCCGGGATATCGAAGTCGTAGCGTTGCGCGTTTTCAAAGAACACGCACTGGAACGGCGTGCCATTCACTTCGAAGTCGTGCTGCTTGAAGATGCCAAAGATCGTCGGCGCATCGATGAACGTGTCGTAGTCCCGGGCACGACGCACCATCGGGTCGTCCGTAACCAACAAACCGTTCGCGAACTTCCAGCCCGCGGGCATCGCGTAGCGAACCGTCACGGGCCGGTCCTTGGCTCCGACGACGTACAGGAACGTGCTTGGTCCCGACACCTGCATGCCGGTTTTTGCATCGCCACTGGCGCGCGAACCGAACCGGCCAGGCCTCTGCTTGATCGTGTACGATACGCGCATCGTTCGAACCCCGGACGTTTCGATCGACCACGTCAGTGGATCGATCCGCAGCGCCTGCAAGTCGCGTCCATCACCGGTCACGGTCAAACCGTCGACGCGGTCTCCATACGAACCAACGCCATACGCACCCGGCGTCCACGTCGGCATCGCCACACGGGTGTTCGCGCGCGCCAGGTTGTGCACGTCGAGGTCGACTTGCACCGTGGTCTTATCGTCACGAATCGTGACTTCGTAGCCAATCTGTAGTGGCGTCAGATCATCGCGATTGTCTTGCGCGAGCAGGCTGGAGGAGATGAGCAACAAGGACACGAGCAATCGCATGGAACCTCTGGGCTGGAGCTGGAGTGAATCAGTCAGGATCCCAGCAGGCTACGCGAAGTGTGGGCGTTGCTAGAGGATCGTGACCAGCAACCGCCGTCCCCAGTTTGCATCGACCTGCGTGGCGCAAGCAAGGCTTGCTCCGGGCCGGCCGACGGAGCAACGGTGTCGTGACTGAGCGAGTCGGGGAACTGCGACGCCGCGATCACTGCTCGGCATGATGAGCTGGCTCCTCGCAACAGGCTGGTTGCCAACCTTGAATGGCGCAATCCGCGCGGCTCCTACCGGAAACGAAGCAACCCGAGATTGCGGCAGACGGCGCCGCTTACACCGGCTAGCGCACCACGTGCCAACGGGTTTGGCGACCGCCCGTGTAGATGACCTGCTTGCCATCGAAACAGGCGTCCTGTTCCAGGCCGATTTGCACCGACTGCCCGCCCCACTCCGGTAGCTCTACCCGAACGTTGCCTTCGATTGCGTAGCAGGTGTTGTCGTGCAACGGCCAGTCGCCGCGCACTGGCGTCGGGCCCTGGTTGTCCCACATGCCGATCGTCGGGCCAGCAGCGTGGCCGAAGAACCCGAGCGGGTGCGAGTAGATGCTGCAGCGAATGCCCTCGGCAGCGCTCTTCTTGAGCGTCTCCGCCAAGATCTGATTGCCGGTGCGGCCGCCTACGAACGACGACGTCAGCAGATCTTGCCAACGATTGCCGATCGCCATCGCGCGCACCAGTCCCTCGGGCACGGCGCGCTCGGTCGGTCGCAGCACGTAGCCCATCTCTTGCGTGTCGGTATGCAATCGCAGGTAGCGGATGCCGACGTCGCAGTGCAGCACGTCGCCCCTCCGGATCACCGCGTTGCTATCACCGAGGAACGGTTTCTGCGAGTCGGCGTTCGGATCGTGCCGCTGCACGTCGCAAATCGGATGGAACCAGACTGGCAGACCTAACGACTCAAAGCGTTCGCGCAGCCACCAACGCACATCTTCGCAGGTGGTAACGCCGGGCGTGATGACGTCGTTGGAGAATGCCTCCGCAATCACACCACGAGCCAACTGCACGATCTGCGGGTAGACCTCAAGTTCGCCGGGGCTCCGTGTCTCGAGCCAGCGAATGCAGAGTTGCTCCGCCGAAGTAAGTCGTTCGCGTTGCTCGTGCAATGCTTGGTCCAAGCGCGCCCGCAGGCCGCTGCTCAGCCCATCGCCGAACGCCCAATGCTCGCTCGTGTTGATGCCGATGCGCTTGGGGTCACGCTCTTTGACAATCGTCGCGAGCCGATCCCATTGATCATCCGCGGTGCCGCCCTCCCAGGCGCTTTCGTAGACTCCGCCGAGGCCGTAGCGACTGACGGTCAGTCGTTCGATTCCCTGTTGTTCGCCGCGATCGAAGAACACCAAGATCGTGGTGCGCCGCGCCGCGAATACTGGCGCTGGCACCAACGTCTTGTAGACCGGGTCCTCGTTGTACTCGCGGTTGATCACGATCCACATGTCGAGCCCCGTCTCCCGCATCAGCCGAGGCAGCAGCGTATCGAGCCGCTCTTGCAGCAAGCGGTTGATGGCCGACTTTTGTTTCCGTAGCGACAATACGGCTGGTGGCTTCTCAACTTGGTAGCCCTGATGCCAATCTTGGGCTGGTGCAGAGGACGCCACCGCGAGCAACACGGTGAGGGCAACCGCAAGCGGTGTGGAGCAGCGTAGGATTCTGAGGGCGCGGTGCATGGAGCAGAATGTAGCCTGATCAAGCGGTTGCGCGTGAACCAAGCAGAAGCGCTCGCGACATTCGTTCCGCATGACGGAACGATTCGATGCGGCCTCGAGACGCAAGTTCCTACTGGGCTCAGGGAGTGCGGGAACAGGCTGCTGCGCTCGGTGGCCCGTTCGTCTTCTCCGACCGTCTTCCCGACGGTGTCCAGCCAATCGGGCTCGACCCGCAAAAACCCGTGGAGTTGCCCGGCAAGACCGGCTTGCGCGGACTCAATGACCGGCCGGTCAACGCCGAAACTCCGGCGCAGCCTCCGAACCGTCGGTCGCACAGCTGGCAATGGGGCTGCCGTGGCAAGCGCCGGAGTTGGGGTGACGGGGTGTTGTTGGGCTGGAATCGTCGGTGGATGGGGTTTGAGGGATCCGAACCGTACTTGGAATTGCCTACGTCCGGGAAGTCCCTCCTAGTCAATCCGTGGCGCAATGGCCAATGGCAACGCTTGATCAGCTACGCCGTGCATCTATGGTCGTTCGGTCAATCCTCCTCTGGGATAAGCCTCCTCTGGGAAACACATGATCAGCGCACTACTGGCAGCAGCTCCACTCTTCGAAGGTTCTGGCGTCGACATGACGGGCAGTGCGCTCGGCATCACTGCCGTCATCGTCTTCTGCCTCGCCTACGCGCTCGTTCCTCTCGAAGCGACGATCCACTTGCTCAAGAGCAAGCCGGTGTTGGTTGCCGCCGGGATCATCTGGATCCTGGCTGCGATCGCCCACGGAGACCGCGGGGACCAAGAACTGATCCACGAAGCGATCCAGCACAGCCTGCTCGAATACGGCGAGCTGTTCTTGTTCTTGCTGGTGGCGATGACGTTCATCAACTCGCTGCAAGAACGCAACGTCTTCGAAGCGCTGCGCGCGTCGCTGGTCAATCGTGGTTACTCGTTGCGCAAGGTGTTCTGGGTCACTGGCGTGCTCGCGTTCGTGATCTCGCCGATCGCTGACAACCTGACGACTGCACTGCTGATGGGCGCCGTCGTGATGGCAGTCGGCGGCAAGAACAAGAAGTTTGTTTCCGTCGCTTGCATCAACGTTGTCGTCGCCGCCAATGCTGGTGGCGCGTTCTCGCCGTTCGGCGACATCACAACGTTGATGGTCTGGCAGGCCAAGAAGGTCACCTTCACGCAATTTGGTGCGATCTTTCTACCTTCGCTCATCAACTGGTTGGTGCCGGCGATCTTCATGAGCCTTGCCGTAGGCAATGGTCAGCCACACCAGAGGGACGAGAAGGTCACGCTCAAGTATGGCGCCATTGTCATGACGGTGCTGTTCCTGGTCACGATTGCGATCGCAGTGTGCTTCCACAACTTCCTGCACCTGCCGCCAGCTGCCGGGATGATGTTCGGACTCGGACTGCTCGGCCTGTATTCGCATCACGTCAAACTTCACGAGGGCCGCAACCTCAGCCACGAAGGCTTGCTTGGCTCGATGAACCCGACGAGCTTGTCGCGGCTACGCCGCGTCAGCTCTGACGATGCCGTCATCAATCAGCTCGTCGACATGCACGTCAAGCCGGCATTCGCAATCGATTCGCAGCACAAGGTCACGCACTGGAACAAAGCTGCAGAAAAGCTGACCGGGGTCCTGGAAAAGGACATCGTCGGCACGGATGGTCACCGGCGTGCCTTCCGCGAAGAAGAGCGCGACATCCTCGCAGACATGGTCCTCGAAGGCGTCGATCGTGCTGGCTTCGACACGATGTATCCGGGTCGCATCCGACCGCACCCGGAAATGGACGACTGCTACGAAGCGTGCGACTTCTTCCCGAAGCTCGACAACCGTTGGCTCACGTTCACGGCCGCCCCGATTCGCGACCCGAACGGCGGGGTCACGGGCGCCATCGAACTCGTAGAAGAGGTCGAGGAGCACCAACGCTCCGCCGCACAGTTCGACATCATGAAGACCGTGTCGCGCGCCGAATGGGACACGCTGCTGTTCTTCTACGGCGTGATCTTGTGCGTCGGCGGGCTAGCGCAGTTCGGCTATCTCGCGGTGGTTTCGGAAGCGATGTACGACGGTCTCGGCCCGACCTACGCCAACACGATCGTCGGCGGGCTGTCGGCCATCATCGACAACATCCCCGTGATGTTCGCCGTGTTGACGATGAATCCGGAGATGTCGCTCAATCAGTGGTTGTTGATCACGCTGACGGCCGGTGCCGGCGGCAGCATGTTGGCGATCGGCTCCGCCGCAGGCGTTGCGCTACTTGGCTCCGCACGTGGCGTCTACACGTTCGGCTCGCACCTCAGGTGGACGCCGGCAATCATGGCCGGCTACATCCTGAGCGTGCTCTGCCACTTGTGGCTCAACGGCGAGTAACCCGGGCTAGTGGGGCGCTTCGCTTGACGTCGCGCTGACGTTTGACGCGTTCTAGCGGCCCTCGATCGCCATCACCGCGGCGAGTTCGAACGGGGACGTCAAGAACGCAGTCGCCGCATGGCAGAAGACCACGCGCCCGCCGGCATCTGGCTCACTTCTGCTCTACTTGGTCGCGCCGTCGCACGAGCCACAAGCGGCCACGCGTTGTGCCACGCCTCACAGACTTCGCAACCTTGTTTCGCTCGCGGGACAGCTCTCGCTGCACGCCCCGCGACTCTCCGTCGGTCATGCCCGCGAAGGCATCTGGCCTCGCTTGCTTCTTCATGAGCACAGCGACCTCCTGGAGACGTTTGCGACCGTCGTCTTGCAACCCCGGCAGAGGTTGCGATAGCCATGCCAAGTCGGAAACGATCAGGTCCACTTTGCCGTCGCCGTCCCAGTCCGTCGCGACGGCGGCAAGCGCACCTGAAAACTCACGCTCGAGCCCAAGCTCTGGAGCGATGATCTGCGACGGTGGACCGCTCCAAACCAGCACTTCGGATGGACCGAGGCGTGGCTCACCATCATCCGACAAGTTGCGACACCACGAGACCGAACCGCGACCGGACTTCGCGGTCACCTGCGACGAGTAGATCACGTCCTTGCGACCATCCCCATCCCAATCCACCATGCAGGGCTGCAACTGGTAGCCCCATTCGATGTCCTTGCCGTCGGACTGGATCGCTTCGAAGGTGGCCGAGAGTTTTGGATTCGTGCTCGACCCGACGTTGCGGCTCAGAAAGAGCCCGCCGTAGAACCATCCAGACAGGATGTCCAAGTCTCCGTCCTGATCCCAATCGACACACCAGATCATCGCACCGGCATCCTCTTTGGTCGTGCCATCCTTGTTCTTGCCCACCGTGTGAATGAATCGCTTGCCATCGGCGAAGGTCAACAGCGAACCACCGTGGAAGCCGCCGCCAGCCTTGCCGGGAAAGAGCATGACATCGCCCGCGTAGCCGCCCAGAAGCGCATCCAGATGACCGTCGCCGTTCCAGTCCACAAACTGTGGACTTACACCTGAGCATCACCAATTGGCCGCATAGAGCAGGCCATCGTCGCACTTGAGATCGACGCCCGGCGCATACTGCGCAGCACCGAGTTTGGCGCCGTTGCGATACCAGCGCACGGTGCCAGCAGAGCCAAGGCGATCGGTACCTTCGAGAGGCACCTTGTGATTCATGAACTGACCGACCACGAGGTCCTGCCTGCCATCGCCATCGATGTCGGCGACGGTCGGCACGCTCCAATCGTGACTCTCGATGATCTTGCCATCAGCCGTTCGCAATGGAATTGGCGCCTCCAACTCTTGCGAGAGCGCGAGAACACGTTCTTGCGCCGAGATCGCGCAGCATGAGAAGAGGACCATTCCAGCAAACGTGACCAGAGAAGCTGATCTCGGATCAGTGAATACCGTGACGTGCTTCATAGTGAGGATTCTTCGCGGGACATCTTGGGGGTGTTTCGTGGTCGGAATGAGCAGACAACCGCACCTTGCAAAACCGAGACAATCTCCAAGTCCCGACCATGGTCGTGATCTTGGCAGCTGTTCTGGCGTCGACAGCAATGCACTCACATCCGCAGCCAAGAACAATCGGCCAGGGACATGCAAAGCAGTCTTCGTACGCACTCGCCGAATTCGGTCGCAAATCTCATAAGTTCGAAACCCCCCTGCTCCAGGCCTCCTAGGCATCGTTACCTCAGACCGAGCCCAACGGATCGGCACCTGCTGGAACGCCGCGAACGGCCCCCTGCCGGCCAAGATCGGGTATGCTCGACCGGACTCGGCGCCCCCAAGACCGGGTAAACTGTCTACGGACTTCCATACCACCTTGGCAAATTTCGACTCGACCCACTGGAGCGTTGTCTTGGGCGCAGCAACCAGCAGCGTGACGCAGCGCGACCGCTTCTGCCGCCGCTACAGCCCACTCATCGAAACCTACCTGGCCTCAAGATGGCGACTTCCTCGAGGACATGAACGAGTCGCTGATGGCACACAGGATGTGTTCCTTCAGTTGTTCAAGCCGAATGGTGCGCTGAAGGGCGTCGATCCCAGCCGGCCTGGGGGATTCCGCGCCTACTTGTATGGCGTGACCACCAAGGTTGCGTCTGAGCGGGATCGCGTCGCTGCCCGACAACAACGCGAACGAGGCGATCCCCGGATGGAGTTGGATCAACTCGGCAGTTCGTGGGCGAGCCAATCCCAAGCATTTGATCAGGCCTGGGCCAGATTGGTCTTCCAGGAAGCCTACGAAACGATGGTCGCTCAGTTCGAGGGCGACCCCACTGCGTTGCGTAGTCTCCAGGTGCTGCAGTTGCGCTACGACGAGGCCCTGCCTCCGCGCGAAATCGCCAAGAGGCTCGTCATCGCTGACGTTCGCGTCGTCTACCAGGTGCTCGACACTGGCAAGGCGAAGTTTCGGCGAGCCCTGTTGTCAGTGATGGCAGAGTACAACCCGTCGTGCTCAAAGAACGAAGTGGAGAACTTGTGTCGTCAGTTGCTGTCGTTGTTCTAGTTGTGCGATGTGGCAACCCGCCGTGTGGGCGACGCCGATACTTCGCGGAAAACCCCCATCTGTCTGAACCACAGCTCTAGGTCATGATTTCCAAAGTTCGCCGCCCGAAAAGTACCGGCGCGTACGAATGACACACTAGAGCGGAAGCACTCGCTGTGCTTGATGCGCCACGCCGATCGAAGTCCGATGGATCCACTTGACAAGGCCCTGCGGTCCGTATTCCGAGACCAGAAGCCCGATGACCTTGATGCGATCCGCGATGAGGTCATCCCCAACGAAATTGGTGGCTACCGCGTAACGGCATTGCTCGGTCGCGGCGGCATGGGAGTCGTGTATCGAGCCATCGATCCAAATCTTGGCCGACCGATCGCGATCAAAGTGATCGCCCGGCGGTTCGCCGGCGATGCCGCCATGGTCGGGAGGTTTGTCGAGGAAGCACGCATCTGCAGTCAACTGCAACACCCCGGCATCGTCCCCATCCACCAGATCGGAAGGTTGGACGACGGTCGCAGTTACTTCTCGATGAAGGTCGTCGAGGGGGAAACGCTCGCGGACTTGTTGGCCGCAAGGAAGTCTGCCGCAGACGACAGCGCGCGGTTCATCGAGATCTTTCGGAAGGTCTGCCAGGCCATCGCATACGCGCACACCAGCGGCGTTCACCACGGCGATCTGAAACCCGGCAACATCATGATCGGGGCGTTTGGCGAAGTTCAGGTAGTCGACTGGGGCTTCGCGTGTCGACGAACGGATGGTGCCCACAGAATTGCTGACGGCCTGGCTGACGCGGACCGCGAACTCGGCCGGGTCATGGGAACGCCTGCGTATATGCCTCCTGAGCAGGCTCGGGGGTTGCGGGTGGATGAGCGCAGCGGCGTCTTCACGCTGGGTGGCATTCTGTGCCAGATCTTGACGGGAGAACCGCCGTACAACGGCAAGTCGCGCCACGAGCTATCGTGCCGCGCCGCGGGTGCCAAGTTGGACGAGACCCATGTTCGCCTGGCTGCTTGCGGGGCGAGCGCGGCGCTGCTGGAACTCGTGCACTGGTGCCTGGCACCGAGCCCGGAGAATCGGCCTCGCGATGCGTCATTGGTTGCGAGCGAGATCGAAAACTACATCGAGTCGGTAGAGGGGCGCGCGCGCGAGCTTCATGCCCAGGCTGCGGCCGCGGAGGTCCGTGCATCGGAGGAACGACGCTCGCGGCGGCTGCAAAGGGCGTTGGCAGTGTGCGTGATCGCGACCCTGCTCATCACGTCGGTGGGACTGATCACCTGGGTCAGCGCGAACGCCGACGCGCGTGCCGTGCGACGTGCGGAGATCGCTGGGGAAATGGAGCACGCAGTTCTTCTCCGTGAACGCGCGCGCTCCCAGCCATTGGAGGACGCTAGTCGCTGGAGTTTGGCACTAGCGGCAGCGCGCGACCTGCAAGCATCCGCGACGGCATCGGCTGCAGATGTCGATGACACGCTACGGGGACGCATCGATGCACTGGTTGCCGAGTTGACCATTGCCGATTCTGCGGCTGCTCCGGATCGCGAGATGCTGCGTTGGCTAGAGCAGGTAATGCCTCACCTAATGGACGATCTTGACGCGGGAGCAGTCCGCGACGCGATCCTGGATGCATACGTGGCGCACGGACTGGATCTGCGTCGGGCTTCTGCGAGCGAGTTGGTGGCACGGATACGTGCCAGCGCGATCGCCGCTCCCATAGCCCACGGACTCGATGCCCTGATCAGGCTGCAACTCCGCCTGGTGCCAGAGCCGGGGCCTCTGTGCGACAAGCTCTGCCGAATCGCGAACTTGGCCGATCCAGACGCGCAGCGCAAGGAGATCCGGCGCGCCCTGTCGGCGCGTGATGGCAAGGCACTGCAACGCCTTGCAGAAGGTGATGCGTGTCGATCGTCGGCAGTCACTGTAGCCATGCTGGCAGCGTCCTTGGTGAATGCTGGTCGAAGAGACGCGGCAGTCAAGCTGTTGCGACAGTCGGTATTCGTTTACCCCAATGACTTCAAAATCAGTCACGACCTGGGGTCACTACTGCGCCAGCGACGCGTGCCTTCGCCTGAGTCCGTCTTGCTCGCCTCGATGGGCGTCGCATTGCACCCGCAGAGCTCCCACGCGCTCGCGGATCTCGCTCATTCCCTGATGCAGGCTGGCGAACATGCCAAGGCGGCCGAACTACTGGATCGACTGCGCAAGACCGACCCGGGCTACCGGCGCGGATGGCACTACGCTGCTTCGCTCGCCAATCGGCAAGGGCAATGGCAGATGGCCAAGGACGCTGCTCGCGAGGCGCTTGCCTTGGCACCAGATGACGTCTGGAGTCGCAGGGACCTGGCGGTCGCGCTCATTGGTCTGGGCGACGACCTGGCTGCCGTCCCGCACTTGCAAAAGGTGCTCGAACAGACTCCGCACGATTCCATCGCGAATCGCTACATGGCGAGAGTCGCTGTGTAGCGAGGTTGGCTCGACGCGGCAGATACGCACCTCGCGCGTGTGTCCGTCGATGCACCCGGAGGAGCGCTGGCCGTAGTCACCCACGCCGCGATTCAATTGCGTCGCGGACGGTTCGAGGATGCGCTGTCCCACCTGAGGCACGCGAAGGCACTGCGCGACCCGTCCAGAACAGAAAGACTGGCCGGTCATGCCGCCACCATCACGATTCTGCAAGCGCATGCACGGAGGTGCCTGGCGGTCGAACCGGACTTTGATCGACACCTTCAAGGTGAAAACGACGCAGGCGCAATCGATTCCTCGTGCGACATGGCATTCGTTGCCTATGCAAAGGGTGAGTATGCAATCTCAGTGGACGTCTATGGCCGCGTCGCGCCTGATGACCACGGCTGGAACGTGCTAGGGTTCTTCGGCCACCGATTCTGGGCCGCCTGCGCAACAGGACGGCTGCTGCGCGAAGGAGCAGTGTCGAACGCCTCCGAGCTACGCGCCAATGCATATCACTGGCTCGAGGAAGAACTGCGCGCCGTTCGTATTGCTGCCGACCATCACGGTCCGCAGGCAATCGAGTTCCTGCGAACCCTTATTCGCATCGACGATCTCGAGCCCTTCCGCGAGTTCTCACGCATGCCACCCGACGAGGCGTCCTCTTGGCGCCAACTGTGGTCGGACGCGGAAGACCTGGTGCGCCGACTCGACTAGAGGCGTGGCCGGACAGCAGCGTGCATCGCGTGCGGATGGAATCGCTGTGCGTG
>CAXBFC010000105.1:0-19377 GCA_963974725.1 uncultured bacterium | reverse complement strand
CGACACGCACACTGGCTACCCCGTGGCGACTTCGACGGCAACAGTTGGCGAAGCCGCGGCAGCCGAGACGCCTGCATTCACCGGCCAATGCTGGTGGGAACCCGATCCAGACGACCTTGTCCACCAATTGCAGTGTGCGGTTCGCAATCCGGTCGAGGCGCGCAATCGTGGCCTTCGCGCCCAGGCACATGTTCGCAAGCTTTGCGACCACAGCTCCATCGCGACCGCGTTCTGCCACCTACTCGATGGTATCTCGGCAGAACTGATCGGTTGAGTGTTGGTGCCGCTGGCAGCAAGGCAACCCGCGTTGCGAACTGGCACGCGGATCGACTACACAATCCGAATTGACGATCGAAAGGGTGCGCCTGCTCACCGTCAACAATTCTGACGGTAGTCGTCATCATTAAGCGTCTGGTCGAACGGACAAAATTCGCGATACATAGGGTCCATCGATTTGCTCCCATCGCCCCCACTCTGACGTGGGGCCAACGCAGCCAAAGAGTTTGACATGCAGACGCAGCCCACAGACATGTTGGCGACCGCAAAGAAGCGTGCCAGTGGCACTTGCCGGAAGTGCTGGAACGCACTGGGTGAATCAGAAAGCTGCGCAACGTGCGGCGAAACGTTCGCTCGGGTCCAGTGGTTGATCTGGATGGTGGTAATGGTCGGGGTGGTTGTAGCCGGAGGCCTGTATTCGTTGCTCTGACGCGCGTCACATGGTCGCGACCACGCCATCGCGTGCAGGCTCAAGCTGCCGAGACGTCGGTCAGCGCGCCTTTGAGGGGCGAGCGTCCCAAACAACTACGCCACCCGAGTTGCCGATCGCAGCGAGTTGTTTGCCATCCGAACTGAACGCGACGGCGACCACGCGGCCAGAGGCCCGCAGGCTTGCCACTTCTGCCCTTCCGGCGACATCCCAGATCCGCACGGTGCCATCGCGACTGCCGCTGGCGAGACGGGCGCCATCCGGCGAAAACGCCACTGCCTGCACGTGGGAAGTGTGCCCGCGCAAGACCGCCAGTTCGCCGCGCGTCTTGGACCAAAGCCGTACGCTCTGATCGACGCAGCCGATTGCCAACGTTTCGTCCAGGGGACTGGCTGCCAAGGCGAGCGTGCACTGTGGCACGCGGTGTTCGTGAGTCTGCACGCCAGAGGCGGCACCGAACAGCCGTACATGGTCGGTCGCGTCGATCATCGCCAGCTGACCATCAACCGACCAGGCAATCGCTCGCACATCCGCGGGGGCCTTGTGGGCAACCGGCTTCGATTCGCCGCGCGGCCAGAGCCACAACACGCCATCGCGCCCGCCGACCAACGCGATCATGCCATCATCGCGGCGCATCGACGCAAAACGGAACCTGGGCAGATCAGCTGCGTTCGGCCGTGCTTGCGTCGAGACGTGCACTCGTTCGTCGGCGGGGGCCAAGCGATACTCCGCTCGGATCGCATCGTCGACGAGGTTCCACGTAACATCTTCTGAGCCATTCACGTGAATAGCCAGTTCGTTGCCAGTCGCGTCGAAGCTGAGCTGCGCATGTTGGACTTCACCGAAGCTTGGTAGTTGTCGCTCGCGGCGAGCCTCGTGACTATTTGGGTCCCACCAGCGCATCGTCGTATCGTCACTGATGGTTGCGAGTCGCTTGCCATCCGGACTCCAGGCAAGCGCGTTGACGACGCCCGTATGACCGGACAGGCGCCGCACGTGGCTCGTGTTGTTGAGGTCGTATACGTAGGCCACGTAGTCGTAGCTGCCGACGGCGATGCGCGTGCCGCTCGGATCGAACGCGATGCAACTCAGGACATCGGCGTGTGGGATATTGTGTTCCAGCTTGCCGGTTGCCAGCGACCACACGCGGAGTGAACCCGCGTCCCCGGCGCTGCCAATCCGTTGCGATGTCGCATCAAAGCACAGCCTCCAGCTTCCTTCGTTCGGGCCACGCAGCTCACGAAAGACGACTTGCGGATCGTCACGGCGATAGACGCGAACCTGAATGCCGGCTTGGTTGGCTCGCGAGGCGACGGCGAACAACGTGCCGTCATCCGACACGCAGAACACTTGGTTGACGTGATCGCGGATCTCGGCAATGCGTTGCCGCGTCTGCGTGTCCCAGATGACCAAGAAGGGCTTCTCGCCATAACAAGCCAGCAGGCTGCCGTTGGCCGACAGCTTGCAGGTGTAGATGTATTGGTCATGGACGAACGTCGCGAGTTCGTCACCGGTATCGGTATTCAATAGCGCCACGACTTCGGGCGACTTCGAGATCGCCAGCAAGCGACCATCACTGCTGGCTGCAATCGCGCCAACGGGTGATGCGCCGGCATCCCAACGCCTCAGCATGGCACCACCGCCCCCGTCCCATGCGACGGCCGCGCGCCAATGAGTTGACAGCAGCCGACCATCGGTCAGCCATGACAATGTCATCGGATATGGCTCAGCGGGAGCCACGTGCGCTTCGCGGTCCGAGTTTGCAGCCAAGAGGTGCCACTCGAAGCCGCGAAGATCCGGGAGATGGGCGGTGCCTGGCGCAGGCAGCCAAGCCGCGACGAGCTCACGAGCACGCGCAACGCCGCCTGACGCGTTCATGGCTTCGGCTCCGAGCCGCATCTGCGAACGATAGAGACGTTCTCGCAGAGTCTGGTTCGCGGCATCGGCCTTGGCGCGCGCTGTCATTTCCTTCTGCGCCAGCGATTCATTGCGCGCGGCGAGCATCGACGTGGCAATCAACCCAGTGATCAACAGCAACATCACGACTGACACCCCGATAACAAGCCCGCGGTGACGGCGCGTGAACTTCTGGATCCGATAGAACCCACTCGGCGGACCGGCTTCGACTGGCAGGTGGCGTAAGTGGCGTCGCAAGTCCTCGGCCATGGCGCGAGGAGTCGGATAGCGCCGCTCTGGATCCTTCTCCAAGGCCTTCATGACCACTCAGTCGATGTCGCCGTGCAGGCGGCGGCGCCAATGCGCGGTGGTCGGTTTGGCGTAGTCCTTGCTCGCCGAACCCGCGCGGCTGCGCAATCGCGTACTCGGCTTCGGAGGCACTTCGTCGCGCACGATCCGCGCCATTCCGGTCAGGCCTGCTGCTCGCAAACGCTCCGAACCAAATGGACGCTCGCCAGCGAGCAACTCGTAGAGCATCGCTCCGAGCGCGTAGACATCGGTGCGCGTATCGATGCTGCGGCCGTCACCATCGAGCTGCTCGGGACTCATGTAGTCGGGTGTGCCAAGTAACGCACCCTGCAGCGTGTGCACGGAATCAACACCGAGACTGCCTTCGAGGGCCTTGGCAATACCAAAGTCGATCACCTTCGGGATGGGCTGCTCATCGGTGCGGACAACCAGCACGTTCGACGGTTTGAGATCGCGATGCAGAATCCCGCGGCGATGCGCGTGGTCGACGGCCTCGCAGACCTTGGCAAACAGTTCGAGGCGGGCTTCGAGGTCGAGTCCCTCGGCATCGCAGAAGTCGGTGATCGGAGTGCCGTCGACGAACTCCATGACCAGGTAGGGCCTGCCGAGGTCATCGCTACCTGCGCCATGCACCGTGGCGATGTACGGATGTGCCATGCGTGCCAGCGCCTCGCGTTCTGCCGAGAAGCGTGCCAGTATCTCACTCGAGTCCATGCCCGGACGGATCGCCTTGATCGCGACCGTGCGCCGTACCGGCGACAACTGCTGTGCGCGGTACACCATGCCCATACCACCCTCGCCGATCGACGTGAGGTCGCTGTAGTCGGGGATCGACGGAATGCTCGGCTGTTCGATTCTCGGCAACGCAACCGCCGGTTTGGCCAGAAAATCGCCGAGTCGATCCGTCTCGATTCGCAACAAATCGGCGAGCTCATCCCGCAGTTCGGGATCGCCTGGACACGCATCCTTCACGAAGGCGTGACGCTCGCTGGCATCCAGCTCGCTGCCAGCCGCGAACAGCTCCCTCAGTTTTGCTTTCCGGTCTTCGTCGAACATCTGGGCTGTGGCTGTCGTGAGGCAACGTCGCGAGGAACCGGACTGGCCGATCAAACGACAGCGGCTCCCGGCTGTATCGCTCACTATGACATCGGTCGCCGCAGTGTCGCGCACGACACGGTAGTCGAGAATAGATTGCAAAAAATAGGGCCACTGCACGGCGGGCCAACGTGCGTCCCCAGAAGCCAGACCCCAGACGCCAGAGATCCGTTGCGGCATTGATCCGAACTCCCCGGTATTTCTATGTTGAGTCTGAATACGGCTCGCCGCTCAATACCGAACCAGTCACGCGACTCGTCAAGCGGCACCCACGACACCTCTTCCTATGGCCAAGCCCCCCACCCACCGCAGCATCCCGCCCTCCATCGCAGCCCTACTTGTCCTTGGCTTGACCTCGAGTTGCAGGAGTTGGCAGACCATCGTGATCCCACGATTCGGCGCAGACAGCATCCGCGCCACAGACCCGTTCGGCGGCGAAACCTACCGACTCGACCGCGAAGTCGACGAGCACCGCTATTCGCTGTTGGCGGCTGCTGTCAGCGACACGCTCCATCTCGGCGCGCAAGTCAGAGACGGCTTTGTCGGCGAAGTGAAATGGCGCGTCGGCGAGTGCCAACTCGAGTTCTCACTCGGTTCCGGGCCGCGCGGGAGTGAGATCCCGATTGCCGTCACGGGCGACTTGGGTATGGGTAGCTTGGGCACGGGCAGCTTGGGGACTGGCGGCCAACTCGTTGGACACCTGACCAGCGACGAACAAACCACGACTGTTCGATGTGAAGTGCCGAGAACCACGCTGGCCAAGGGAGACGGTACCGTCGGACTCGAGTTCGCACCGCAAGGCCAGGCGACGTCGATCAGGCTGCCAGCAAGTGGCAGGCTTCGCGGCATCTACATGATGCAATAGCCTTCTGCCGGCCCAATTAACCGCAAGGACGTGCGTTGAACCGCCGCCGATAGCACTCTATGCTCGCCGCACCCCGGGGCCGCGCCATCAGGATGATTGCGTTTGCTTGGCCCCGGTCGGGAAACCTCAACTTGATCCATATCCCGTTTCCGGGAGGAGAACTCATGAAGAAAGCCATCACATTCGTCGGCATTGCCGCCCTGCTCATGACCACCAGCTGCTCTGGTGTTCGCCATTCGTCCAAGACGTTTGCTGCGCACGGCGAATCACTTCGCATCTTCGGCTACGCGATCCCCAGCGACGACCAGCAAGCGGCCTTTGACAAGGTCCCGGCCGGCGCCACGATCACGAACGTCTCCGCGTCGCCCGCCGACTGGACGTCCTTCACGGGCTTCTTCGGCAACCTGTTTGCCTTCAACGGCACGACGATCGGCGGCACGAAGTAGTAGCAGTCTGAATGCTCCTGGCGGTGCCTTACGGGGCACTGCCAGAAGGCAGTATTGAGCCGTCCGCCAGGGAGTAGGAGAGATCCACTTTGCTGAGCCCCGCTCTACTGAATGGTGATCGCGAGCGCCTGCGCAAAACACCGTGCGGCACGCCAACGCGCCAATTGCACCAACCCGCGAGTAGCGCCAACGCGCCAATGGCGCACTGCCACCGAATACTCGCTACATCGCAACGGCAAACCGGTTGGCTGCCAACTGCCTCTCGATACTACTGAGGATCGTGGACCTCTGCGCAAAACGACCGCGCCGCGGCCAGGACGTGCTGCAGGCAGTTCCCGGACGGAAGGGGATGGTTAGCCGCGAATCGAGCGATTTCCGAGAATTGGTGTCCTAGGTCGCTCCATTGCACGGATGTGGGGTTGCCAGCCTGCGGCGAAGCACTTGCTGCCTGGGCTGGTATCGCGCTCGCCGTAGCCCCTGCAATCGCCGGGTCACGCGACACCTGACCACTCCCTCGCACCAAGAGACCTCCCATGCTCCCTCGCCGACTATTGACCCTCACCGCCCTCGTGCTTCTACCAATCGCCTGCAGCAGCGGCAGCAGCGGCACTGCCCAACTCTCCATCAGCCAGTTGGGCGGCAATTGGAACGTCACCATCACGCCACGTACCACGACGTGCCCGCCACTCGAAGCCGCGGAGACCGTTGCAGCCACCATCGCAATCTCGGGTTCTACTGCGACGATCTCGGTAACTGGCGACCCCGACTTCACGTTGCCAGTCGTCAACGGCAGGGTCGTGGGCACGCGCACCGGCAACGTCAGCGAAGTGCAAGACTTCGACTTCGGGCCGACCGGCGCCGACACGTTCGGCGGCTCGGTCACCACCCGATACGCGGGTCCCGGAGGCACGTCCACCTGCACGGACGTCGACGACATCAGCGGAACACGCGTCGTCATCAACACCCAGGCTTCGAACTGGAACGGCACGTGGAATGCGACCGCCACCATCCTGCCGAACTCGTGCGGAATCCCAACCATCTCAGAGAGTACCGAGTTCACGATCAGCATCTCGGGCTCGACCGCGACACTGGTCCAGCCGGTGCCGAACACGTCCCAGGCCATCACGATCACCCTGCAAGTGGTCAACAATCGCCTCGTCGGCGAGGCCAACGGCGGCACCTACGACTGGGGCCTGACCGGCACCAACACGATCAGCGGCACGACCTCGGCGAGCTTCACGGTCAGCGGCCAGTCGTGCACCTATGTGCAGGACATTCAAGCAACTCGCGTCTAGAGCCACACGCACGTCGCCTGCTCACTCCCCACGCGCTCGAAAGCCATGCAATCGCCCCCACCACATCGCTTGTCCCGGTCGGTAGTCGTCGGCCTGGGGCTGCTCAATGCGGCGACGTTTGCGGTCATTCTATTGGCGCGACCGGCCAACGAGGCGCCCGCGGCGACGGCCACGCTTGGAGTAATCGCACCACCGATCCATCCGGTGGTCGCCGTCGGCGAGGTGACCGCAACGCCAACGGCGTGGCTACGTGAAACGAACTCCGGTGACCAAGCCTCGGCGAAGCCGTTGCTACCGGACCTCGAAGTACAGGTCGAAGCGATGGGCGCCACGCCAGCGCGCCAAGAGGTCGCCCTGACGCACACGTCTGCCGACCTTGGAACCAACGTGATCCTGCAACGACCAGCCAACGTCGCGGGACGCGTGCGCTTTGCGCGCGCAACGTGTTCACCGACCGAACCCGCAGGCGTGGTCTGCGTAGACGCATGCTTCCCGACCGTCGGGGCCTACGCGATGCAACTCAATGACCGCAGCGAACGCGCCGTCGTCTTCTTGCCCGAGCAGGGGCGAGTGCGCGTTGCGGTCCAGGAAGCGGACGGCGCCTCCCTGCACGGCTCAGCGCGAGCCGAACTGCGCGTATTGACGGCGACCCCGCCGGCCGACCGATTGCACGTCTACGAAATCATCGGCGGCCACGTCGATATCCCCGTCGAGGCCGCAGGCCTATTGCTACAGGTGCAGATCGTCACGAACGACGGCCGCCGCGCCGAGCCGGTCACTACCACGGGGCCGGTGCTGGCCGCAGCAGAGACCGACTGCGTCGTTACCATGGCGCCGCGAAAGATGTTCACCGCGCGGATCTACGATCCGTTTGGAAACCCGATGGCGCACGCGACGGTCGGAGTCTCGCTAGCTCGCACGACCATCCGCCTCGACGAAGGCAAGCGAACCGACGAGTTCGGCGTCGTCGAGTTTCCCGCACCTCAGCGCAGCACGACGCAGGCTTGGCCGCTGACCATTCAAGCCAGATCGCGCGACGGCGGCTTGCTGCAAGGCCAGCTGCTGGCCGACCTGACGCCGGGTGCCCCCAAGCGGCTTGGCGACGTTTGGCTGCAACATACAGAACGTCTCGTGGCTGGAACCTGCGTAGACGAGGACGGCCAGCCGCTGGCAAACATCACCTTGTATGTGCAGCTCGAATGCGCGCAACAGCCACAGCGCGGCGGCTTCTTGGGCGGCGACGGCTGGCGCGACCTTGGTCAGAGGCCAACCACTACGGGCGCCGATGGCACCTTTTCGATCTACGGCCCACCGCCGCAGGGACAGCCGTTGCGGCTACGTGTCCGCGGTCGCCCAGACCTACTGACACCCTTCGCCGCGCATACCGACGATCTTTCCATCGTGCTCCCCCCCAAACGAAGTCGCCTGTCTCGCCGCCGACAGTGACTCGCAAGACACCGCGACCAACTGTTGTTAGTACTGTGCCAGGCACAGTACTAACAACCGATTCCGCAACCGCCGGCACCACCGGTCACTTGCGGGCGATCCCCTACTTCCCGCATACAACTCAAGCGCTGCCGAACGGGTTGTCGATATAGCGGACAGATGCCTGCGGCGGTACCGGACGTTCGGTGCAGTGGGGCAGCTCGAGCGACCAGAGAGGAAAGGGAAAGGTTCATGGCTGTCCGGGTGCTACTTCAATTCGCGAAGCCAACGATGCGGCTTGCGAATCCAATCTGGGATCGCGACGGCAAGCCTGCGGCGGGCCGACGCAGCTACCTCCGCGATGGCATGGTGCGCCTGCTGCGCGACATGGATCTGCTCAGCGTCGTTGTCGAGGACACGGACGAGTTGCCGCCCTGGGAGACGATTCAAAGCTTGGACCAGCAGCTTCTGGAATTGGACGAACGGTTCGGCGGACACCAAGCCCGTGAGCCAAACCGATCAACCGATGCTGACGCAACCAGCGATCCGATGGTCGAGATGCGCTTGGCAATCGCTCGCCATTTCACTGCGCAAGCAAAGCAGCTCGAAGACGATCCGGCCATTGCTGCGATGCGAGACCCCGAAGGTGTAGGCGGCGACGAATGACGGTCCCTGTAGTCAGCGAACGCAAGCCGTTCACATCACTGAGCCCCGCCGAACTACGCCAACGGGTGAGCCGCCTCAAGAAGCTGCCGACTCTGCCGCTGCTGAAGCAGCGCATCGTCTCGGCTCTCGAAGACCCCGAGATCGATTTTGAGAACGTCGCACAACTGATCGAGATCGACCAGTCACTGACTTCGCAAATCCTGCGCATGGCGAACTCCGCGTTCTATGGCGTGCAAGGATCGATCTCCAACGTGACGCAAGCACTGGTGATGCTGGGTGGAGCCGTAGCGAGAAGCCTGGTCCTGTCGAGCACCGTGTTTGATCTCAAGCGCACACCGTTGCGCGGCTTTTGGGAACACTCGCTTGGCTGCGCGGTGGCCGCAGGCGCGATCTCCAAAGTGACTGGCCGCGGCGTGCCCGAAGAAGTAACCGCGGCCGGATTGATGCACGATCTGGGCGTTGTCATCTTGTGCAGCGAACTCCCCGACGCGCTGGACCACATCATCGAGCGTGCGCGCACCGAGAACCGCCCAGTTGGCGAAGTAGAACTAGAAGTGCTCGGGCTCGAGCACGGCGAGCTCGGCTGCCTGGCGGAGAAGTGGCACTTCCCGCCCTGCCTGGCCGAGCCGATCATGTTCCACCACACCCCGGAGAAGGCATCGGCCGCAGTCGATGAAGTCGCCGTGGTTCACGTCGCCAACAGTCTCGTGCACGGCCTCGGCTACGGCGCAGGTTGTGACTCGCGCGTTCCCGTGATCGATCCAGAGGCGTGGCAACGACTCGACCTCACACCCGACGTTCTCGACCGCGTGCTCACAATGTTCACCGCCGATTTGGACCACGCTCTGAACTATGCCATCCTCGCCTGATCGCGGCGCACGCCCAACGGCAGAAGGTGAGCTGCTCGAGAAGATCGAGGAGCTGTCCTTCCTGAGGCTTCTCAACGACAGCCTCGCAAGCGCACCGGACTACGCCTCGGCCTGCCAGACACTGGTCGACCTGATCTGGGACGAAGGGTGGGCAGACGCCGTTGCCTACGTCTCGGTCGACATGCAACGCCAGCTTTGCCGACTTGAGGCGCGCGCGCCCCGCAATGGCGACATCGACTCCATTGGCGAACTGAACCTTCAGGAATCGCCTTTCCCGGACGTGCTCGAACAACCGCAAACCGTCATCGCGCTCGGCGACCCAGCTCCACCTTGGCTCGCTGCCCCTCACGATTCGGGCACCGAAGACGGTCGCATCATGCTGGCTGCGCCCATGCGGGTTCGCGGCGTTTCCAAAGGCGTATTGCTCGTTCTGGTCAACGTCGATGCCACGGACCCCGAAGAGCAACGCCGCATCCTCGGCATCGCCGCCACCTCCGCGGCCCTGGCCCTCGATTCGGCGCGCGCCGATGCCCGCGAAGAGTTCTTGGCGACGTTGCGTCACGACATCAACAACCCTGTCACCGCCGCGCTCGGTTGCGCCGAAGTGCTCGTCCGGGAGCTGCAGGACAACGAGCAGCTTCTCGACTTCGCCCAGGCCATCATGAGCTCCCTTGAGTCGGTAACGGACCTCGTGTCCAACTACCTGCACATGGGCGCCATCAACCAAGGTGCACCGTGGCTCAATGTCGAAGAAATCGACCTCGGCAAACTGACGGCCTTGGTCGTGGATCGGTTCCGCGCGACTGCAAGCCAAAAAGAACTGACCCTCAGCTTTCGCGGAGAGGGCACCAGGGCGCAAGCCGATCGCCGCCAGCTCGAACGCGTGCTGACCAATTTGGTGAGCAACGCCGTCAAGTACACGCCGTCCGGTGGCCAGGTCGATGTTGTAGCTGCGGCCGAATCAACGGGCGTCACGATCGCGGTACGAGATACCGGCACGGGTCTCAGCAAGGATCAGCTCTCGGAGCTCTTCACCAAGTACACCCGCTTTCATCGCGACACCGACATCCCCGGCACCGGGTTGGGATTGTTTATCTCCAAGGTCCTGGTCGAGGCGCACGGCGGGCGCATCGAAGTAACCAGCGAACCGGGTCAGGGCAGCTGCTTCACGATTCACCTGCCGCCGAGGTGACCGAGCGAAGTCGTTCTGACTTCAGCCGGATGCGTTCTTACCCCACTGCTAAGGGTTGGGGTAGCGCCGCAACCACCACTCCGCAAAGATCATGTTGGGCAACCACGCCGACCACGACACGATCTTGTAGGCCGGGAGAAACCCCTCAAGCGCGTAGGCCAGAGGCCCGAGTTGCAGGCGCAGCGTGATCGCGGCGCAAGTGAGGGCATAGCTGCGCACCATCCAGCGGCGATGAGCGATCACATCCCTGAGCTTGTGGATGCGGTGCCAACCGAGAAACGTCGTGACCAGCCACGCGATCGCCAACAAGCCGAATCCGAGATGGGCCACCATGCCTGCCATCGAAAAGCAGGCCATGGCTGCGCCCGCTGTGCCACTGAGCAACACGAGCAGCATGTAGAGCTTGCCAATGCGTCGATGCAGATTCCTTCGCTTCGCCAGTAGATCGCGCCGAAAGCCCCACACGCCAAGGATCAACGCCAAGCCTCCGGTCACGAAGTGCACTTCGTCGATCCACGGCAGCCCGGGCACGGAGTTCTTCGCCCCACGCGCATCGATCATCAACACGCCATAGCCGCCGATGGCGGTAGCAAACAAGGCAAGGAGCCACCAGCTGAGGCCGGGCGCGCGCTTCGACATGCGGCAGAGTCTACTCAACGGTGAGCAATGTGCAGCCCGCGGCGATGGCGCAATTCAAAGGACTGCGCGGCAGCATCAAGTTCTCAAACACAACAGGAAGTGACCTGCGTGTGATGCCAACGTGCCGCGGGCGCCCGTGGCACGCCCGTTCACCGGGACGTGCTGGCATCGCCGTCCTAGTGCGGCAAGAACCCAAAGTCAATCGAGTCGCAGTGCGTGCCGCCGGGCGGAACGACGACGGTCGCGGGCATGCAGTTGCTGTCGATCTCTTCGTTGCTTCCTTCCTCGCAGAACGTCGGCACAAAGGTGGCGGGCAAAGTCGTCGGATCGACGTCGACGGTGTAGGTGCCTGGCGCCAGGCCAACGAACGAGTAGAAGCCGAGACTGTCGCTCGCCTGCATCGCAATGACGGCGCCGGTGTTGTCTTTCAGCCGCAGTACGACGCCCTCAAGGCCAGGCTCGCTCGCGTCTTGCAGGCCATTGCAGTTCCAGTCATTCCAGACGAAGTCACCAATCGAACCACTGTTCGGCAGCGTGAATCCGAAGTCGATCGATCCTTGCTGCTGCGCGTGCGCCAGGGTGACCGCGGCGGGTGCGCAGTTGCTGTCGAGCAACGGGTCGGAGCCGACCTCACAAGGTGATGCGGTGGCACCCGCCGGCAACGTCGCCAGATCCACTTCAACCTGGTAGTCGCCCTCGGGCAACGCGCCAAACTCGTAGCGACCGAGCGCGTCGGTCCAGGCCGTAGCAATCTGGTTGGCCGCCATGTCGCGCAGCACAACGCGCACACCGGAGATCCCGGGTTCCGTTGGGTGCTGCAAGCCGTCGGCGTTGAGGTCGTTCCAGACGAAGTCGCCGATGCTGGCAGTGAAGTCACAGACGAAGCCGAAGTCGATCGTTTCATCGACCGAGCTGTTGGTCGCTAGTGTGACGATGGCAGGACTGCCGTTGCTGTCGAGCGCAGGGTCGCCGCCGACGCCAATCGGCGACGGCAGGCAGCCGGTCGGCAGCGTGCCACTATCAAGTTCGACGGTGTAAGTACCGGCCAACAAGCCAGTGAAACGATAGTGTCCCGCCTGTGCGAGCGTAGTGGTCGTCGCCGTGCGGATGATCTGGCCGCTAGCGTCGCGCAACCATACCGTCACACCGTCGATGCCGACTTCACCCGGATCCTGGATGCCATCGCCGTCTGCATCGAGGAACACGACGTTTCCGATGACGCCATTGCCGACCGTGCAGAAGCCGAAGCCGACCGAGAGGTCCGTCAGTGACAACTGCACAATCGCTGGACTGCAGTTGCTGTCGAGCATCGGATCGGCGCCGCTCAGGTCGCACGGCCCAGGAGTGAAGCCGACCGGCCAGGACGCCGCATCTACTTCGACAATGTAGGTCGCCGCAGGATCGAGGCCAGAGAAGCGATAATGACCAGCGAGGCCAAGGTTGCTGGCTGCAGTCGTCGCCTGGTCGATCACCAGGCCCTGCGCGTTCTTCAAAAGCACGATGATTCCGTTGATGCCGGGCTCGCCGGCGTCCTGGACTCCATCACAGTTGAGGTCGTGCCAGACGAAGTCCCCAATGACGCCGGCGTCAAACTTCGCAAGAAAGCCGAAGTCGAGGTTCGAACGCACCAGTTCGCCAGTCGCGTCGGCAGGAACATCAACGACGATGCTGCCATTGTCGCCACTGAGCTGCGGCGACAACTTGAGCGTGCCAGGCAACGAATTGAGGTCGACCGCGATCGAATAGCTTTTGCCGGCTGCGACCGCGGCATTGAGTTGGTAGCGTCCATCCGCGTCGGTCTCGCTGACCTGCGGCTGGCCGTCGGCATCGACAACCTCTGCGGAAACTTCGGATTCGGCCACCCGGCTGGCGGCATCCGCGGCGAGTTTGCCCAACCCAGCAACCTCCGCATCCTGATACCACGACAGCAGTCGGAAGAACCGCGCTGGCGGCTCGGACTGGCCCGCCCACCTGGCGAGCAACTTCTTGGCGTCCGCTTCGCGATTCGCACTGACCAACATGTGCACAATCGCCAGCGGGTCATCATCGAACAGATCCGGATCCTCCAGAATCAAGTCGCACAACTCCGACAAGCGCTGTTGCCGACGCAGCAGAATGGCAAGCGCGCGACGATCCTCGAGTTCTCCGGTCGCCTTGGCAATCGCAGCACGCTGTTCCGTCGCCAGGTCGTAGCGCTGGTCGTGCTCGAGCACGGCCGCCAGGCTACGGCGAGCCGCCTCGCTGGTTGCTTCACGTTTGCTGAGGTCGCCCAGAACTTCGAGCCCTCGCTCGCGAGCACCAACGCTGAGCAACCCCGCGGCGGCTGCCAACATCTCGACGGGTGCTCCGTGTTGGGTCGCGTATTGCAGCTGCGTCTCGGCAGCCTCCGTCATCCTCAAATTGGCGCGTTGCACCTGAGCGAGGCGACGCAACACATCGTCGACCGGGTCGAGCAATGCGAGTTCGCGCAGTGCCTGTATTTCGAACTCCAACAAGCCGAGCCAGCGCATGACCTGCGCTGCACGCTGCCAATAGGCCACGGCGATGTCTGCACCAGGCGTCACATCACGCAAGATGGCTGCTGCCTCGACCAGCCGAGCGTCTGCGATCCAGAAGTCGGCAGTCGCCAGGCGCAGTTCCGCAGACTCGGGATCTGCAAGCACAGCCCGTCGCAACCATCGATCGCGGGCTCGCGTTCGGCCGTGCCCGTGAAACGCCCGCGCCATCGCCATCATCGTTGCGGCGGTCGGAGGATCGCCATTGCGCAACTTGGCCGCCAACAAGGCGGCACGTGCATCGATTCCAAGAGAGTGGGCAGCCCCATTCTCAAACAAGAACAACCGCTCGGTCGAGTGGGCCAGCACGGCGTCGCCCGCAGCAATCTGCAGCAGGCGCACCAACTCCACAATCGGCATCGCCTGCACTGCCAAGACTTGCTCCGCGTCGAGTCGCTCAGCGGACACCGATTGTTCTGCTTGCAAATGCCGCAGCACGGTGGCGACCTCGGGATCCCGAAGTGCTTCGAGCGGCCACCCAAGCAGCGAGTCGAGCGCGATCCCCGCATCGCCCGAGCCGACGACCTTCTCCATGGCGTGACCCGACGAGGAAAACACCTGGCCGGTGTGCCGATCGACGACCCCGCGGTCGACACCCGGCCCCGGCAACAACAGCAGCAACACAATGCTGGTCGTCGACAACATCACGGCGATCAGTTGCGCGAAGAGCGTCACCCTCATCGGGAACTCACCTTGATCGCCTGGGGCGCTTCACCGGTCAGGGTCAACTTGACTTGGCCCGCCGCGTCACACCGCAACACACGTGCTTCGGCATCGACCAGGCAATCCACCACTGCGTTCGATGGGAACCCGCCAAGCACAACAACACGATCCCGGAATGCTTGACTGACAAACGCGACGGATCGCGCGTCACGGCGCAGCTCCCTCAACAGGTGGTCGGATTCGACCAGGTGCGGTTGTGGCAAACACCCTTCGGAAAATGCCACCTCCCCGCCGCTCCTACTGATGTGCAGATAGAGCGATCCTTGGATTGTGTTGGCTCCGAGCAAGCCAGGGCTGTGCCGCCAATCGATCGCACCGGGCGGTTGATCGACGCGCATGGTCGTGCAATGACCAATGTCCTCGAACCGGAAGCCGCGCTCGGTCCTGGCAATGCGCACACGGTTCTGCGCGTCATCAACCGACATCGCGTAGTGCGACGCATATACGGGGATCGTTGCACGCGCTTCTGCCCATTTGACAATCAAGGCCAGCAGCGTTTCCAATCGTGGCAGTGCCTCTACCGAGTAGAAGTGCACGTAGAGGTTGGCCGGCTTCAAGATACGCGGCGAACCGGTGCGCTCCAACGTCGTGTCAATGTGGCCAAACGCGGACGGTAGATCCGAGTAGAACCCGTCAAACACGTTCTCATTGGCGGCGCCGCAAAACACCTGGAACTCACCTCCCAGGCTCAACCCCCATGGCACGACATATCCAAGCGAAGGGCTCGAATCGTCAAACCGATAGACACCGCCATTGAGATTGACGCAGCCGACTTCGCGGCAAGCTGCAACGACGTCGGCAGATGGGTTCGCGGCACCGGTCCATAGCATGACGCGGCACGGCTTGTCGCTCGCGCACAGCCACTTGTTGATGAAGCGCACCGAGTCCGTGACCTCACGGCGCATCGTGTGTTTGTAGTTGGCGAGGTCCTCATACCACGTCACCGTTCGCGGCAGGCTGCGCGGATGCTTCGTGCGACGCCAGTCAAGTGGATGCAATACGGCGTGCGATGCCGGCTCAACCCACGGCACGGCAAACATGCGCCGCGTCAACTTCATCGCATCATTCTCTGACGGGTTCGCGATATCGTCCGTCACGCTGCGCACGATGATCGACACGGTCATCGGGATGCGAAACCGATCCACGACACGATCCGCAAAGACCTCGGCAGCTATCACCCCTTTCTCGACCGTCGAAACGCTCTCGAAGCCGTCGCCATCGACATGCAGCAAAAACTTGCGACGGCCGTGCGACACGCTGGGGTCGGGTGCAGGCAGATGTTCGCAACCAAGAGCAGCGGCAAAGAACGCGAACGGGTCGACATGCCAGCGGCGGTCCCCGGTTCCGGAGCCGCTCGTGAACACCCACGGATCCAATGCGATGCCACCAAAGTCGCCGGTAACGATTGGGTAGCGAGGCTTGCTCGGTTCGCGACGGTCGTGCGTTGACAACCACACGTGATGGCCGCGCGCGGCATGCCGCTGGGGAATGCTGACGCCGTTGTGGATGCGGCTCCATGGCGGAGCTTCGAATGGATAATGGCCGCCCGACTCGTCTTGCCAACAAATGCGCAGCGGGTTGTCGACCGCGTTGGCTGGAAGCGACAGGCCAAAGCCATCGAGCCACTTCTGTAGCCGCTGCGCGTCCTTTGTGCGCAGCAACTCCAGCGACCCCATGTGCACAAACCTCAGCCCCTTGATCTTCTGTTGCCGTTCCAACCACGGCCACAACCAACCTGGCAAGACGTCGCCCCAGTCAGCAAGGTGAAGTAGCACCGCTCGCGTTCGGCTGGCATCCACCGGTGGTGGTTCGCCATTCTTGAGCGCGTGGATCCGCACCGTCATGCCAAGATGGTTCAACGGCATCTGCAACAACATGTGCACGATCGAGTCGTGTTGCCGTTCGCGGTCGTCATCATGCGCTGAGGTCAGCGCCAACACCTCGCGCGGTTCGGGCTTGGGAAACTGCTCGCGCTGCGAAACGGCTGTGCCGATGAGGAAGGCCAGTGACCAAGCTGCCGTGAGCAACTTGGTTCGAATGGGAATGCAACTGTACACGACTCACTGGGCATATCGGACAAGCGAACGCACGCGCTTGACGCGGGCCCCCGCTAGTTTTGGGCTGCTCCTTCTGACCCTGCTGGCACTTGCGGCTTGCGGCACCGCACCGACGCCAAGACCGAAACCGAACGACGGTCGACGCGCGCGACTGATGCAAACCACCACATGGTGCATTCAACTACAGGGCCTTGAGGAAGCGCCTTCGCGCGCGGCCGTTGCCACCGCTCCCGTCGACCTCGTCGTGATCGAGCCGACCGACACGGTGCGCGGGCTCGAGTCGATCCCGATGCACGAGCTGATCAAGGCCATCAAGACCAGCAACGGACCGAACGGCGAACGCCGTCTCTGCCTCGCTTACCTGAACATCGGGCAGGCCGAAGACTATCGCACCTATTGGTTGCCAGAGTGGCGCGCCCCGACAGCGACAGAACCAGGTCATCCAAGCTTCCTGATCACGGTCGATCCCGATGGCTGGCAAGGCAACTACCCCGTTGCCTACTGGCAGTCAGAATGGCGCTCGATCCTATGGGGCAACCGTCGGGCGCTGCTCGACCGCGTGATCGCCGCCGGCTTCGACGGTATCTACATGGATTGGATCCTCGGCTTCGAGGAACCGGCCGTCGTGCGCACAGCTGAGCAGCATGGCATCAACCCGGCCGTCGCGATGGAAGATCTACTGGTCGAACTGGCCGCCTACGCGCGCGCCCGCCAGCCCGGCTTCTTGCTGATCGGCCAGAACGCGGTCGATCTAGTCAAGACCAGGCCGCGGTTAGGCACGGTGCTCGACGGCATCGCCCAAGAAGACCTGTCGTATCGAGGTCATTCCAGCGCGCGCTGGGGTGACAAGGACGCCGGCGACATTGCGGCGAACGCCGACGGACCGTGGTCCAGTCGCGAACTTGGTAAGCGCCTAGCGGACCTTCGCAGGTCAGGCTTGCAAGTCTTGACGCTCGACTACGCATTGCAACCGCAACACGTCGACATCGCGCTTCGAAGGTCGCGTGACCTTGGCTTGGTCCCGTTCGTTTCACAAACGCCTCTCGATCGCCTGCCATCGTTTGCAGAAGTCGCGCCGCTCAGGCGAGCAGGCGCGACACAATGACGGCATCCGCAAGACTAGCGGCACCTCGCGGCGTGGTTTGCTCTCCAGGTGACCACTGCGCAAAAGCGAAGCGACCAGGTCAGTAGCTACTGCGGCGCGACTTGTAGCTAGCAGGCGCGGGAAACTGCGCAGCGTCATTGCCGTTGGCGCTGACTAAGGGCCGAGCTACTGCTGCTTCGAGCGCTTGCTCTTCTTGGCGCGCTTCTGGGTCTTGCCGCTCTTGCCCTGCCCCTCGGCCGAGCGCGCATGCTCTACGAAGAACTGCCAGATCAACTGGGTCGCAGCAACCTTGGCCCTGCCGGTCGGCCAGCCATGCTTCCAACCCTTCAAGCTGTAGAACTCGACACGCGTCCCGGACGTGCCGTCGGCCCACGTATCGAGCAACACCGATCCCTTCTGCAGCTCTGTGCGCTCCGGCTTGGCAGCGCAGCCGTTGTGCTTGGCAAAGGCTGCTGCCGACGCAAGTGCTGATGGCATGCCGCCATACTTGGCACCCTTGCCGTGTTCATTGTCGTAGGCAACGACGTCGTCCGCCATGCCGTGGAAGGAAATGACCGACACCGGCACCTTCGGTTTGTCGCGGCTGATGTTGAGGCCAGCAACCGGACCAATCGCAGCAACCTTTTCCGGATGCATTGCGGCAAAGGAGTAGCTCATGAAGCCACCGCTGCTGTGACCAGTCATGAACACGCGATCCTTGTCCAACGACAACTCGCCAACCACCGTATCGATCAACTCCACCAGGAACTTCGTGTCGACAGTTGGTTTGCCACGAAACGCTGCCTGCCAGCTGGTCGGCCGACCCAACGCGGTTGGGAAAACCGCCACGAAGCCTTCCTTGTTCGCGAGCTTGGTCCATCCGTAGTAGCTGCTCGCGGCCTGCTTGCCGTTGCTCGTGCGTCCGTGCAGCATCACGACCAGCGGCGCACGCTTCTTCTCGCTCTTCTTGAAGCCGCGCGGAATATGCAGCAAGTACTCACGCTCGGTGCCATCGACCTTGAGCGTTCTCTCTTCGGTGCCGGACTTCTGCGCCAGCAACATCGCAGGCAACAACAAGACGGCGAACAGCGACACGGTGCGGGAGGTTGGCATGTGGATTCTCATTGAGGCAGGCCGCGACGATACCCGAACTAGCGACGGTCGGGGACATCACGCAGTTTTCTCCACCACCGACGCACGCGAAGTCGCACCGAACGCATCCACATCTTTGCTTGCTGGTAGACGCGCAAGCCTCGCACATAGGCAAACAAGCTCTTCTTGATGTCGGTGAACCAAGTGTAGAACCGCCGAAACCAGGTGACCTGCAACAAGGCAGGCTTGGTCAACGCGAACAATCGCGCCAACAGCGCCGTGCCGACGATCTTGGCGATCAAGAACACCAAGAATGCCAGCGTGAAGTGGCCAGCCCCTAGCAACCAGAGAGCCAGCACCTTGGTCGGCAGCAGCATCAGCCAAGGCACGACGAACACGAGCATCGCCGCCCGCGGCGACAGCCGAGCGATGCGTGTCTCAAGCCAGCGCACCGCGGGGACGC
>CAXBFC010000104.1:0-19612 GCA_963974725.1 uncultured bacterium | reverse complement strand
GGCCGCCGTGTTGGTCGAGAACGCGCAGCGTGAACTCGAGGTTGGCCACCGGGTCTTGCGGAGCAACTAGTTGCTTCGGCGACAAGACGTCCCCTGGCTTCGTTTGGGGGCTCTGTTCCTCGATGGCGACTTCCGGAATCTTTGGCCGCACGACCGGGGGCGTCTGTTCCGCACCTTGTGGTTGCTGCAGTGCGTGTTGGGGGCCAGCATCCACGCTCGGCTTGGCGTTCTTGACGCTCCATACCGTGCCGACAACGGCACCGATGCCAAGCAGCACCAAGGCCGCGGTCAACAGTGGTCGCTGCGTGCCGCGCAGCACCGGGCTCTCATGCTGTGCCAGTTGCGCTGCCACGTCCGCGCCATCGCCGCGGGCGTGGCGTTCGGCAATCACCTTGCTCAGGTCGGGTGCCGATTCGTGGCCGAAGCGCTCGTGCAGCAAAGCATCGATCGGTGCGTCGGTTGGGCGAAGGTCGTCTTGGTCGTTGTTCATGGCGAAGTTCGTGGGTTGCTGCCGGTTGGTTCGTTGGATTCGCGGTCGTCCAGATTCACGCGTCTTTGCACGCACAGGCGCAGTTTGTCGCGGACGCGGCGCAGCGCCTGCTTGACGCCGGCATCACTGACGCCAAGCGCCGTCGCGATCGATGCGCGCGAATCGCGTTGTTCGTAGCGGCGCGAGATCAGTTCGCGGTCGCGCGGCGCCAGTGCCAACAGGCATCGGTTGAGGGCGGTCAGCGCAGTGGATCCGCCATCGGCGTCGCCACCTAGCGATTGCCAGGCGGCGTCGAGTTCGTCAAATGCGACGAACTTCGGTCGGCGCTTCTCGCGTCGGAGCTCCATCAAGAACAGGTTCTTGGCGGCGCGGCGCAGCCAGCGGCTGGCGTCCTCGGCGTCGAGATCCTGGACCTGGTGGTGCAGCCCTGCGAGCAGCGCATCTTGGCAATGTTCTTCGGCCCGAGCGGCCTCGCAACCCAGCGCGCGCAACCACCGCCACAGACCGGCTTGGTGAAGGGCGACGAACGCCTCGACTCGGGAACTGTTCTGTGGCTTCGCGATGACGTGAATCATGGACGTCGCCCCAATGCCCGTTGGTCCCCGAAAGGGTACGAAGATTGTCGGCTCGGGCGAATCCTTCCAAAATGGCGCGCAATCCGGTCCTCTGCTCGCATGGCTAGAGCGGTCCGCGAAGTGAAGTCGGTGTGTGTCTACTGTGGCTCCCAGGATGGGCGCGATCCCGCGCACGCCAGCGTGGCGCGGGCCATGGGGGATGCGCTCGTCGATCGCGGCATGCGCCTGGTCTACGGCGGCGGTGGCATCGGCATGATGGGCCAGATCGCGGATCAGGTGTTGGCGCGCGGCGGCGAGGTCATCGGGGTCATTCCCGAGTCGCTAATGCGTGCCGAAGTCGCGCATGCCGGCGTCACCAAAATGCATGTCACCACTGGCATGCATGAACGCAAGGCGTTGATGGCGGACCTCAGCGATGCCTTTGTCGCGATGCCTGGTGGACTCGGAACGCTGGAAGAACTGTTCGAGACCTGGACCTGGGCGCAGCTGCAATACCATGACAAGCCGATGGGGCTGTTGAACGTCAACGGCTACTTCGATGGCCTGATGCAATGGCTCAAGCAAGCCGTTGACGATGGTTACGTGCGCCCTCAGCACCATGGCATGTTGCACGTTGCCACCGATCCGGTCGCGCTGCTCGACGAGCTGATCCAAAGCACCTGAGTGCTGCGGGTATGCAAGCAGCGCGGGTAGGTGCTGAATGTCCGAGAGCTTCTATGCCCGAGACCCCCTAGCCGGAGACCCCCTAGCCGGAGATTTGGTTCGGCAGCAGTACGCGCATTACCGCCTCGACCAAGGCCCGGCTCGAGAACGGTTTTTGAAGCACCTCCGCGTGACCGGAAGTTGCGCACTGACTCTGTGCCGACGTGCCAGGTAAGTAGCCGGTCATGAAGACCACGCGCAGATCGGGACGCATGCTGCACAGCTGGTCAGCCAGTTCGAGTCCGCCAATGCCTGGCATCGTTATGTCGGTGACCAATACCGCGATGTGCTTTAGCTCGCGGTGCTTGACGAGTGCTTCGGCGGCGTTGGCACACGAGTGCACGGCAAACCCGGCGGTGACAAGCATGCGCGAGACGGCGTCGCGAACGATCGATTCATCTTCGACCAACAGGATGGGTTCGCCCTTGCCCTTGGTGACGATCGGTGGCTGTGGGACCACATGAATCGGTTCGTCGGTCGCAGGTAGCAGCACACTGAAGGTCGTGCTCTGACCGGGTTCGCTGATCACGTCAATGACACCACGCAACTGCTCGACGATGCCGCGGCACGTTGACAACCCGAGGCCTGTTCCCAGTCCAGCGGGCTTGGTCGTAAAGAACGGATCGAAGATGTGTGGTAGATGTTGCGCTTCGATTCCGAGACCGTTGTCACTGACCTTCAGGGCAACATACCGGCCGGCGTCACAGCCGATCTGCTTGGCCCGGGCTTGCGAAACGGTTTCTTCGCAAACTCGAATCGTGATGGTTCCACTCGGAGCGACGGCATCCCGTGCGTTGACGACAAGGTTCAGCAATAGCTGTTCGATGTTGCCGCGATCGGCACGCACGGGCGACACGGTTGTATTGGTGTCGAGGTTCAGGGTGAAGGCTTCGCCGAGCAGGCGTTCGAGCATCTCGCGCAAACTGCGGATCAGGTCCGGGAGCGACAGAGCTTCTAGGTGCACAATGTGCCGCCGCGCGAATGCCAGTAGCTTTTGGGTCAAGCGTGCCGCTCGTTCGCCGGTCTCGTGGATTTGCTGGAGGTCTTTGGCGACGGGCGAACCTTCGACGACATCCTTCAGGGCAAGTTCGGCGAATCCCAGGATCGCCGTCAGCAGGTTGTTGAAGTCGTGCGCGACTCCACCGGCGAGTTGGCCGATGGCCTCCACCTTCTGCGCTTGCGCCAGTTGTCGTTCGAGGGCGTGGCGCTTCGTGACATCCCGAGTGATCGCAAGGTGCAGCAGTTCGCCACCGGGGGTCTTTGGCAATGGCACCGCGGTGGACTCCATCGCGTGACGCTCGCCATGGTAGTCGATGATGGCGAAGCTCAGCTCGCCACCGATGCCGCTGCAGACTTGTTCGTTGAATGCGATGAAGCGATCCCGATCTTCTGGGGCAATGAGGTCGTAGGTGTTGCGGCCGATTGCATCGGCGCGAGTCTTGGCAGAGATCATCCGCAGACCGGCCTTGTTCATGTCGAGCAACACGCCGTCACGGTTGACGAGCTTCACGCACTCTGGCTCGGCCTCGATGATCGATTCGAGGAACGCGCTCTTCTGGGCGAGTGCCGTCGAGGTCTGGTGCAGGACCGATGCGTCGCGGCCGACTGCGATGATCTGGTTGTCACCAGTCCGCGTGAGTTGCCAGGTGACCCACGAGTCGGTGCCCTTCAGATGGCCATCAAAGGAGTCCGTGGGGGAACCTTCATCGAGCCCGCCCAGGATACGTTCCAGTTTGGCGTGGCTGGCTGCGTCGAGGGCGTCGAACAGCGTGGCTCGGCCGGTGCGTGGCCCCGGTGCAAGGGGGCCCCGCGAAAGCAATCGGGTAGCGGCCGCGTTCGATCGCAGGATGGTTCCGCCAGCATCCAGCTCGCACATCGCGTCGGCGGAGTCGTCGAATAGCTTGTGGTACTTGCTCATGCCTCTCCCTGGAACGCCTGGCCGTTCGTGACTACTCACTAGTCCGCATATCGCACCAGCAACTTGGCAAGCACGCCCGAATGGCCCGGAGCCTTCGTCAGACGGCAGGCGTTGCCTGCCGCCCGCTTTGCGGGCTCCGTCGATCTGCTCGACGGGTCTACAGACCCGCCTGCGCGGACCTCGGTCGTCTTCCTTGCCTGCGGGCCATTCTGACGCACTTGCCTGCGTCGCTGGTGCGATATGCGGACTAGAGCGTAGCTCATTTACGGCATTGCGCCACCGCCGGTGGTAGTCTGGTGCGTGCCTGCTGCTCTAGGCACCCGTCGGTAGTCGTTACTTGAGTGCTTGAAACGACTCGTAGCGATCTCGGGCCAGTTCGTCCGCGTCGACCGCGGCTCGCACGGCGCAGCCTGGCTCGGACCCGTGCCCGCAATTGCGGAACCGGCACCCGTCCGCAAAGGCCAGGACATCCTCGAATGCAGCGGCGCGATCCGTTTGTCCCTCAGTGAGGCCGAAGGCTCGAACGCCTGGCGTGTCGATGAGCCGCGTGCCGTCGGCGAGCACGCTGAGCCGCGAGGCGGTGGTCGTGTGGCGCCCTTTGCCATCGTGCTCCCGAACGGAACTCGTCGCTCGCTGCTCGCGGCCATTCTTGCCGGGGTCAAGCTCCCCGGGATCAAGGCGGTTGAGCAGCGTCGACTTGCCGACGCCGCTGTGGCCGACGAAAGCGACCGTTCGGGTGCGCACTAGCGCGGCGAGTTCGTCGCAACCGTCGCCGCGAGTTGCCGAGCACATCACGATGGGTAGGCCGGCTTGGTGGTGCGGCCGAAGTTCGCGCGCCAGTTGCTCATGGTCGAAGGCGAGGTCGCACTTGTTGATGCAGACCGCCAAGTCGGCGCCGCTGTCACTGAGAGCGAGTCGCAAGCGATCGATCAAGCCGAGGCGGGGACGGTCGGCGGACAGCACGATCAAGACGACGTCGACGTTCGCTGCGAGCACTCGCTGGCGGTTTTGATTGCCGGGGTCGGTGCGCACCAGTTGGCTGCTGCGCTCGGCGACCGCGACGACGATCGGGTCGGAGCCGATCTGCTCGAACAGCGTTACTTCGTCGCCGACCGCGATCGAAGTTTGTTGGGTGCGGGCGAGTTCGGGCGCAAGGATCGCGTTGCGCTCGCCGTCAGCGGTGAGCACCAAAGCTCGCCCGCGCGACAGCCACGTGATCGTGCCCGTCAGTTGCGCCGAGTTGGGAATGATCGTGGTGCGCTTCGTCGTGTGGTTGAGCACTCGCTCTCGTCGCCGGATTTTCTGGTAGCCGCCTTGCTCGTCCTCGGTGCCGCCGTGACGTTTGGAGCGGGGGGACTGCGAGTGGGCTCGGCGCGCGTCTTGCAGCTGCTGCTCCTCGTCACGGGTGCGCAAGTGCTTGCTCGATCGCATGTGGCGATCGCGTTGGCGCTGCTTGTCGTTGGGGTCCGTCATGGCCAAGGAATGGGGTGGTTCGATCGCATGGACGTCCAGCCGATCGCCGATGTTGCGTTGACAGCATACTTCGGTTGAAGCGTTTGGGCGACCGGGTGCGTCTGCTGCTCTGCGCGGTTCGTTGGTCGCAAATTGCCGGTAGGCGAGTTCTTGCCACGAGTCAGTTGGCGGTGCCAATGCAGATCAGTTCTGCGGCGGTCCGGTGGTAGAGACGCCCATTCGAATACGAGACCGAGTTGGCGCTCCAGGTTGCCCCGATGGGGCCCAAGTCGTTCAGTCCAACGAACGCCGTGCTTTGCAATGCGGGCTGGTTGGCGTCGATGACGTAGACGAGGCCGCTGGCCAGGGTGAAGAACAGCAGGTCGTTGACGCGCGTCGGCGTGCCGTTGAACACCCAATCCCATCCGTCCCACTGGCTGCGCTTGTCGCCGGTGACCTCGACGCCCCGGCTGTTGACGGCTTTGGCGGATTGCCTTGTGCGGTAGCTGAGTCGCTTGCCAGCTGGTTCGTGGTCGAGGCCAGTCGGGACTTCGAGGTAGCGAACGGCCGGAGCGCCATCTTCGGCGTCGGGGTCAATGCAGGCGAAGCAGAATGGTGCGCCGAGCACGGGCTTGCCCCAGGCCGTCGCGTAGCACTGGAAGTAGAGGCGCCCGTTGGCCGGGATCATCGAGTAGCGCATCGGGAACACGCCCTTGTCGATGTCCTGGGTCTTGGGGCTGAGATACATGCCGTTGAGGTCGTCGGCTGGCTTGGTCATGCGCACGCCCTTGAGTAGCGAAATCTCGCGCACTTGTTCGCCGGTCTGGCGATCGAGCACGACCAACAGGTTGCGCGGCTCGCGGAGCAGCCAATAGGCGTAGCGATCGTCGCACGCCATGGTTTGCAGGGCGCCTTCGTGGTTGCCGCGCGGGTCTTCGTAACGCCATACCTTGCTGCCCGCGTTCGGACCCGTGGTGCGCGTCAATGTGACACCGACCGGTCGTTCGGGCACTTGGTGTGGGCCACCGCGCGCGTGCAACACGCACGGGCCTTCGTCGGTCGCGACCAACGTCGGCGCGTTGTACTGCGTCAGTGCGTCTTCGCTGCGCCACAGTTGCTCACCGGTGAGGGCGTCGAGCCCGACGAGGTAGTGCCAGCGTTCGGTCTTGCCGTTCTTGCCTTCGATGTCGAACGGTTCCATGTGCACGATCGTCTGTGCGCCGCGCGTTCGATCGTCGATGAGGAACGGCTCGAACTGCTTGTTGAACGGTCCGTCAAAGGTTGCGTTCCATTGGCGCTGCCAGACCAGGTTGCCGCCGTGGGTGAAGCAGCACAGCGTGCCGCCCGCGTTGGTGAACCAGACGTGCGTATGGTTTGCTACTGGCGACGCGCTGGTCGCGTCCGAGAACGGGTAGCTGTAGATCGACGGCACTTCCCCGACGATGCGGCGCGACCACAGCAGCTTGCCGGTGGCCTGGTCGAAGCAGTGCGCATCGATGAGCTTGCCGACCACGGTGCGCTTCTCGATGGCGTGGCTGTACTTCTTGGCATCCGCCTCGTTGAGGCCCTCGCCCGTCCACGGCGCCATTGTCGTGACGAACAGCCGCCCGTTCGCGATCGCGATGCCGCCCTGGCCGGTTTCGGGCAGTGGCGTGCGCCAGGCGATGTTCTCGCCGGTCGTGACGGAGAACGATGTCGGTGGTCGCGGGCCAGTGGTGGCCCAGTTGCCGTTGGGGCCGGAGCCCATCGGCCAGGCGACTTGTTGCACGCTTGCGCATGAGGCGGCGGCGAACAGCAGAACGAGGGACGCGAAGCGAAGTGCTGACATGGCGCCGTCAGCATACGAGCGGCGTTGCTATCCGCAGCTACCGCAGTTGCCGTCTGGCTTGCAAAGCCGCGCTTCGATTTCCTTCGACGTTTTCGAGATCGATAGGCCGCCGAGGGCCGTGCAGCGTAGTTCGCGCGCCATGTTCTCGCTGATCTGGCGATGGGCATCGAGCACTTCGTCGAGCGGAATCAGGTGCAGGTAGCCGCTGAGCGCGATGTTGGCCGAAGCGATGGCGTTGGCGGCGCCGGCGATGTTGCGGCCGAGGCACGGCGCTTCGACGCGGTTGGCGACCGGATCACAAACGAGGCCCAGCACGTTTTGCAGCGCATGGCTCGCGGCGCCGAGTGCTTGTTCGGCGTTGCCGCCCAGAAGTTCGACCAGTGCGGCGGCAGCCATAGCGGCGCCGGCGCCGGTCTCTGCCTGGCAGCCACCGACTTCTGCGGCGAAGCTCGATCGCGTCGTGACGAAGACACCGATCAAACCGGCTGCGAGCATGGCACGAAGCGTTTGCTCTTCGGTGGCATTCTGCGCTTCGGCCGCAGCGACGCAGGTCGCAGGGAACGTCGCGCACGAGCCGGCGGTCGGCGCGGCGACGATCACGCCCATCGAACTCTTGACCTCCATCAGCGCGCTGACGTAGAGGATCGCCGTGTTGAGGATGCCGCCGTCGTGCAGCTTGCCCTGCTTGAGCATCTCGGCGAAGCGGTGGCTCTGTCGCGGCAGGATCCGGTCGGCGTATTCCGTGCCCGCAAGACCGATTTGGATACCGTTCTTGATGATCCCGTGGATCTTGCGCATCTGCTCAAGCACGGCAGCTTCGTCGATGCCGCCGCGCGCCGTTTCGTAGTCGAGTGCGAAGTCGGACAGCTTGCGCGTCTTCGCGTCGCCGCTGGCGAGCATCTCGCTAGCGTGCAAGAACGGCACCCGAAGTGCCTTGCTGGAGCGCACGGGCAGCACAGCACCCATGCGGCGCACGCGGCGAACCGATGGCAGCGATGTGAGCGTGGCCTCGTCGACGAAGGTCTGCGCGTTGACGATCACCATCGTCGGGTTGGTGCCGGTGATGTGGATTTCGTCGACCGAGTCCAGCAGCTGTTTGCGAACCTCGGTGCCGTCGCCATCGACTTCGAGCACCGTGACTTCGTAGTCGCCGAACAGCTGCACCTTGGTGCCATCGATCTCGATGACTTCGATCATGCCACCGCCGGTCGAGACGGCGATCAGGCGGTGTTCGACGTCGTCCTTCCACAGCGTCAGTCGGTAGGTGTTGGGGTGCGGGTCGTGCAACTCGGCGATGCGGATCTCGAGTTCGATGCCCGCGGCTTGCAAGGCCTGGCCCGACTCGGGTAGCCGTTCGTCGTCGGCAGGCCAGCCGAGCAGGCCGCCGAACAACCCCATGTCCGAGCCTTGGCTTTCGTGCGTCGTCGCCAGCGAGCCCATGGTGTCGAACTCGACCAAGACCCGGTCGGGGTTGCCGCCGCACAGATCGCGCGCCATGCAGCCGATGCGCACTGAGGCAGCCGAATGCGAGCTCGATGGTCCGCGCATGACGGGGCCGACGACGTCGTTGAAGATGCTGGGAGGTAGGGTCGTCGTAGCCATGGAGTTGCTGGGTCGGGGAGCTACTTGTAGTAGTGAGTAAACGTAAGCGTAATCATTGGCATTATAGATACTTACTGCCGATTGGGGCTGGTGCCATCACACGCATGAGCACCGTCTAGCCGCTGCCAGCGGCCCGCGTGGCATCGCAGGCTGTAGCTAAGGTTTACTACCCTAATGAGCTTGTTCGGCAAGTGCACCGATTCCCCACCGTGACCCGCCAGCGCCAGGACCTCGTTCCGCTCGGTAGCGACCCCAGGCATTCCCGCAAGTTGCTGCCCCCGGTCGCGCACCACCAGACGTTTGCCCTTGTCGGCTGACAGCATGAGCTGCGCGGCCTTGTGGGGCTGGGTCGCGAGGCAGGCGAACCGTAGCCGCGGCCTGCAATCGGGCCGCCGGTGTTAGGCGGGTCTGCCTATCACGCAACGCGGATCTGGTCAGCTTGGCGGTAACGGCTGAGTCTGGCGAGGCGAGGCCGTTGTCGCGAAGGCCACTTGGGGTAGGATAGACAGCGAGGCCACTGCTTTCGGGTGTCGAACGCAGTTCTGCCTAATACGACGTTAGGCCGACAAGTGCAAATGATTGGAGAACTACTGCAACGCGAAGCGCTTCCTGTCCCGTACGGAATCTACCATGGGAGTAACGTCTACCGAGCGATCCGAGGCGACCTGCCTGACATCGTCGTTTCCGAACCACTGCAGCTTCCACCAACGTTTCTAGTGGAGCGCGGAGAGGCTTCCATCAGCTCGAGCTTTCACTTGACCGAGGGGGATTACGCAATTCATGGTGGTGGCACGAGCTGGGAGGGCGACGGCTACCTTGCCTTGGAGCGCTGCGGTGCACTTGTCTGGCTAGTACACTTGCCGCAAAGCGAGGAGTTCGTGTCGGCTGAGTTCACTGCAGATGACGTTGTAGCCAAGTCATTCACCTATCCACGCGGGTTCCGAGTTGAGATACCAATCACCGATCCCCATAAGCTGAGAATCGAGGCTATGGCATGACGTCGCCTGAGCCTGACTCGTTGCTCTGCGCTGCTGGGTGGAGCGGCCTAACTAGTCAATGCAGCAGACGATGCTTCGCATCGCAGCTGATCGACCAAAGACGTTGGGCAGACGTTATCGATGATTCGCGGTGATGGACCGCGCCCCAAGGGCAGCCACTCCACAACGGCTTTGGCGTGGCAACAGGAGCCGGCGTTCGGCAAGCACAAGCAGGGTGCGGATCAACGCTGCATGCGGAGCAGCAAGCCAGCGGAACAACACAGTCGCTTGCAAGCAGCAAGCGGAGTTGGTGCATCAGCTGCGTTGCGATTCATCCATCCGCACCAGGTTCACGCCCGCATGCGCGCCATCGGGCATGCGGAGCAACAAGGCAGGCGACAAGCAGCAAACGGAGACGATGCGTCAGCTGCTTGACGATTCAGACATCCGCAGGGAGTTGACCAAAGCCTGCCGAGCGATCACGATGCTGCCCAACTACACGCTGCAGACTGATGGCGCTTCGCGCCACAGCTGAGCGTGAAAGACGTTGGATTGATCAGGGGTCCGGCATCGCTGGTCTGTCTGTCTTCCTCGCGCCGAGTCATCAGCAGGCGAGGAGCAACAAACCATCCGCCGGCAGGCGACCAAGTACCGGATCATGTTCGTCGGTGGTGCAGAGTGCTGACTCCTGTCGGCAGTGGCGATCGGCATGCGCGGTCGGCCTCGCCGATGTGCTGCATGTGTGCTGCCGGTTGCGTGGCGTCGCGGATGCGCTCGCAGGTCGGCAGCGCGAGGCCGGTGCCTCGGTCGGCAGGTCACGCGACAGAGGGCGCGCGCCAGGGTATGGTGACAATCCAACTACACGATGTAGCTGACGACCGCTCTCGTCATGCCGCTTGCTGGCGCAAGCGGCACGCCGAGCCGGCGCTGCGCGCCGGACGCGTTCGCAGCTAATCGTGAGAGACGTTGGATTGGTCAGGGGACCGTCGCCGGCATGTCTTTCTGTCGACCTCGCGCCGCGTGATCGCAGGCGGCGAGCACGCTGAGCATCCACCATTCAGCGCGTCATTGCGGGCTACGAGCAACAACGCTTGACCGCGATCGACAGCCAGGCAAGGAGAGTGCTCGGTGTTCTTTGTTGTGGGCAACTGGTGCTGGCTGAATCGGTGCGGTCCGACGGTTGTTCTTGCTCGTGGCAACTCGTTGCAGGACTCGGGACCTGTGCGGTCGGCTTGTGCGTGTGCGCGGTCGGAGCGTCGGTCGGCGGGGCACGCGACAGGACCGTCGGTCGGCGGTATGGTGACAATCCAACTGGACGATGCAGCAGACGACGCTTCGCGTCGCAGCTGATCGTCATTGACGTTGGATGGTCCCGTCGGCGCAGATATGCGAGCTGCCCGAGGAGGAGTCATGAGTGTCGATTGCGTCCGCATTCGTGCCCTTCCTTGTCGAGCGCGCGCAGCAGGCCAGTAAGCTGGTCCCGGGTTCTTCTTCCGACCCTCATTGCTGACAGTCCCCAAGAGCGTGAGGAGGCAGCGATCATGTCAGCGGCGGATCCTCTGCTCGAGCTCGCCGCGGGCCGCATTGCTCTCAGCGCGGGTCAGTGTGCCGGCCTTGCGGAACTCTGCGAGGATGTTGACGGCCGCCGTGATCTGCTCGTTGCGGAGGCGCAACGTCAGTTGCCACGTCTTGCGTAGGTCTTCAAGTTTCGCGCCGTAGACGCCACCGGCTTGCCATCGGGTGATCACGTATTTGCGGGACCTCGGCACGATGTTGCCGAGCACGTTCGAGTCGTCCATGTCCGTCTGCTTCTTGAATGCCTCAAACTCCTTGAGCTCTTCCTTCGTCAGGTCGGCTTTGGTGATCAACTTGAGTTTCTTGGTCTTGATGGCCGTGTTGAACTCCTCATGGCGAATCTTGGCCAGTCGGTTCGATAGGTCCACGATGCCGCGGAACTGTTCGTCGATCATCGCGGCGATGCGCTTGCGGGTTGCTGGCGGCACGTAGATCTGGCGTGGGTTCCAGAGCAGCGAGCGGCACCACGACTCCGATTGGTCGTCGCGGTGGGTCGAGATAACCTCGGACAACGAGCGACTCCGTTCGCGCACAGGCAGTTTGTCCCAGTCGGGATCATCGGCCGGCGCGCGACGCTTTGCAGCCGGCACGATCGTGACCGGGGTCGGCGTCGGAACTTCGCCGGCCGCCGCACGCTCCAGGAGTTCTGGGGCCGCTCTATCGACATAGCGACCGCCCGGATCGAACAACAGCACATCGCTGCTCCAGCGGGGTTGCCAGTCCTTGACTGTTTGTGCGTTCTCGTCGAGCAGAATCGGAAACGGGAGTGGCTTGCCGCCGAAGTAATCGTCGCGGAACCCCTTCTTTTCGATCTCGGCGTTCAGATGTTCGACGTCGGCAGTGTCCCCCGAGTGCAGCAAGACGATGGCGTAAGGTGGGTCTTCACCGGGATGCGCTTCGCGCCACTTGCGGTCGAACTCGAGGAGTTCCGGAATGTCACGCACGACACCACGACTGCGGAAGGCCGACCAGATGGCGACGGCCAGCCACTTGCCGCGAAAGGTCTCGAACGTCGGAATCTCGTCGAGGCCACGCACGGCGTCGGCCGTCCACGGTGGTATGGGCTTGCCCTTGTGCATGGCGAGAAAGGTCGCGCGCAACTCGACCTGCTCGCTGCGTTCTTGTCCCGGCTTGACCGTTACCCGCTGCTTGGTGGTCTGCATGTCGCGGCCGTAGACGTAGAGCTCGTACGTGCCGGGCGGCAAGAGCAGGTCAGCCTGACCGTTGTCGCATTTGAAGCGACCGAGGCGCGTCCCCGATGGAACGGCGTTGAGGTAGGCGGTGGCGGGCGTGCGATCGCGACCGAAATCCGGGCAGCTGATGTCGAGGTGCAATTTGGCGACCGGGAGCAACTGCACCGAGATGTCTTCGAGGTTGGCGCCCGCTTTCCAGACCCGATGGGCTGCGAGTGTTGCGTCTGCGGAGAACACGGTCAGAGCGATGTGGCCGCGCTTCGTTTTGATGCGTGCATCGAAGTGTCCCTGCGTGTCGGTCGGCACGAATCGCCAGTCGTGGCGACGCGGTGTCGTTCCCTTGGCCCATATCGACTGGTTGCCGTAGCACGAGAGTCGTGCTGCGTCGAACCACCAACCGGTGCCGAGCCGCGCACCGGCCAGTGGCGCGCCCTGCGCATCGACGACGACGCCCGAGATCGCGACCTCTTCACTCGCCTGCGCCGCGAGCTGTTGCGGAGCAGCAATGCCAAGTAAGGCGGAACCAATGACGCTGCGCATCTTCTTCACGCGCACAGCATATACCACGTTGCCGGAGAGCGGCAGCCGCGTGCTATCCGGAAAGTCAGCCGACGCGATTCGGGCGTGAATCGGTAGCCTCGACCTTGTCGATGGCCAGTTGGCCGCAGCCGGTTTAGGCCGAGGTAGAGAGACCGGTAGGGCGATTCAGCGTTGGCAGCCAGCCTGTCGCCGAGGGGCTGGGCCGTCAGGCCACGGGCTGCCGAGACGCGATGCGACTAGTGGATGGCCCGAGTGTGCAACGGAGTGTGCAATGGCGAGTTCGTGCCTGCCGCCACCAACCCCACTCTTTCTTATCTCAATAAATGGGCTCGCCGCTGTCTTGTGGTTTGCGTTTCCGCGGCGTGCATCGAAATCTCCGGACCTTGACGGCGTGCGCTCCAAGGAGTGATATGCAGCCCAACTAGGCGCAGCAGCTGACCGCGCTTCGTGCAGCAGCTGAACGCCACAGACGTTGGGAGGAGCATCAAGTCGGTGAGCGTGTCTCTGAAAATTGCCATTGTGATAGTCACCTTCACAGCGATCGTTGTTGGGTTGCTGGTCTGCCCTCCGTGGTACTGGGCTAACGAAGACGGTCGATTCATGGGGAGCCGTGGGATGATGGCCAGACACGGTTGGATCTGGGGTGCACCACCCGCGCCAAGTGATTTGCCTGGTTGTCACCCAGTTGTCTGGTGGGCGAGGCTGGCACTTGAGATGTTGATGGCTTTCGTGTTGGCCTCCTTCCTTCTCCTAGGGGTGGCCATCCATCAGTGGTGCACTGAGCGATTTCAACGGTCGCGCCCGGTTGGCGATAGTGTCGGCGGCCCGTCTAACTACACGATCCACACTGACGACGCTTCGCGTCGCAGCTGAGTGACCAAAGACGTTCGAGCCAGACATGTGTTGTCGCAGTTTCTCAAGCTTGTTGGTTGTGACCTCACTAGCGTCTTGCAGTGCCACTGGAGCTAGCGATGCTCAGCCAGATGGTTGGGGGCGTGTTGCGGAAATCGCCTTGTTTCCAGTCAACGTGATTCCTGACATCGTCGGGAACACTGTCGTCTGCGTGTCGATGCCATTGTGGATTTGGAGCGTCGATGAGCCAGGTAACCTCTGGCCGATTATGTGGCTGGGTTTTCCGATAGTTGGGCCGGTTGGTGGCGTCCTCGACGCTTGGCACGGCTACCCGTTTTGGGATCCGATCGCGCTGGACGAGCATCGTAAGTACGGCCGCTAGTCAGCTGGAGCGCAGAAGTGCCGCCGTGCGGATTTGGCGGGCAGAGGTATGATTGCTGGCTAACCAGTCGCTGCAGCAGACGATGCTTCGCATCGCAGCTGAGCGACCCAAGACGAAGCCAGAAGCAGCATGGCTCTTCAGAGACACTTCTTTGCAACGCATTTCGATCTTGAGCAAGGCGTGCGGGCGTTCGAGGCGGAGACTTCGGTGCTCTACGTGCAAGCGGGGCTATTCGATTCCGCGGAGCCGCGTCGCACATCGAGTGCGATTAAGCTTGGCCTCGGGTGCGCGTCGACCGGCGACATGGTGACTGAGAGCCGTTACCTCCTTCTCGGGGCAGGAGTCGAGCCGAAAGTCCGGCCGGTCCTTCAGCGATCCGGCGGCGTGAAGTTCGCGATCGATCAGCTTCTGAATCCGGACTCGGTTGTCTTCTGCTTTGGTGGCGTGCAGGCTGACGGCGTCTTGATCTCAGGCGAGATTAGCAGTCTCGGAACCAGTGATGCCTCTCGAGCCATGTTCAAGTGCCTGACGCGGTTCGTGCTCAAGGACTTCGAGTTCATCGGCTCCTACTGGGTTGGAGAGCAGGCTCGCCAGATGCTGGATGACGGCTGGCGCTTGACGTCCTCGGTGAGATCACCGGTAGAGTACGACCTGCGTCGGGCTCCGCTAACTAGTCTCAGGATCTGCGGCGCTTCGCGCCACAGCTCAGCGACCAAAGACGTGAGCGTCAGCACCGCTTGCGTCACCTGTTGTCTTGTTCGTTCTTGCCAAACCATGTTCGCGCATGGATGTCAGGAAACCCCGGTTTGTCTGGGGAATGAGTGACTCTAGAGAACACCGGCAAACACCGGTAGGCGTGCTCGATACTACTTGTAGTAGTGCGGCGGCTGCGGCTTGACGCCGAGCTTGGCATAGTTGAAGCCGCTCTTCAGTGGCGCGTAGTCCCCGACGATGTCGACGCAGCTGTCTGCGTCGATCCGGTCTTCGAGTCCGAGGCACCAGTAGATCGCATTGGTGCTCAAACGGCGGTATCCGGCGCTCTGGTGGTCTCTGGCGCTTCCCATGGTCACATGGAAGACGCGCGCGGTCTTGCCTTCGTTGCCGGTCCACGAGGTGGTCCAGGCGATCGGTAGCGCTTCCTTTTTGCTGTTCGGTGCATCCGTTGGATTGAGTCCAACAAGTGGTTGGCCGAGCAACAATGCGGTGCAGTTCTTCGGCAGCGACTTGCCTTTGCCGTAGGTGCGGTAGACGTCGGATGGGCCGAACACATCCGTGACGCCGCGCAGGATCGCGTGGTCTTGGTTTGCTGGTACGATCACGCCGCGGGTGGCTTCGCGATGCCAGCCACCGTGGTGGCCTCGGAAGGCGCCGCCGAGCACGTCGTCGCCGAAGCGCACGCGCTTGCCGTTGCGCTCGTAGTGGAAGTCTCCGCGGAAGCCGTGGTTGGCGGTCCGGATGCCGTAGATCGGCTTGCCGGAGTCGAGGTACTTGATGACGTGCGCAGCTTGCTCGTCGGGCAGCGTGATGAAGCGGTGGAACAAGATCAGCAGGTCGGCTTTCGCGAGATGCTCAAGTCCCGGGATGTCGTGAAACATCTCCGGGTCATCTGGTCGCGTCTTCTGGGTCGGGTCGACCTTGCCGTCCTTTTGGGCGAACAACACCGTGCAGTCAAAACCGTGATGCTTGGCCAGCATGCGCGCCATCATCGGCATCGCTTGTTCGGATCGGTACTCCTGTTCTGCAGCGACCATCACGACATGCTTACCGGTGCCCGGTAGATCCTTGCTGCCCGAGTACGTCAGCCACTTGGGGCTTTCCGGCATCGGGTGCTTGGGAGCCGCGTGTGGGGATGCCGCGCGTTGAGGTGCCGCGTGTTCTTGGGCAACACCCGCAGAGGCAATCGTGACGGCAGCGAGACAGATGGCGGTTCGGAGGTTCACTTCGGGATCCTGTTCAACGTGTAGTGGGCGGTGGTGTGGACTAGCGGCTCGTCATCTGCCGAGCGTACGCCCGTGAAGTCGAAGTCGTGCACGTGGCCTTCGACGAGGCCGGAAACGGTGAGCGTGACCGAACGGCCATCCGCCGAAGGCGTCGCCTGCGTGACCGTCGGGAAGGTCTCGTCGACCTCGGGGCTGCCGTAGAACTTCTGGAAGATGTGCGTGAAGCTGCGCAGCTTGTAGTTGTTAGGGTCGCTCGCCGTCTTGGCGTCGACGGGCTTCGTGAACGATACCGCAAAGCCGGTCTTGCGCGCCGAGATCGTGTGCACGTCAAATGGCGTGGAGCCGGTCCATTCGATCCGTTGCAGCAGATACTTGCGGTTGCCACGCACCGGCCAGCCGCGGTTGGTGCCGCCGGTGACGAGGTAGCCCTTGTCGCTAAACTCGACCGCGAGGATGCCGGTCGCTAGGCCTTCACGGAACGGGTAGCACGCGCCTTGCCAGACACCGTCGACCAGTTCGGTCGTCGCCCGCATCACGATGCTGAGGCTGTAGTCGCCGACGAACAGCTGATCGGCAAACGGACCGAAGCGACCGTTCGATCGGTCCGGCCGGAAGGCCGTGATCGATTGGCCCATGCGGCGGTACGGGAACACAACCGCGTACGGCACGAGTTGCTCAATGCGCTTGGCCTCGTCGTAGAGCCTGGACTGGTTCTTCGGTTCGAGGGGTTTTGGGCCGAGCAGTTTGCCGAGTGGCAGGTCATAGCCGTCGAAGCAGATCGGATGGCCCATGAAGCCGCCGGGCTTTAGGTGCTTGAGCGAGCACGAGCCGTTCCACGGACCTTGGCTTTCGACGTAGAACATGGCGCCGTGTTCGTTGGCGGCAACTCCGCCTGCCGAACGCACACCACTGGCGATCGGGATCGTCTTGCCATCGGCGGTGATCTGAAACGCAAAACCGCGGTAGGGGGCCTTGTAGTGGTACGACGCCGACAACCCGAGTGCGACGTAGACGCTGCCATCGGGTTGCACCGGCGAACCCCAGGCGAACTCGTGGTAGTGGCCAAAGCCCCACGCGTCGCTCAGGCAGGTAAACGAATCGGCGCGGCCGTCGTCGTCCTTGTCGGCGATCGCAGTGACTTCGGTTTGTTGCGTTGCGTAGAAGACGCCGTCCTTGTAGCCCAGCCCGAGCACTTCGTCCAAACCGCTTGCAAAGCGTTGGATCGTCGGTTCTGGCAGTGGTTCGAAGGCGCCGCTGATGATCAGGATGTCCCCGCGCCGCGTGCCGACGGCGAGCTTGCCATCGGGCAGGGCGCACATGCTGCCAACTTCCAACTGTGGATCGACGGGCAGTGGCAGGTCGATGATGCGGTAGTGCTTGGCTTCCTCGTTGGCGGTGCCCCACATGTTGCCGAGCTCTTGCGCGGCGATGGGTAGTGCCAGGCACAGGCCGGTGAGTGTCAATCGAATCGGGTGCATCACTTGCCCTCCTTGGTCCACGTATAGGTCAAGTCCACCTCGGCGGTGTTGTCTGGCATGTTGATCATGACGCGAAGCTGCTTCCCTTTCGCTTGCTTGTCGGTAGCCGTTCCATCCGGGGGAGGAATGTCGGGAACGATCTCGAAGGCGTGATTGGCGATTGCGATGTGCAGGAACTTGCCAACCCGGACCGTGCGCTCGTCGAGTTGCTCTATGGTCTGATGACGCGCCGCCAACAAGTAGACCCGTTGCGCATCGCCACGAATGACGAGCGATCGTTGCAGTCGGGTCTGGCCTGCCGTCATGAGTTCGCGCGGGGTATCCTCGATAGTGAGTTCCCCTGCTGTGTAGCGAAACGTTGGGCGCTGTTGCGCGTCGAGGTCGTAGCCAAGGAATCGATCGCCACGTTCGATGCGGGTGGTCGTCGGCCAGGGTTGCCGCTCGTCGATCTGTGCGAATGCAGGGCCCAAGCCAAGCAGCTCGCGATCGCGACTCAAGACGTGCGCTTGGCCACTTCCTTGTCCTGTCCACACCGGGCGGGCATCGACGAAGCGACCCCACCAGACCTGGTTCATCGCGAGGGTTTCGGCATCGAAGGTGATGTTGACGCCGCCCGGATAGCCGACGCTGATGCCACGCTTGCCGGTGTTCTGCACGCTGCGGCGCAGCATCACGGCTTCGTCGTTCACGGTCAGTTCGATCGGCGGATGGTTCATGCCACGCGGTTTGCGGACGTTGCGCCCCTTGGCGAGGTAGTGCCACATCGCGTCGATTTGCTTCTGTGGATCCCCGTCGGCGATCTCCGGGCGCGTCGACTTACCGTCGGGATAGAACTGCGGCATCAGCGTCGCGGATTTGAAGCGGAACGGGTGGCGCAGGAAGCCGGCAAACCACTCCGGCCGCAGACGCTTGCCGGTTGAGTGCACCAGGTCGATGGCGCCCATGGCACCTGCTTGTTCGCCAGCAAACAGGTGGCACGTGATGCAGTTCATGCCCTTGTCGCCGACCAACTCACTGCCGAGCTTGGTGATGACCTCGGCCTGCTTGCGTGGTTCTGGTAGTGGCTCGACCGAGAAATCTGGCACTGGGTCGGCGGTGGTGAACGCCGCGTGCATGCGGGTTGCGAACGGGTCGCCGAATCCCGGCATGCGCGTGACCAGGTAGGGCCGTTCGTGTTGGCCGTGCGCGATGCTCTGCTGCAACCACTCGTCTTGTAGCTTGCCGCCGATGCCGGTCAGTGTCGGTGGCAAACGTCCATCTTGTCCGAGGCTGGCGTCATGCGTCGTGAAGTCGTCCTGCCGCGTCGCCACCAAGTCGATCTCGCCACGAACGTGGCACGCGAAGCAATTGCGCGAAACCATCAGTTGTTGCACGCGCGCTTCCGGTGCCAGCGGTGTCTCGAGTGACGAAAGTGCCGCGCGCAGGTCGTCGGTCTGTCGCTGGTTCAGGGAGTAGTGCGGCCACGTGCCAATCTTTCCGGACAGGCATCCCTTGGCGGAATCGAGGCCATTCAGGGGTTTGCTTGCACCGCTTTCAGGTCGCGAACTGTCCGGCAAATTGTGACAGTTGGCGCAGCCGAGAGTCGCGAAGTGGCTGCGGCCCGCTGCGACTTTTTGTTCGTCGATTGGTTGTTGGTCAGTTGGCTGTTCGTCAATTGTGGCAGCCGCCACGGACTTGCCGTCTCCATGCTGCAGCAAGTGGTTGGCGAGCTCAAAGGCTTCGGCGGGCGACAGCGCCATTGCCGGCATGCGTGCCGCAGGACGCGCTTCGTGCGGGTCGAGCAAGAACGACTGCAGGGAGCTGATCGTGTACTTCTCGGCGATGCGATGACGTGAGTCGCTGGTTGCGAAGTGGCAACTCTTGCAGCCGATGGTCTCGTAGAGTTTGGCGCCGCGTGCTGCGGCGTCCGCATCGATCGAGGTCTGGCTTGGGGCGCCGTTCGCGTGCGAACGCAAGTAGTGCACCAGCGCATCCGCAGTCTGGTCGAGTTCTTGGCCGTCGAGGTGCCGGAGCACATCCGGCATCGCCGTCGTCGGTTCCATTGCCTGCGGCGAAACCAGGAAAGACTTCAGGTAGTTGGCTTGTACCCGTTCGCCAACGTTGCGCAG
>CAXBFC010000103.1:0-19670 GCA_963974725.1 uncultured bacterium | reverse complement strand
CTTCATCAAGAAGGTGCGCGAGCCACTCGATGAGGCTGAGTAAGCAGGCCTGAGCAAGTGAGCCTGAGCAACGGATGGCCCGTAGCTAGCGCGCCATCACGAACTCGAGTTGTTCGTGCCCGGCGTTGCCGACGCTCTTGAGCGTCAGGGTCTCGGGTGACTCTTCGATTTGCAGGGGGCCAGTGCCGAACGGATCCGCCAGTGGCTCGCTGTCGACGCCGCGCCGGATGTCGAGTGCCATGCGCAGCAAGCGCACCTTGCCGAGTGAGTGACGGATCGTCTTCTCGCACGAGATCAGGTCCGGGAACATCATCGCGGCGACGTCATTGCCGCATTCGTTCAGTTCCTTGGAGATCTGGTTGGACAAGCGTTGACGCGCGTTCCAATCGGTTGTGCCGGTGTTGTCCATGCGGTTGTAGTTGACCGCGGTCTTCAGCACGGCGTCGGCGAGCATCCAGCGCGCGGAGAATCCGTAACGCCAGGAGCCACCGTCGATCCATTCTTCTTGGTCCAGTTCCTTTTGGAACTGCTCGGTCAGCCACAGTAGTTCCCGATTCGTCTGCATGTTTTCGGGCAGTTGTGCATCGAGCTTGGCGAGTCCGTTCGCCAGCTCCGTGGCGGCCTCGGGGTCGAGTTCGCGCAATGCGTCATCGGTCCATGGCTCGATCGCGATTGCGACCATCGCCACGCCTGTCATCTGGTTGATCAGCAATCCTTCGTTGCAGATGTCTGCCGCCATGCTCAGCGAATCGAGAGTTACGCGGACGCTCGCCTGGTCTTCGCCGGCACGACGCAGGTAGCGCGTTTCGAACGCCGCGGCGTTGCTGACCCAGCGGTAGTTCAGGAAGTTGACCATCGGCCGATCGGTAAACTTGTCGGTCGTGACTCGCATGTGGCTCTTGTGAGCGCCCGTGCCAAGCTCCGCGAGCGCCGGTTGCCACGCCTTGCGCAGCTTGCCCGCCATCTCGGCCACTTGCTCGTCCGATTTGCCGATCAGGTCACGTAGCGAAGTATCTTGCTCGATGACTCTGCTCATGATGTCGGCAGCTTGTTCGTAGTGGTGGAACGCGTGCCCTTCGGTGGCCGTTCCCCACAGCAGTTGGCGAGTGCCTGGCTGCGCGAGCCAGTTGGCGTGCAGGGCTTTGTGCGCATCTTCCATCGCACGCCAGCTAGAATCCGTCTTGGATTGCACGATCGCTGCTGACGTCATCAGTAGGGCGACTGCGGAGACAATGCCGCCAATCAGGCGGCGCTGGCGTTTACGTGGAGCTTTCACACGCATAGCTATCGGACGATCCGGTTTGATGTCGGCTACACTGATGGCATGAAGTCTCTCCTTGCGATCGCACTCGCTGGAGCCGCGATGACACCGTGCCTTTGGGATAGCGACACGCTCGATACCGAGCTGCGCGGCCTGCCCGAAGCGTTCGACCTCATCGTCGGCAAGTGGCATCGTCACAGTGATGCCTACTACGAGGATCGAGTTGCCAAGCTGACGGTGAAGTCACCGGTAGATCTGGCCGACTACGACGATCTCGCCGTTGCTTACGAGCACTTGGGCAAGCGCGACGCGGCGATCGAGACGATGGCGCGCAAGGCGGAGGCGCTGGTGGCGAAGCCTGACAAAGAACACCAGTATCGCTACCACGCGAACCTCGGCACGTTCTACGCGCACGCAGGGAAGTTCGACGATGCGTTGCGCGAGTTGCGTGCGGCGGTGGACATCAACCCGGACGCGCACTTCGGCCGCGAGGTGTTCCAGATCGAGCTGATCGGATACGTGGCCGCGGCGAACCAGGACCCGAGCGTTTGGACGCTGCACAGTTGTCTGCGGCACGCAGGCTATTACCTGTCCTTCTCGGTCGGGAGCAGTGCGATCAGTAGCGATCCCGTGACCTATCGGGAACGGCCCGGGTGGAATGGCAATCGCAAGATCGACTGGGATGCTGCCTACAAAGCGCTTGGCGGAATGCTGCGGTTTGGGGGGCTCGAAGGTGCCGAACTGTATCGAGCGCTCGGGGAGCTCTACCTCGCCAAGGAGCATCTGAACCTCGCATGGTGGGCCTATGGTCGCGCGATCGAACGTGGGCATCCAGCTGCCGAAAACTTGGCGGGAATCCGCAAGAGCATCGAGAGTCACTGGAACGAGGCTCGCCCGCACAACAACACAGGTCACGTCAACCCGACCCAAGCCGACTACGACAAGAAGCGCGCCGAAGCCGACGCATGGTTGGCGAGGTTCCAGAAGGCGGAGGCTGAGGCGATCGGGCGCGGTGAAGACGTGCGTTCGGATGCTGGCTTGAAGGCGCTGTTGGACCTTGCCAATGGAGTAGCGCCTCTGAAGAAGACCGACCCAGGCACGAACTGGCGCTTCGTCACATTGATGAGCTGCATGGGCTTGTTCGTGTTGTTGTTCGTGTTGCGTGCACAAGCCGGCAAGGGCTGAGTGCGCTTGTTTTCGTGGCGGTTGCCAGGAACGAGTAAGACATGAGCAACGACAGCTATCCGCGCGACATCCCTCCGCTCTGGTTGCTCGTGTCGATCGGCGCGATGTTCGCGCTGCACGTCACCGTGCCGCTCGCGATCTGGGTCTTCGATCCGTGGCGCTACCTTGGCTACGTCGTCATCGCGTTGGGTGTGCTGCTGGTCTTGGGCAACGCCATGCGGTTCAAGCGTGCCGGCACCGGGATCCGCCCGTTTTCCGAAGCGACGACCGTTGTCCGCGAAGGCGCGTTCCGCTGGACGCGCAACCCGATGTATCTCGGCATGGTGACCGTTGCCTTCGGTGTGGCTATTCGCCTCGGGAGCGCTTCCCCGATGGCGGTGCCGGCGATGCTGTTTTTTGTCCTGGATCGGCGCTTCGTACGACCCGAGGAGTCTTTCCTACGTCACTCCATGGGAAAGGCTTACGACGACTATTGCGCGGACGTTCGGCGCTGGCTGTGACGCCGCTGCGCGCATTGTCGCCTGACACTGTGGCGTAGTTTGTCTCCAATCAGTGCTCGCCTGCCCGGCGACGCATTTCACCGGAGACCTCACACAATGTTGAAGCTAGCGTCCCTCTCTTCGCTTCTCGCCGTCAGCCTGGTTGTCACCAGTTCGCTGACTGCCCAGCTCAGGCGATTGCCTGGCCTGCCCCTCGTTCCTCCGCCTGCTGGCGCACCCGGTTTGGCTGCCCAGCCGCTGTTCGATAACGGCGACAAAACCCAGCCGACTCGCGATGTTCAGATCCGGGCGTCGAGAAAGTCCGTCAAAGCTGACCCTGCGACCAGCGGTGTCAAGAAGAAGGGCAAGGCCCTGAAGGCTGCGGTTGCCAAGGTCAAGGCGCTGCCGTGGAACAAGCGGCTCAAGGATGCGCAGACCAAGGCGCGCAAGGCTGGCAAACCCATCCTGATGCTGCAAACGCTAGGGGACATCGGCGGCTTTGCTTGAAGCGCGTTGCAATCGCTGCGGGGCGTGACCCTGCCGAACGACGACGTCATCGACTTCATTGGCACCCGCTTCATTCTTGTTCACAAGAACATTCAGAGTGAGCAGCACGTGGGCATGTCGCACGGATACAAGGACACTCAGTCGGCTGTTGGCACGACCAATGGCGCTGGTCCGCGCAACGTGCAGTTCATGATCCTGGCCGCCGACAAGACGGTGCTGCACGCACTGCCGGGCTTCTGGCATGCCGAAGACCTGATCCCCGAGCTGCAACTCGCGTTCGAGATCAACCGGCTCTACCTCGACGAGCAGAAGACCTTCAACCAGAAGGCCAAGATGTACGAGATGCTGCACAAGTCGCACATGCGGCGCCATGGTGCGGCGGCCGTTCGTCGTGGTCAATGGCAAGGCTTTGACCGTCATACCGAAGTGCACCGCGTGAAGACCGAAGAGCGCGACACGTTCCGCACGTTGGCCAATGGCGAACTGCAATTGAAGTCGGTGCCCGAAGTCATTCACGATCGAATGCTGACGCGTCGCTTCAAGAAGCTTGAGGACTTTGACCTCGAAACGTTCGTCGACTACGGCCGTGCGTTCTACGACAACAATCGTGGGGAGCGCGGCAAGACCTTCAAGAAGGCCGAGAGCGTCAACAGCAAGCGCGGTAGAGAGCTTGCCAGGCAGCGTGAGAAAGACGCCCGCGAGGCCGCCCGAATCGCCAAGAGCGAGAAGCGCTTGACTAGCCGTAAGCGCTAGCGATCAGGCTATCGCATTCACACAGTGGCTTGGAGTCGGCGGCTGAGAGACCGCTGGCGACAACAGACCCCGAAGAGCGCCCGCATCGATGGCAGTCGATGCGGGCGCGTTAACGTACCAGCGAACGTGTTAGTACTGTGCCTGGCACAGTACTAACCACCGATCTTGGTTTGCTTGAGGGGGACGGTTTGGATCTTGTTGGAGGATTCGGTGATGCGGACGAAGCGGTCGGGGGTGACGTTTTCGAAGGTTTGGGTTTTGCCGGTGCGGGGCCAGTGGATCTCGAGGCGGTCGATCTTGGTGGCCTTGCCCATGCCGATGGTTTGGCGGAGGGGGTTGGCGCCGAAGCTGCCGCCGCTGTTGACGTGGCGATAGACCGAGCGGGTCTTGCCGTTCTCGGTGATGACGGCGTGGATCCTGGCGCCGATGCCGGAGCGGTTGCTCTCGGTGCCTACTAGCTGGATGCATAGCCAGTGATTGTCGAAGCCCGGGTTCTCGAACAGTGTGTTGTAGGCGGGGTCGCCGACGTAGGCGCCGCCCATGACCGAATAGACGTCGAGGTCGCCATCGCTGTCAAAGTCCGCGAACGATACTCCGTGGCCCTTTTGCAGGTGGGCGAAGCCGCCGGCCATGCTGACGTCGGCGAACTTCTTGCCGGCCATGTTCTTGTACATGAGGTTCGGCATCAGGTTGTAGTAGTAGGGGTCCCCGGTGCCGAGGTAGAAGTCGAGCCAGCCGTCGTTGTCGAGGTCGCCGAAGTTGGCGCCCATCGGCAGTGCGGGATAGTCGAGCCCCATCTCCTTGGCGACGTTGGTGAAGCCACCTTTGCCGTCGCCGTGCCACAGCTTCATGTAGTCGTAGGTGCTGTCGGCGACCTTGATGCCGAGGTGGTGGCCGGCGACGTGGCCGACACCGGTTGAGTAGGCCGCGACGAACAGATCGAGCTTGCCGTCGTTGTCGTAGTCCCAGAACCACGTCGGGAAGCTCGCGATCGGCTCCTCCATCTTCAGCTTTGGCGCGACGTTCTCGAACTTGTTGCCGCCGAGGTTGTGGTAGAGACGATTCTCGCTGGCGAGGTTGCTGACGAACAGGTCGGCCAGGCCGTCGCCGTCGTAGTCCCCAAACGAAACGCCCTTGGTGTAGCCGAGGTTCTCGACGCCTGCCTCGGAGGCAATGTCGACGAACGTGCCGTCACCTTCGTTGCGGAACAAATGGCACGGCGAATGGATCTTCGGTGTCGACTCGTTGCCGACATAGAGATCGAGGTCACCGTCGTTGTCGATGTCGGACCAGTCGGCTTGCGACGACGGGAAGGCGGTCTCGCCAAAGCCGGCGGCCAGCGATGCATCGACGAACGAGCCGTCGCCGCGATTCTTCAACAGCGAGTTGGGGTGGCGGCCATTGTTGTAGAGCCAGGCGCCACGCAGGATCACGACGTCGAGGTCGCCATCGTTGTCGTAGTCGGCTTGGAACATGTTGATGCCGCTGGTGATGCCGGTCAGGTTGGCTTCTCTACTACGCTCGGAGAACGTGCCGTCGCCGTCGTTGCGGAAGTAGCGCATCGCTCCGTCGGCGCTCCACAGAGACAGCAGCACGTCGAGGTCGTCGTCGCCATCGAAGTCGTCAACGATCACGCCGCCGAGCATCGCGAACATGTCCATGCCGGTCTTCGATGCGACGTTCTTGAAGTGCGGCAGCGGGAACTGCGACTGCAGCGCATCAATCGGCATGCGGCGCTCTTCCTTCAAGCCATCGGGCCACGTGCCGAGCGTCATGTGCGCAATGTTGAGCAGCCACCGCGCGCTGAGGTGCCAGTAGTCGTTGGCCGGCCGGTTCGCGACTACGAGTTCGAAGCATGGAATGGCTTTGGTGGCGCCCTCCGTCTTGGTGTGGATCGCTTCGCCTCGCAGCGGCAAGATGCAGCTCTCAGCGGTTGAGCGCGCGCAGCAGTTTTCGGTCTCCGCTTGGCGCATGTAGGCCATGCCCAGGTAGAACACGATCGAGCTCGCTTCATCGAGGCCGCCTTTGAGTCGGCCCGCTCGCATCTCATCGCTCGCCTTCTGGAGGATCTCGATCGCGGCTTTGGTGTTGGCCAAGCGCATGTGCGCGAGGGCGGCATCCAATCGCAGCTTCCAATCAGCGTTGTCGCCAAGTTGTTCGAGCTGCGCCCAGAGTTGCTTGGCCGCTTGATCACCGTGGTACTTGTGGATGCTCTTCGCTTCGATAGCGATTTCGCCAAGCCTGCGAACCATCTCCGCGTGGCTCTTGGTTTCGGCGGCCGTGTCCCGCGCGTCCTGCGCGACGGCGGTCGAGGCGACCAGTAGGGCAAGAGCGAGCGAGCGAGCGGCTTGGGGCCAACGTGGTTTGTTCATCAACGACTCCTGAGTGGGAAATGCATAGATACCAAGAACGGTCTGCCAAAGCTCGATTGGCGGCGCCAACGCTTGTGGTCGGTCCCGCTGCCGGCGGCGACGGAGCCCATGAATACGCGCTGTCTGAAGCAGCGTGTTTGCGTGCGGGATCGCTCGTGCCGGCGGCACGTCTCGGGCATTCGCGTCTGGGGCATGCGTGCGTTGTCGATCGGTGCTGCTCGATTCGACATTGGAATTGCGGCCCGCGTGCGGACAATCTGTCCGTAGATGACCAGCTACGAAACCCTTGAGATCGTCCAAGACGGCGCCGTTCGGCACATCCGCCTCAACCGTCCAGAAGTTCGCAATGCCTTCAACGGCGTTGTGGTCGACGACTTGCACAAAGCCTTTGCCGATGTCGATGCGGATGATGCCACGCGCGTCGTCGTGTTGAGCGGCAACGGCAAGAGCTTCTCGGCAGGGGCGGACCTGGGGTGGATGAAGGATCAGGCAGACTTGTCGTTGGAGCAGAACACGAAGGGTGCCGACTACATGGCGCGCATGTTCTTGCGCATTGCTCGCTGCAAGAAGCCGGTCGTCGGCCGCATCCACGGCCACGCGCTTGGCGGTGGATCCGGTTTGACTGCCGCCGTCGACATCGCGATCTGTAGCGACGATTGCTTGTTCGGAATGACCGAGGTGAAGCTCGGGATCGTGCCGGCAGTGATCTCGCCGTTCTTGATGCAGAAGATCGGCGCCGGCCGCGCTCGCACGTTGTTCCTGACGGGCGAGCGGTTCGACGGCAAGGAGGCCGAGCGCATCGGCCTCGTGCATCGCGCGGTTCATACGGAGCAATTAGACGATGCCGTCGGCAAGGTTCTCAAGGACTTGCTTGCGTCTGGCCCGGCAGCCGTTGCGAGCGCCAAGGAGCTGATTCGGTCGGTTGAGCACTTGGCCCTCGAAGGCGCCATTCCGGTTACTTCCAATTGGATCGCGGAACTGCGTGCAACAGATGAAGCCAAGGAAGGCTTCACTGCGTTCTTGGACAAGCGCAAGCCGAACTGGATGTCGTAGGGCCGGTGCTGGCGGCAGTCCTAGGGACTACTGCCGGTAGCGGCTGCGTTCGTGTTCGGTCGCGGTCGATTGGAGCGCCGCGAGATGTTCGGGTGCGAGGTCGAGCGTTGCGGCGCGAGCCATCAGTTCACGCGGAGTCTCACCGGGCAGCAGCGACAACTTGACCTGCTGCAGTGCACGTTCGAAGTTGGTGATCGATGGCACGCGAGTCTGGCTCCTGCGGCGTCGCCGCAACCAGAACACAACGGCGGCAACGACCGCTGCGCAGGCGATTGGATGGCGCTGTGGCAGGGTCACCAAGCCGGAAAGCCAGCGCTTGCGCGACTCGCTGTCGAAGCTCGTCACCTCATTCCACAGTGATTGCAGCCAACTGCGGGTGTCTTGCCAGAAGCCGCCACCGTCACGACCGGCGCTGCGCACATCGGCCGCTGGGGTCGCATCAAACGTGTGCCACGTGCCGTCCTTGCCGAGCACTTCGACCCACGCATGGGCATCGCGTTCGCGGGCGATGAGCGCCTGCTGGTCTTCGGTGCGTTCGTGCACGAGGTAGCCACCGACGATGCGGCATGGCACGCCTTGGGTGCGCAGTAGCAGCGCCAAGGTGGTCGCGAAGTACTCGCAGTGGCCCGCTGCCGTGCCGAGCAAGAACTCGCCGACGTTGCTGGCGAAACCAGGGTTGCCAGGTAGTTCGTAGCGCCGGTTGCTCTGTAGCCAATTGCTTGCCGCGGTCGCGAGTGCGACGCGGTCGGCGGTTGTCGGCAGCGAACGGCGCAGTTGCAGGCCAAGGTCATAGGCCATCTTGGGCACGCCACGTTCGGGCAGGGAAACGAAGTGTTGATGGGTGCGGTCGCTGATGTTGGAGGTCGGTTGTGGCTGGGCCAGTTCGACGGTGTAGGCCAGCGAGTTCGGCGGCGCGTCGGCGGTCGGGATGATGGCGAAGCCTGCATACGACTTGGCACTGAGCATGCGGCCTTCGAGGTTGCGCATGGTCAGGCGCACGGCGGTGAGCGTGGTGGCGAGTCGTTCGCTGCGACCATTCATTAGCTGCACCAGCATCCTGGTGTGCGGTTCGCCTCTGGTCGGTCGCCGCCAGGTGCCGCTGGCCTGGCTCCAGGGTGTGTCGCTAGCAAAGCGCGACCCCAGGTGGCGGACATCCTGTGGAAACCACGTGCGGCCGTCGAACTCGGAAAACACATTCGCGCGCCAATGCGAGGGCACGGCGCTCAAGTTGCCCTCGAGCATCTCGATGCGCAGCGCGATCTTGTCGCTGAGGTATGGCTTGCTCTCGCGGTCGAGGTCGATGCGTTCGGCGAGCCCGACCTGAAGTTGTTGTCCGATCGCGAGGTGGTCCTTGAGCCATCCCGGGCGTTCAAAATCGCGCGGCCACATCACAAACACGAGCACTGTCGCTGCCGAGATGATCAGCGTTCGTGGCACGCTATCGCGGACGAGGGAGCGCAGCACATCGGCAGTCAGGTCGCGGCCGCGGCTGGTCAGCACATAGACCTGCAGTGCAGGCACGAACACGAGGGTGTGGCCGATAAACAGCATCGACCACCAGAAGTCGGGCGCGAAGAAGCTGGTGACGAAGGCAATCAGGAACGAGTTGAAGAACGTCAGGTCGGGCCGCTGCTTCTCGCCGATGTTGTTGAGCAAGTGCACCTGGCACAGCACGGCCAAGACCAGCCCATCTTCGAGCATGTGCAGCAGCCCGGTCGTGGTTGCGTGGTGCACGAGCAGCGAGAATACGACAAGCACGCCGGCATTCCAGGCGTGGCGGTAGATTGGGAATCGTTGCAGTCGACGCAGTCGTGGTGACAGCAGGGCGAACAGCCACATCGGTAGTAGCAGCACGGCATCGACGGCGCCGGTTGCATGCACGAAGCCAAGGTCGAGCATCGTCAACAGCAAGAGCAGTGGATGTAGGCGATCGTTCACGCCGGGCTCCCGGTTTGTGGCAGCCGCATCGCGCTGCGTTGCTGCTGCTGCGGCGGTGGCGCATCGCTGGCAAGTGGCTCGGCTTCAGCGAGCCAGCGCAATGCCTGGTCGGCCCCGCCGCGGTCCGGGTCGACGAGTAGCTGCACACCTTGGCTGTGAATGTGCAATGGCGTGTCGGTTCTCGCCGCGAGCACGAGCGTCGTCAGTTGCGACAGTGCGCGCTCGAGCATGGAATGCTCGCACCGCCGGTCCAGGACCACGTCGACGGCGGGCGCACTTTCGCGTTCTCGTTCCTTGATGATGGGAGTGCCGCGCCGGGCGGTTGCCTTCCAATGAACATCGGAGATGCCGTCGCCCGCTTGAAATGCTCGCAGTCCAGCCAGTGCCGTGCCACGCCCGGCGTGCAGGGCGCCGTGATCCCCGGCATGATTGCCGTCAGAACGGTTCTCTCCGAACGGGATTGGCGTCGGATAGGTCACGACTTCGCCGGTCGCGGGCAGGGCGGTGCGGGCGATGAAGAAGCCAAACGGGAAGCTCGACGTGACCCGAACGTGATCGATGGTGCGAACGCCGCGAGGTTGGCCGGCGACGGTGGCGCCGATGGCCTGCGCCTTCACCATCAACGGCGCGTAGCCGACTTCGTCGTAGCCGTGTTCCAGGTGCAGCTCCAGCACGAGGTCAAACCGAGGCCGGCGATCGCCGGCGAGATGTACTTGGGTCGTTCGTTGGCTGCCGCTTGCCGCCGTTGCGATCTCAAGGGTTTCGATTCGCAAGCCCTTCAGGTTGCGCCACGACCACCACGCGCCGAGCACGCCAAGCACGGCGCTGAACGCGAGCAGCAAGAAGAACAGGTTGCTGTAGTTCGTCGCGAGGAACGCGAGTTCGAGCGCTGCGAACAGCAGCAGACCCTTCGAACCGAGGGCGCTCGGTCGGATCGAGACGCGCGACGTCATGACGCCCTACAGCGGGACCGGGGTGTTCTGCAGGATCTCACGCAGCAACGGGGCGGCGTCGTCGCCGCGTTGCATGAAGATCCGGTGTGTCAGCGTGCACATGGCCATGGCCTTGAGGTCATCGGGCAAGACGAAGTCACGTTCGTCGAGCAGCGCTCGCGCTCGCGCGACCTTCAGCCACGCCAGCGCGGCACGCGGGCTGGCTCCGAGTTGCACGTCCGGATGGTTGCGGGTCGCTTGCACGACACGCAGCGCATACTCGGCGACTGGTTCGCGGACATGAACCTTGGCCGTCTCGGCTTGCAGCGCGAGCAGGTCTTCGGGGCTCATGACCGGCGCTACCTCGGTGAGCCGCGCCTCGGCGTCACTGCCGGTGTAGAGCGCGAGTTCGAAATCAGGCGTCGGATAATCGAGCTCGATGCGGACCAGGAAGCGATCGAGCGCCGCTTCCGGAACCGGGAACGTGCCGTGGAACTCAATCGGGTTGCGAGTTGCCAGCACGGTGAATGGGCGGCCGAGCTCTTCTTCGCGCCCGTCGATCGAGACCCGCCCGTTCTCCATCGCTTCGAGCAGGCAAGACAGGGTGCGCGGGCTCGTGCGGTTGATCTCGTCGGCAAGCACGAGGTTGGCGAATAGAGGACCGGGCACAAACGTGAACGAGCCACTGTCCTGCTGCCAGACTGATGTGCCGATCACATCGCTCGGCATCAAGTCATTGGTGAACTGAATGCGGCGGAACGACCCGTCGATGCAAGCCGCCAGCGTGCGCGCCAGCAGGGTCTTGCCGATGCCGGGAATTCCCTCGACCAGCATATGACCGCCTGCGACGAGGGCGCAGACGAGCGGTTCGATGCAGGCATCCGGCAGTTTGACGACGTGGGTCAGGTTGCGGATCAGTTGGTCCCGCGTCTCGCGGAGCTGGGTCGTCTTGGTAGTTGCCGTCACAGGTAGTCCTGGAACGGTTTTCGGCTGATCTGGCCCGCTTGGTAAGCGGCGAATCCAGACCGGCCATGGCATCGGTCTCAGATTGAACTAACTGGAGCGATGCAGAAATCTGCCGGCTAAGTGGACGGTCGCAGCAGTTCGCGGAACCGCTCATCCGTTCGCAGCACATCAAAGTCCGGTTCGTCGATGGCGAACGTGCGGCAGTCGGGGTTGAGGCCGCATGCCAGGCTGAGTTCATCGATGGCACGATCGAGTTCTCCCGAAAGCGCCAGGTAGCAGGCCAGGTTGAAGCGCGCGAGGTCATGTTGATGGTTGCGGGCGAGCAGTTGCTCGATGCAGCGGATCGCGCCTGGCAAGTCGTCGTGTCGGCGCCGACACCACGCTTCGGTGAGGTCGACCCACTCGTTGTTCGCGTGCAGCTTGCGAAGTTCGCCAAGGTCCTGGAGCGCCGCTGCGTAGTTGCCGAGCCGTGAGTTGGCGCGCACACGCAGCGCCAGGCCCATCGACTTGCCTTCTGGTGACTCAACCAGTGGGTCCACGAGTTCGAGGGCGCGTTCGGGGCAACGCAGGTCGAGCCAGCCATCGACTTGATCGACGAGTCGTTGCAGTGTCGCTGGGACGGAGAACTCCATCCGTCTACCTGGCCCTGAGCGCGTCGAGGCGCTGCCAGATTTCGGCGGCGGCCATGTTCAGGCGATGGTCACCGTCCGGCACGATCCACAGTTGCTTGTCCTCGTGGGTCATGCCGGCAAAAAACATCTCGCTGACGATCTGTGGGATCACGTCATCGGCTGTGCCGTGCACGATCAGCGTCGGCACTTGGATGCGGCTCGCCAGGCTGCGTTCGTCGAGTTGTTCGGCGTCCTTGAGCACGTTTGGTTCGACGTAGAACTTGACGCCCTCGCCCGTCATCAGGCAGCCGTCTTCGTCGACGCGCTGGCTCAGTTTTGGCATCAAGCCAAACGCCGGCGCCAACAGGGCGAGTTGCGGCACCAGGTCCGGGCGTGCCGCAGCGACGTGGGCACCGACCAGGCCGCCGAGGCTCGAGCCAACCAAGATCGCTGGGCCGTTGTGCTCGAGCACCTTGATGGTGTCAGCAATGAGTTCTGAGACCGGGATTTGCCCGAGCTTGCCCGACGAATCCCCGTGGCCGCGCAGGTCGAAGCGCATGAAGCCGTGGCCTCGCGCGCGCGCATGTTCGCGCAGCGACTCGCTCTTCTCGCCAGTGCGCACGGAGCCGAGCCCGTGCAAGAACACGTAGCTCGGGCCATTGCCGTCGTGCGAGTCGCCGACGATGTGGTGGTCGTCGGCAAGCTCGATGCGAAACGGCTGCGTGCTCACCGCGGGACCTGGCTTATTGCAGGTCGATCAGCTCGATCGCTTCGATCCGAACCTTGATCGGTCCGGTCAGCGACGGCATCTCGCCGACGTCACCAACTGCCAGGCCGAGCAGGCCTTGGGCCATCGGTGCCATGTAGTTGATGGTCGTCTCGTCGGTCATGTCCCACGGGCCAAGCACGCGGAAGACTGACTTCTTGGCTTCTGCGTCTTCTTCGACCAGCGTGATCGTTTGACCCGGCGCCACCACGTCCGTGGGGATCTCTTGATCCTCGATCAGCTTGGCGCTCTTGATCTGCTCGTCCATCTCCTGGGCGCGACCGGTGAGGTTGCGCTGCTCTTCCATGGCGGCATCCCACTCGCTGTTTTCGCTGAGGTCACCCAGCGAAGCTGCGGCACCAATGGCCTTGGAGTTCTCCGGGATCTTCACGTCGACGAGCACGCGGTACTCTTCCTTGACCCGCTTGAGGCCTGCCTGCGTCGTGTAGATGAACTCCTTGTCCCAGAACGGGCGCTCCGGTTGGGCGAGCAGGTCCGGGTAGAGGCGAGCCGCGGTGCGGTCGAGGTGCGCTTCTAGCTCTGGCGGGAAGTCCTCACCGGCGCGGGCAACGATGCCGACGTAGTGCGAGAGGTCTTCACGCGAGATGCCTTCGCAGGCGGCATCGAGCAGGCCACGCTTACCGGTCAGCAAGCTGAACACGCGGTTGAGCAGGCGGCTGTGCAGTTGGTTCTTCTTGCGGTCCTCGTTGAGGATGCGGGCGAGCTGCAGCAGCACGCGAACCATCGACACGGTGTCGGGGCACTTCTCTTGGCCTTCGAAGACGCCGTCGCTGAAGTACTTGCCAAGCAAGTAGGTCATCAACGGGTGGCGGCGCGGGTACGGCGCAACCTTGTCCCAGATGGTCAGGATTTCGGGGCCGTGCTTGGTCGCGACGAGCTTGTCGGCGACGCCTTCGGCCACGGACGCCGGCCACTCGGTCAGCTTTTCGATGCACCGCGGGGCCCAGTCGCCACCGAGTGCTTGCGGCAGCAGTTGCACCGCGTGATTGCGAGACGCTTGGGTGGCGAGCTTGTCAATCGCGCTTGGATCGAGAGTGTCGCCGCCTTCGGTAAGCAGCGTGTTGAGTTCTTCTGCTCCCGAGATCGACGCCTTGCGCCCGTGTTCTTCGAGGTAAAGGATGCCGTCGAGAATGTGCGCGTGGGAGATTTCGGCTTCGGGGTTCGCCTTCTTCTCTTCGAGCGCCTTCTCGACGGTGGTGCCGGCGAGGTCGAGGATCTGGTCGCGGACTTCTTCTTCCTCAGTGCGCTTCAGGTATTCGCGCAGCACGGCGATGCGTTCACCCAGGTTGTCCTGGTGCTTGAGCGTCGTCACGGCCTCATCGACGAGGCTGATCGGCTTCTTGCGCATGACGAAGATCGGACGCGTTGGCGTGCCTTCGACCTTCAGCCATGGATCCTTGGTGGCAGCCGTCTTGGCCTTCTTCCACCAGGTTGGCCACTTCTTGAGTTCGATGATCGAACCAGCGAGCTCCTTCTTGAGTTGCGTGCTGGTGATCGTGCCGCGGTACAGGATCGCGGCGCGGCGGATCAACGCGTTGGGCTCTTGCTCGGCTTCCGCCTGCAGTTGCTCCATGCGCTGCAGCTTCATCGCGCGCAGATCGTCATGATCGAGCGACTTGAAGCTGTCGAGCAGTGTGTCGAGCGGGAACGGCGAACGCCGACCCGTTGCGAACAGCACCGTGATCTCTTGGGTCTCGCCGTCGAACTCCTCAACCGTGCCCTCGCCCCACCCAGCCGGGTGGTAGACGACGTGGCCGCGAGTGTAGCGGCGCAGACTGTCGAACTCGAGCAGCGCCGCAACTGTCGCACTCGACAGGTTGGAGCGTTGTTTGAGCACGGGCAACCACGACTCGTCGCTGTAGTTGTCATCGATCAGTTCGATGACAGTCTTGACGAGCGCGTCGTTGTGGGCGCTTCGCTGCATCGCGCGGAACCCTAGTTCCATCGCGGCGTGCTTGTCACCCTTGCCGACCAAAGCCTCGATCATCGAGGTGGCCATACCCAGCGCCTTGCTCGCCATATCCTGTTCGCACAGGAGGTCGAGAGTGTCAGCGTATTGGGGGATAAAATCGGCGCTTGGAGCACCCACAGCCTGTGACCAGGCAGTCTCGAGATCATCGAGATTATGGGAGCGAGCGAGATGGACCAGTTCGTTCGTCAACTTCGGACTCGAGGGTGGCGTAACTAGCGGAAAATGGGCGGGGGACGATACCTGTTCGTGCCGGTCGTAGCTAGCGCGGTTCCTTGTTCCGGGGCGTTAGGTGTTAGTTGTTTGTGGTGGGGTGGTGGTTTTGGGGGTGTTTGGGGTTGCGGGTGTGGAGCGGTGTTGGGGAACGGCGGGGTGCGGGGAGCCGTGGGGTAGAGTGGCGTGGCTTGGCTAGAGCGGTGGCCGGGAATGGTGGGGCGGTGCTGCCGTGGCACCAGAGGGCTCCAGAGTTAGCTGGAGAGCTGCCCCGCGAGGGTGGGGGCTTGCGGCAGGCTCCGGTCCGCGAGAGCGGCCCGGCGGGGGCGATTTACGTGCGCGGCTGGCTCCCGGGCCGCGCCCCGGGCTACTCCGCCAAACGAGCAATCAACGTATGCACGTTCGTCGACGAGCACGACTCGTCGTAGGCGGCCAACGGGACCTCATCGAGGACCTCATCATCAGCAACCAGCGTGATATAGAACTCCTGGCCATACTGCTCGCGGAACGCGATCACCTTGGTCAGGATCGATGCCTTGGCGTCTTCGATGGCTTCGATGATGACGCCCTTGCCTTCGCGGCCGCGGCCGCGGAGCACGATCATCGGGGCGTATGCGGCTACCTTGGTCTCGTCGAGGCGGATCTCGTAGTGGCGCGGGCTGTGGCTGTGCACGACGCCGGCGATGCCGAGGCGGTTGCAGAGCTGTTGCTCCAGGCGGTTCGACAGCATACGGCCGCCGCAACGGCCGAAACCGCCTCCGCCGCCACCATGGGCCATCAAGGGATTGTCGTCGTCGACGCAGGCGACGGCGCGCGGCAAGAAGATCGTGCTCGGCGCCGGAGTCTTGGCGCGGGAAGCACGCTTCGGGGATGCGCTGCCTCCGGTCGTGCCGGATCCAGCAGCCTTCTTCGGGGCTGACTTCTTGGCGATGGCCTTTTTGGCTGGGGCGGGCTTGGCGGCCGCCTTCTTTGCCGTTTGCGTCTGGGAGGGCGCGGAGTCGGTCGCCTTCTTGGCGGCCTTCTTTGCTGTGGCCTTCTTGGCTGGCGCCTTCTTACTGGATGCTGTTGTTGTTTTCGCTGCCATGGGCACGTCGTGGAAGTCGCTCGCCGTCCTCTCTATCGTTTTGCGCTCGGACGCAACTCAGTGGGGGTCGATAGGGAGTTCAGCCCGATATGGGCTGGGGGATGCGGCTGCCGGAATTGGTGCGAGCATCCTAGCAGAAACCCCGCAATCGGGAAGCCCCGCGACTGGCGTTGGGTGGGTAGTTAGGTTAGCCAACGAACTTCCCGATGACCGAACCAGCCCCTGACCGCGTCCTGACTGCACCGCTCGTCATCTTCCTGGTGGTTGTGTTGGGCATCGTGGCGACGGCGATTGTGCTCCGGCACCCGAGTCCCGACCTTGATGGATCGATCGAGATGCTTGCTGATGGCGATCTCGACAAGCGGGAGAGAGATCGTATGTTCTTGCGAGTGATTGAGTTAGCGGATGGCGACAGCGACTTGCGGCAGCGCTGGGCCGGGACGCTCGCGGCGATCTCGCTGCAGGATCGCGCCGCATTTGATCGAATCGAGAGCACCCTCGGCGATGGCGAGGCGCGCGTGTTGCCGGCCGATCAGCAGAAATGGCTGGCGATGGGGGATGTCGTATTGGCCAATGTGCACCTTGCGATGACTGCGGAAGCAGCTGGTGACAAAGAGTTTGCGCTCGTCAAGTGGGCTCAGGTCGAGGCCCAGGCGCGGGTCACTGCCAATGGTCTCGCGGGCGAGTTGGCCAAGGCCGCCACCCAACGTCTCCGGTAGATCGCGCCGCATCTCGCCCGGTCTGTCCGCCTCCCCAGATTTGGGCGCGTTACGCCTGCTCGGTGGTTCCGCAACCACTGTGACGCGGCGCCCTCAAGCTGAACTGCCCATAGGACCGATGGTCAGAGCGCAAAGGAAAGGCGTATGGATGAAAACAGATTAGGTGCAATCCTGCTCGAAGGCGGGGTCGTGGACGAAGCTGGGCTGGAGCGCTGCTTGGCGATCCAGACCCTCACCGGTAGTTCGCGGCCGATCGGCCGCATTCTCGTAGAGCAAGGTCTGCTCGACGAGGCCACGCTGAAACGGTTGTTGGAGCTGCAGCGTTCGCGCACGGAGAAGTGCGCGGCGGGCGTCGCTCCGGATGACCTGGCCTCCTTGTCATTGGTCACAGCGGCCATTGCGAACGGTGCCAGTGAAATCGTTGTCAGCGAAGGTCGTCCGGCGCGCATTCGCGTCGGCGCGACTTGGCAGGAGCTGACCGACGAAGTGCTCAGTGGTCCGGATGTTTGGGACTTCGTGCGCGAGACGATGGGTTCGGACGTGCTCGAGCAGCTCGCCGAAAACCACTACGTGTCACGCCCGTGGATCATCGATGACATCGGGGCCGGATCGGCAACGGCGTTTCGTCAGTTTGACGGCGTCGCGGTGCGCTTGACGTTCGCGCCCAAGTCGGTTGAGACTCCGTTGCAGCTTGGCATTCCTGATGCCGTGATCGAGGCAACGGAAGGCGGCAAGGGGCTCGTGCTCTGTGTCGGTGAACGCGGCATCGGCCGCGGTGAGTTGCTTGCGTCGCTCACGCACCATGCTTCGAAGGATGAAAGTCAATACGTCGTTGTCGTCGATGATGAGCCGATGAGTCTGCCGAAGGCTGGCGCGTTGGTTGTGCAGCGTCGCTTTGGCATTGATCCCGAGATGCGCGCCAACTCGCTGCGCAGCGTCGTGCGGGAAGACCCTGATGCGATCGTGATCGCCGACGTTGGCTCGCCGGAGACCTTCGAGTTGGCGCTGCGTGCCGCGGAAGGTGGTCGCCTGGTCATCGCGTACCTCGATGCGAAGAATGCGGTGCAAGCGCTCACTCGCATCTTCAGCTTCTACCCTTCCTATGAGCTGTCGCGTGTGCGTTCCGCTCTCGCAGCTGTATTGCGCACCGTGCTGGTGCGACAACTACTGCCAAATGCCGAACACACGACGACCGTGCCCGCGACGGAGTTGCTGATCGTTAGCGATGCCGTGCGCGAAGTTGTTCGCAACGGTGAGATCGAGGACATCGGCTTGCTGCAACGAGCCGAAGGCGGCGCCGGCGGCTATCCACTGGATCGCAGCATGTTGGACTTGCTCGGAAGCGGTCAGGTGCGCATGGACGATGTGTTTGCGCGCGCCGAGGAAAAGGCCTGGTTGCTGGAACGCACCCGAAACCTAGCCGTGGCCAGCCCCACGATCGGCAGCCCAGCTATTGCCAGCCCCGCCACGAACAGCCCCGCCACGAACAGCACGGAGGAGAACTAATGGATACCGCTCGTCTCGATGCTCTACTCGCCGCCACGACGCGTCTAGGCGCGTCGGCGCTGCACCTCGTTCCTGGCCGTGCGCCGTCATTGCGCGTGCAGCGTCGCTTCGTGGAAGGCGACGAAACTGCCGTCGAAGTGGCGGACGTCGAAGAGTTGACGCGCGACATGATGTTCTCGGACCATCGCGAACTGCTCGAGAAGCAAGGCTTCGTCGAAGTGCTCTACGTGTCGCGTTCGGGTGCTCGTTATCGGGCGACTGTGGCACTCAACAACGGTGTGACGTCGCTGGTGTTGCGGCCGGTGCCGGCCGAGTCGCCACAGCTTGCAGTCCTTGAGATGCCTGAGCAAGTCGGCGCGTTCACTCGTTGCCGTCAGGGCTTCGTCGCCGTTGGCGGCTTCTTCGGCGCTGGCAAAAGCACGACGCTCGCAGCGATCGTCGATGCGTGCAACGGGGACGGCGGGCGGCACATCGTGTCGATCGAAGACTCCATCCAAGTGGTGCATCAGAATAGCGCGTCGCTGCTCCATCAGCGGGAGATCGGCAGGCACGTTGTCTCGGCAGCAGAGGGCGTTCGCCAGGCGGTCGCGTTCGGTGCGGATGTCATTGTGCTATCTGAGATTCGCGACTTCCAAACATTGGACGCGGTGCTTACGGCGTCGGAATCTGGTTGCCTGGTCTTTGCTGGCGTCGAAGCGGGCTCCATTGTTGGAGTGCTAGTCGCAATGACTTCATTGGCGGCTGTCGAAGATCGGCCGCGAATGCGCACTCGGTTGGCAAAATCGCTTCGTGGCGTCACTGCGCAGAGCCTTCTGCATCGCTCGCACAAGGATGGACGCGTGCCAGTTGTCGAGGTTCTTGTCGTCAGCCCGGCGGTGCGAACGGCACTTCGCGCCGGCCGCCTTCAGGATCTCGCAACCATCATGCGGCGTTGTCGTGGACTCGGAATGCAAACGACGGACATTGCGTTGCGCGGCCTGCTTAACCGGCATGCCGTCACCGAAGAAGAAGCCCTGTTGCACGCGAACAATCGCGAGGAAGTGCTGACGCGCCACCCGGTGCGCTAGATCGATTGGCCGCCAAGCGGCGCTGCTATCGGACGTTTCTTTGTTCGATTGCTCAAGCGCCGGGAACTGTTTCCGAAGATCTCATAGGGCCGAAATCGAAGTCGGTCCTCGCCTCACGGCGAAACAGATAAGGCAAAGGAACCGTTATGGGACTCAGAGTTAATACCAACATTGCGTCGATCAATGCGCAGCGCAATACCGCGCAAGTAACCCAGCGACTCGCACGCAACTACCAGCGCTTGTCGACGGGTTTGCGGATCGCAACGGC
>CAXBFC010000102.1:0-19706 GCA_963974725.1 uncultured bacterium | reverse complement strand
CGGTGTGACCGTGGGGCTAGGCTGGCGCGCCGTGCAAAGCTTCGTCGGTGATCTCGCAGAACGTGTTCTCGGTGGCATGGCCCCGATTGTCATTGGGCTTGATCCGCGGCTGTCCGCGTTCCCGGAGAAGTTGATGGCCGGGGCGGCGCCGGCGGCGCGGATCGTGGCGTTCTATGGTGAGGCGCTGCCGGTGATTGCGAAGCATGCGCCGGCGGTCAAACCCAACATCGCCTTCTTCGAGAGCTATGGCTCGGATGGCTATCGCGCCTACGAAGAGGTCTGCCGGATGGCTCACGAGGCCGGACTGCTGATCGTTGGAGACGTCAAGCGCGGCGACATCGGCAGCACGGCGGAAGCGTATGCGGAGGGTCACTTCCGCATTGCTGACTCGTTAACCCTTCACCCCTACTTGGGTAATGACTCGGTTGCGCCGTTCTTGAAGTGGTGCCCGCCGGAGCGGGGTGGCCGCGGGGTGTTTGTGCTTGTGCGCACCAGCAACCCCGGCGCGAAGGACTTTCAGGATTTGCGAATCAGTGACGAACCTCTTTGCGACGTGGTTGCCAAGGCTGTCAACGAGTGGGGGAGCGGACTTCCTCAGGAGCATGGTTACCACGCCGTCGGCGCGGTGGTCGGCGCGACCTGGCCCGAAGAGTTGGCCCGCTTGCGCAAGCTACTGCCCAACTCGTGGCTGCTGTTGCCGGGCGTCGGCGCCCAAGGTGGCAAGGTTGAAGACCTGGCTGCTGCCTTCGACAAACGAGGCCTCGGCGCCCTGGTCAACCAGAGCCGCGGCGTCATGCAGTGTTTTCCCCCGGCACAAAATGACTGGCTCGATCGTATCGACCAGGCCTGTGCCACCTTCGCCGCCGAATGCCGGGCAGTGGCCGTTCCCAATCGGTGATTCCGAGTAGAGCTGAATCCTTGACCTCGACCCTGCGCCACATCTCGTTCCGCCGCCTTGGCACGTCCGCCGTTCACCAGCGATTCCTGGAGGACGACCGCGATCTTGGCGACTACCTCGGCATGCGTGCGCATTCGGTGGAAGAACTGCTGAAGCGGGCACCGACCGGAGCTCCGCGAGTCATTCCACGCGATCAATTGGCCGCGTCGTTGAGTGAATACGCCAAGCGCCACGACGCGCCTCCCGAGGTGTTTGCCAACGCCGAAGCACTGCTCGATCCGGAGACACATGTTGTCGTCACCGGCCAGCAACCGGGCCTGCTTGGTGGGCCGCTGTTCTGCCTGCACAAAGCCGCGACCGCGATTCGCCTGTGCAAGGAGATCCAAGAACAAGGTGGGCCGCGCTGCGTGCCGCTGTTCTGGAACCACTCGGACGATCACGATCTCGAAGAAGGCAACCGCGCGTTCTTCGTCAACCAACAACAGGAAGTGCAGCGCTTCCGTCTCGACATCACGCGTCACAATGAGTCGCTGCGCAAGATCCACGTCGGTCGCGACGTCGAACGGCTGCTCGAAGAGATCGCGCCGCTGCTGCCGCAGACCGAGTTTCACGACAAGTTGATGGCGACGCTCAAGCCGAAGCATCCCAATGAAGCGCTGGGGGACTTGCAGGCGCGTTTAATGTTCGAAGTGTTCGGCAAGCATGGTTTGTTGGTGATCGAGCCGCGTGACCTGCCGGAGTGCGCGTTCGAACCACTCAAGAAGTGGTGGGGCAGGTCCGACGAGATCCGCACCAAGGTCACACAAACCTGCGATGACCTGACCGACCTCGGCGTCGACATCACGCTCGATCCAGGCGCGACGATGATGTTCGCGATGAGTGGCGATCGCCGTGAGCCGCTCGCCGATGGCGAAGAGGTCGTCGATCACCGCAACCTGTCTCCCGGAGTCTTGCTACGACCGCTGTGGCAAGACGCGTGCTTGCCGACGATCGCCTTCGTCGTTGGCCCGGGCGAACTGAGCTACCTGGCGGCAGTCGCGCCGCTCTACCGCTTGCTTGGCGTACCGCAGCCGGTGTTCGTGCCGCGCTCTTCATTGACGCTGGTCGAACCATCGATGCAGCGCTTGATGGCGCGTTTCTCGCTCGACCTGACCGAACTCGATGACACGCCCGAGAAACTCGCCGAGAAGCTGCTGCAAGACGACAACGGCGAAGGCGACATCGAAGACAAGGTCGAAAGTATCAAGACGCGTTTGCGCGCCGATCTAGATGCCGTCGAGAAGATCCTCAAGACGATCGACGCCTCGATGGTCAGCGCCCTCGACCGCGCGCGCACCAAGTCCGGCGAAGAACTCGAACGCCTGCAGACCAAGGTTCGCAACGCGCGTCAAAACCGCGAAGGCACCGGCATCAAGCAACTGCGACGCCTGTGCAACTCCCTGCGTCCACGTAGTCGCGTGCAAGAGCGGGTCTTCGGTCCAGTCAGCTACCTCAACTCGTATGGTCCACGCCTGGCCGAAGAGTTGATCGGAGCAGCAGACCCGTTCGTCATCGAACACGGGGTGCTCGAACTATGAGGTCGGTTGCGGATCCTGCGCAGCTGCCGTCGTGTGACGTGTTGGCGTTTGGCCCGCACCCCGACGACATCGAGATCGCTTGCGGGGGCACGCTGTTGTTGCTGCAGCAGAAGGGCTCGACCGTCGCGTTGGTCGACTGCACGCGCGGCGAAATGGGTTCGCGCGGCACGGTCGACGACCGCGATCGCGAAGCAAAAGCAGCGGCCACGGTGCTCGGAGTTGTGGCCCGCGCCAACCTTGGACTACCAGACACTGGCATCCGCACCGATGACGAGGCGACCAACCGCGCCGTCACAGCCATACGCGCCGTGCAGCCCAAGATCATCTTCGCACCACACACGCGCGACGTGCATCCCGACCACACTGCGGCCGCCGAACTGATTGGCCGCGCGCACTTCTTGGCCGGACTGCGCAACTACCAACCAAGCCTCGGCAAACCGCACCGCGCTGGCACGCTGCTTCGCTATCCGGGCAACCAACCGGTCGAGCCAACGTTCGTTGTCGACATCAGTGCCTTTGCCGACAAGAAGGCCGAAGCCGTGCGTTGCTACGCGTCGCAACTGAGCCCATCGGACGTCAAGCACTTGGTGCAGGGACTCGACCTGCTCGAGCGCACCATCGTGCGCGAGCAAGCTACGGGAGCGATGATCGCAGCCCGCGCTGGCGAAGGCTTCTGCCACGACGGCCCGTTGGCCGTGCGTGAGTTGGGCTGGTTGCTGGGCTAGCGGGGTGTTTCGAAAGTCGTGGCATAAGTCGGCGAGTCATGAGCGTTGCTCGCAAGGCGCGGTGACGAATGCATGTTACAGACATCCTGTCGAGGAATCGCACGCCGCGAGCGGCGTTCAGGGCCGGCGACATTGGCGCCGAACTGCTGGGTCACGCCACTAGCTCGTTGGCTGCTGAGTTCGTTGACTGCTGACTAGAAGGCTCCGATCGTCAGATCGAGTGCGTTGCTGCTGGTCAGTGACGTGATCGACATCGCCGCGTCGAGTTCGACCCCGATGGTCTGCGTGCGGACGCTGACTCCAACCAACGCCGCAGTCGCTGGAATCGCGAAGTTTGTCGCGACCGTGCCAGCAACCGGGACCGCAAGCGTCAACAGCGCGGGCTGCAGATACAGCGAGCAACCCGGTGCTCCCATCGGTAGCGACACCAACACGTTCGACGTACCGATTGCCTGCACGGCCAACGAGAGCGGTGCCATGCCGTTCGTTTGGGCTTCGAACGTGCTACCAAGCCACGGCTGGTTGTTCGCAACCATCGATACAGAACCAGCAGAGCCGGTGCAGCCCGCGCCAAAGACAGTGGCCGTGGCCGGGCAAGTCGACACGGCGCGTGCAATGTTCGCGGTCGCAACTTGGCCAAGGGCGCCAAAGCGACCAACGGCGACCAGTTCGCCAGTCGAGGTGAAGGCTGCTTCTTCCACCACATTCGCACCGTTGAATGAGATGCTGGTGCCGCCATCGACCGGCGTCCACGCGTTTCCATCCCAACGCACAATGCTGCCGGTCACGCTCGGGCCAATCAGCGATCCCGTTGCCACGACGTCCCCGTTTGGCAGGGCAAGCACGTCACGGATGTGGTGGAACGGCACGCCCAGCAACTGGAAGGCACTGCCATCCCATTCGTAGACACCATTCCCAGCTGCCAGGAGCGTTCCATCTGGGCGCAGCGCCAATTCCGTCGCTGCCAGGTTGGACATCGTCGACCACACACTGCCATCCCACCGCAAGACACCATTGGAAAAGCCTGTGCCGACAACCAAGTCGCCGTTGGGCATTTCTACAACGGCGACCGCCGCGCCTTGCTGGATCGCGGGCTGCGGCAACGCCGTCCATGTGCTGCCATCGAACACCCGAACGGAAGGTTGCTGAGCGAACAACGCCACGACTCCTCCCGCTCGCAGGCTTGCGAGCTTGAGCGCAGATTCAGCAAAGCCAGCACCGAGAGTCGCCCAGTTCGAACCGTTCCAACTCGCGATGTGGTTTGCTGAAGCACTGCCCGCGATCGTGAACTCACCGGCGACAACCAAGTCGCCGCCCGTGGTCATCACCATGTCGGTTACGTCGCCATTGATGCCTGAACCAAGAGTCGACCAGTTGCTGCCCTGCCAATGTGCCACCTGCGTATGCGGCTGGTTGCCAATCGTCCCGAGGATGCCGGCAACAATCACGCCACCGCTCGGATCCGCGGCAACATGTCGCAACAGCACCGGGCTGTAGACACCACCGAGCGACGACCACGAAACACCATCGAACTCCTCGATGTTGGGCCCGGTCACCGCGCCGATGTAGCCACCGGCTGCGACCAACTTGCCGTTGTGTTCGACCAGACTCGTGACGTGCGGGCCGGTCTTGATCAGCGACCAGTTGCCATTCGTCAGGCGCGCCACTGCTTGGATTGGTCCATTGCCAAGGTTGACCGCACTGCCGACCACGATCGAACCACTTGACTCGACCAAGATGCTGCGGACTTCGTTGCTTACCGGCGGAAACTCGAATTGCAGCGACGTGCCATCCCAACGCGCGAACTTCGCACCCAGTGGATTGAGGTTGAGGCCACCGATCAACAAGTCGCCGTTGGTGTCGTTCGCAAGCGCCGCCACCAACGAGTTGGGTGACACACCAGGCGAAATCCAAGTCGATCCGTTCCAGACGGCCAGCGGACCAGTCGCGAGTCCGCCGGCCTGGGTGAATGCGCCAGCAACGGCAATGTCGCCGTTGGGTCGCGAAAGGATCGCCTTGACCTCGCCGTTGTCGATCCCGCTACCCACTGGCGTCCACGTCGAGCCGTTCCAGATCGCGGCGCGGTTTGCCGACTGGCTGCCGGCCACGGTGAACGTGCCACCTGCGAGCAGATCGCCATTCGGCATGCGGCCAAAGCAATTGACCACCCCGTTGACGCCACCCGCGTATGACGACCACGACGAACCGTTCCACTTGGCGAGGTGCGCCACGGGATTGCCGCCTGCTGTCGTGAAGAAACCCCCGACGATGAGGTCACCATTGGGTTCGACCGCGATGGCGTTGGCCATTCGATCGAGTCCCGATCCAAGTGGCAGCCACTCTAATCCGTTCCAAAGGGCGGCGCGTTCGAGCAGCTTGTCGCCAGCGGCTTCGAACATGCCAACGACGTAGAGGCCTTGGCCTGGCACGCTCGCGATCGCATTGATTCGATTGCTTGTGCCAGCGATCGGCTGAGACGGTTGCCACTCGAAGTCGCACTGGGCGGCCACGGATACGGACAACGATGTGGCGAGACAGACCGAGTACAGACGGGCACCAAGAGTCGGCAAACGAACGAGCATCAGGTTCTCCTATTCGCGGGGACGGTGGCGACCGTACGCCAGCACATAGCGGATGGCGCTCGGCGGGTAACGAACTATTGTTCGACATCGCTCAGTTTCGAGCTTACGGATCGCGTGGCATACGTGTCACGCGATTGCTACCTGGTGTCGACGCACTGCCCCTGATCGAGCGACTCGATATGCAAGAACAGGTTGACGCCTTGGGCTTCGCGGTGCATCGCAATCTTGCCATTCGAACCATCCCGCTTCGCCAGTTCCTGATAGCTCTCGAGAGCGCAGCTGGACGGCTGCAACAGCCATCAACTCACCGATCGATCCAGCACCTGAGCCACCCAGATCCTTCCGGAAATCTCAGATCGTGGCCTTTCGCCGCATCCGGTACCGGTGCAGCTCGACCCCACGCACTGCGACAACCTCCCGCCGCTCCATCTGGTAGCCCTGCCGCTCAAAGAACGGCCGGGCTACCTCGCTCGACTCGGTGAACAGCTCGTGCACGCCCTGTTCGGCGAGACGCCGCTCGGCTTCGGCATGCAGCTGCGCCGCTATGCCCTGACGCGCATGGTCCGGATGGGTGAACAGCACGTCGACGTGGCCATCCTGCTCGTAGCCGATCATGCCCACCAGTTCGCCGGCCTGCTCGGCCAACAACAGGTTCTGGCTGGCGATCTTGCTGTGCCAATGGTCGAGGTCCGGCGGGTCGGGCGCCCAGGCTTGCAGCTGCTGGTCTGCGTAGGCCGAGCCGGCGAGCCCACGAACGGATGCCGTGAACAGCGCGACGACTGCTTCGAGATCGGCTTCGAGATCGGCTTCGAGATCGGCTTCGAGATCGGCTTCGAGATCGGCTCCGAGATCGGTTGGGCGAAACTCGCGGATCTGCATGGTCGTGATCTTGCCAACAATGGCCTGCAAATGCTGCCGACAGCAGGATTGGCCTCGCGCGATTGGCATGACTGGGCGAACATGCCGGCTGGGAGCACCATATGAAGCGCATTGCGGTCATCAATCAGAAAGGCGGCGTCGGCAAGACGACCACCACGGTCAATTTGGGCGCAGCCCTGGCACATCACGGGCAGCGCACGCTGCTGCTCGACCTGGACCCCCAGGCGAACATGACCGTGCACGTCGACAAGCGGCCGGACATGGAAAGCAACACGCTGACCAACCTGCTGATCGACGACACGCCATTGGCCGACCTGGTGCAAACCACGGGGCTGGCAAACCTGTTCGTCGTGCCAAGTGACACGTCGCTCGCCGGGGTCGAACAGGTGCTCGCCAACCGCATCGGACGCGAGACGATCCTTCGCCGTGCCCTCGACAAGGGCAAGGCAGAGGACAACTTCGACTTCGTGCTGTTCGACTGCCCGCCGTCGCTCGGGGTGCTGAGCGCCAACGCGCTGGTCGCCGCCGACTACGTCGTCATCCCGATGCAGGCGGAGTATCTGTCGCTGCAGGGCATGGCCAAACTGCTTGAGGTCATTGACCTGGTGCAGACCCAGCTCAATCCCAACCTACAGATCGCATGTGTCTTGCCGTGCATGCTCGACTCGCGCACCAACCTGTCGATGGAAGTGCTCGCCGAGATCAAGGAGCACTTCGGCGACCTGCTGACCAAGTCGCGCATTCGCAACAACGTCAAGCTGGCCGAAGCGCCGAGCTTTGGTCGTTCGATCTTCGAACACGCACCGGACAGCAACGGCGCCCAGGACTACGCGGAGTTCGCGATTGAGTTCATGCAGAAGATCGGCATGCACGACGTCGCGGAGGCAGCACTTGCGGCGTTGGCTGGCGACGAAGAGGAAGAAGAAGAGGAGTTCGAGGAAGATGAGGAGGAACTCGAGGGCGAAGAGTTCGAGACCGAAGACGACGCGGCCGGGAGTGACGAAGGCGCCGAAGGCGAAGTCCCCGAAGATGAAGTAACGGAAAACGAAGTCACCGAGCCGGATGCCAAAGCAACGCCCCAGCCGCTGACTGAGAAGGCCGTCGCGACCACGTCGCCCGAGCCACCGCTCGACGATCCCGAGTTGGTCGAGCGTTCGGACGAGCCGCCGGCAGCAGCTGAAGCATCCGCCGACGCATAGTCGCGCGCTCGCTCAGTACGAACCGATCGTCAAATCGAGCGCGTTCGTGCTGGTGATGCCTGTCAACGCCAGCAGCGCGTCGAACTCCAGGCCGACAAGCTGCGTGCGGAATGACTGACCCACCAGCGCGACAACGTTCGGCACCGCGAACGACGTGACCACTTCGCCCATGTTCGGCGCGTGCAACTCGAACAGCACCCCCACCGGAGACCAACTCGTGCCGTCCCAACGAGCAATGTTGGCGGCACTGCTGCCGCCCGCGGTAGCGAACCAGCCGGCCACGACCAGGTCTCCGTTCGGCATCGCGACGGCATCATAGACAGGGCCGTCGAAGCGCAGTCCCAAGCCACTCCATGAGTTGCCGTCCCAGTGAGCAACGTTGCCCACCAGGTTGCTACCCGCCGCGTTGAAGTCACCGGCAACGTAGACCTCGCCAAGGCCAGGTGCTGGAACCATCGCATTGACGTTGCCATTGACCCCCGAAACCGGGCTTCCCGGCTGCCACTGCAGTTCGCACTGGCCAACGAGCGGCACGGCGGCGAGAACGAGCGCGAACGCAAGGCGACGAAGAGTCTCCAGATCTGCAAGGGACGACATGACGCCTTCCGGGGGTTGGAGGAACGGCCGTGCTAGCTGAGCACCAAGAGACGGTAACCCCCCCTCAGTCGGCGGCTCGGAGCAGCCATTGCGGTCTACCTGGCAATCCCACCAGAGGAGCCTCATGTCGGGTCCGCGTATTGCCGATAGCACCGGAGCTATGGCATCGAACAACTCGGACCTCGACAAGCTGACCTCACTGCTGGGCCAGTGCCTCGGCCGCATCGAAGAAGAGGCTGGCGAACTGCAGAAGAACGGCGAGGATGTTGACTTCGATACTGCCGACCGTCTTGAGGATGAGACTGGGGCGCTGCAGGAGTTGATCGAGTCGATGCTGGTTGTCGAAATGGACTCGGATGAGACCGACGTCAACCAGGTGGTGGCGAAGGTCGCCGAGACCTTCCTGCAGGAACTCGCGGTGCCAATCGTGCTGCGCCAGATACTGACTAGCGAGTCGGCTCAGGTCGCCGTACCCGCCGAATTGGTCAACGTCGCCGTGCAGCGCGCCATGGCCTTGGCGGTCGCGCCACTGGGACCCGGCGACGAACTGCGCCTGTGCACACGGGTTGCTAGCGGTTCGGTTCTATTCGAGATCGAGAGCTTGGGCAGCCATCCCGAAGACAACGCCGGCGATCGCGCCGAGACGCTGCGTGAGTTCGTCGAGGACCTCGGCGGGGCTTGCCAGGTGCGCCGAGAAGCTCAGGACCTGTTCCTGGTGCTCGAACTGCCGCAAGTGATGGCGACGGATCGAAGCGAATTGCTCTGATTCGCGTAGGATCCGCACCATGCGGATCGGCATCGTCTGTTACCCCACCGTCGGCGGAAGTGGCGTCGTCGCCACCGAGATGGCCATGGCCCTCGCGGCGCGCGGCCACGAACTCCACCTGCTTAGCTATGACCGCCCTGGCCGTCTGCGCGGCGGCATCCCCGGCCTGCGCTTCCACGAGGTAGCGGTGACCGCTTATCCGCTATTTCGCTATCCTCCGTACGATTTAGCATTAGCAACAAGGATGCTGGAGGTGCGGGAAGAGGCGGGCGTGGACCTGTTCCATGTGCACTACGCCATCCCACACGCGGTCAGCGCCTTCCTGGCCCGCAGCATGTGCGGCGGCTGCCTGAAGTTCGTGACGACCCTGCACGGCACCGACATCACGGTCGTCGGCAGTGACCGCGCCTACCTGCGCCCGACGCGCTTCGCGCTCGAGCAATCGGACGCGGTCACGGCCGTCAGCCGCTACTTGGCGGACGAAACCCACCTGATGTTCGGCGTGAAGAAGCCAGTCGACGTGGTGCACAACTTCGTCGACACCGAGCGCTTCAAGCCCACCGACCACAAGCCGTGGCACCAGCGGGACAACGAGGAGCGGATCATCGTGCACGCGTCCAACTTCCGGCCGGTCAAGCGAGTAGCCGATGTGGTGCGTGCGTTCGCTTCGATCCAGAAGCAGATCCCCGCGCGGTTGCTGTTGCTGGGCGATGGCCCTGACCGGGAGCACGCCCTCGCCGTCGCCTCAGACCTCGGCTGCAGGCATCGGGTCGACCACCTGGGGATGCGCGATGACCTCGAGCAGATTCTGCCTACGGCGGACCTGTTCTTGTCGGCATCACAAACCGAGAGCTTTGGTCTATCGATCTTGGAAGCCATGAGTTGTGGCGTTCCTTGTGTCAGCACGGCGGTCGGTGGTGTCAGCGAAGTCATCGGCAGCACCGGCACCCTGGTGCCGTTCTCCGAGCCCGAACTGATGGCCAAGGCGTCGCTCGAACTGCTGACCGACCCCGAACTGCACACCCGTCAGTCGGTCGCGGCCCGCAAGCGTTCCATCGAATGCTTCTCGACCGATCGCATCGTCACCCAATACGAATCCATCTACGAACGTGTGCTTAGTTGAGCAGCACCCTGCAAGGCCCCTGGTTCTGTGACTTCAACGCGGGTGCTCCCGTGCTGCCCGAAGTCTTGGCTGAATTTGTCGCGACCGAACAACGCTGCCCCGCCAACCCGGCGAGCTCGCACGGTGCCGGTCGCCGGGCTCGCGGGGTCCTGGAACAAGCCCGCGAACGTATTGCGAACCTGTTCGAATTGCCGGCCGGAGACGTCGTGTTCACGAGTGGTGGAACCGAAGCCGCCAACATGGCAGTGCGCGGTCTCGGCGATCCCAACCTGCCCGTCTTGGTCAGTGATGTCGAACACCCCGCGGTCCGTGAATCGGCCGAACGGCGCGGCACTTGCAAGTGGCACGTCGACGCGCACGGCGCCGCGATGATCACCGAGCCAACGCGGGCAATCGGACTTGTATGTCTGGTTCATGCACAGAGTGAACTCGGCACGTTGCAAGACGTCGAAGCAGCGATCGAAGTGGCCAGTAATTGTGATGTCCCAATTGTCATTGATGCCGCGCAAACCCTCGGTCGCGTTCGCGTGCAAGAGCTGCTCGCTACCGATGCCGTCGTCGCTCTCTCGCCTCACAAAGCTGGCGGACTACGAGGACACGGTGTGCTGCTTGGTCGTCGCTTAGAAAGCAAGCTACAACCTCTGATGCTCGGCGGCGGACAAGAGTTTGGTCTTCGGCCTGGCACGCAAAGTCCATCGTTGGCTGCAGCGAATTCTTTGGCGATCGAACTTGCAATCACCGAACAACCACAACGCGCGCTCGCAATGGCACGCAATCGCAAAGCGTTCCTAGAGGGTCTAGAAGGCCGTTCGTGCCCGTTTAGAGTTTTGACGCCGCTGACCAACAGTGTTCCAAACACCGTGATGTTGTGCTTCGACGACGTTGAAGGACGCAACTTGCTGCCGGCTTTAGATCTCGCCGGCGTGCAAGCGTCCCACGGTTCGGCTTGCTCTTCTGGATCAATGACTGCACCAAAGATCTTGACAGCGATCGGTGTCGATGATGCACGCGCACGTGCGTGCGTTCGGTTCAGCTTCGACTGGAAAAACCCCTACGAAGTTTGCGCACATGTCGGCGCTGTCGTCGGCGACGTGATGCTTCGCTTGCGCAAAAAAAACTAGCGCGACTTGCGGCCCCATAACGCAATCGCTTCGGCGTCTCCAAGTCGTTGTTCTTCCCACGTGAGACGTTCACAAGTCATCAAGATCGTGTTGGCAACGATGAAGGTGTGCTACGCAAAGTTGCTGGTGCAGCCTTGCAACATGCGGGGTGCCAGTTAGAAAAGCGCTCGTCAGTCACGAGCTGAACACGACGGTCGCCTAGCCGTCGCAACAGCTCCAACCCGCGCCTGCCCAGGGAACGGGTTACCCGTCAGCTCACCTCAGTTTCATCAACCCAGGACCATGCCCTCCGGCTGGGGCTGCCAAGCTTCCCGCCGACCTGTTGTGACGGAAACAACAACACCTCATGCCACCGGTCTGTACTCAGGATCCTGCCTAGATCCTGACGCACTTGAAACCTCAAGCGCGCGCCCTCCCAGACCGTTCACCTTTGACCAGCCGAACCAAGTAGCCCTCAACCCGACCTCACATGGTGGCCCACAACCCCAACCCCTCGCGTCAGCCCAGTTCCTCCCATGGGAACCCCACCAACAGCCAAGATCTCGCGGCTGCACAGTCCGTAGAGACTGCACACTCTGTAGAGAACGTGCCCGATCGGGTGAGCAACCCGATCTCTGAGATCCGCAGTCCTGAAATCAGCAGTCCCGAGCTCAACACCCAAGGCTCGGATGGTCCAATCGCCCCCACTCCAGGCAGTGTCACTCCAGGCAGCGTCAATGGAGAGATGCTGCAGCAGCTGCTGAATCACCTGGTAGCCCGCGTTCGCCGTGAGCAGCTGGAGACTTGGTTCCGTTCCCTGATCGTGGTGCGCGCCGATGACTCCGAAGTCGAGTTGTCGGTAACGAGTCAGTTCGTCCGCGATTGGCTCGCCAAGAACTTCCTGGCCGAGATGCAAGCCGCAGTGGATTCGCTCGATTCGTCGGCCACTCGTCGGCGCCTCGTGCTGACGCACCGTGCCGAAGATGGCCAAGACAGTTTGCGCTTGGTGCACACCTCGCCGGCTGATGAAATCGAACGCGTCATGCGCAACACCGCGGAAGCACGCGTGCGCAGCATCGATGGTTCGCCAGTTCCGCCGCAGACGCGCACGACCGCTGGCAGCAGTAATGCTGGCGGCGGTGCTACCAGCAATGCTCCTACGGCAAACAACAGTGGCTACCACGCTGTGCCTGCGCAACCGCATGCTCACCAGCGAGGCCAGCAACAGCAGCCGGGTCGTCGCATCGGGCACCCGCTCAACCCGAACTACACGTTCGATCGTTTCGTCGTTGGTCCATGCAACCGTCTCGCACATGCCTCCGCGCTAGCGATCGGTGAAAACCCGGGGCACGCATACAACCCGTTGTTCGTGCACGGCAACGTTGGACTCGGCAAGACCCACTTGCTGCAAGCAATCTGCCACACAGTCTTGCGCCGTGACCCGAATGCTCGCGTGCTCTACATGAGCTGCGAGGACTTCACCAACTCCTACATCCAGGCGATCCAATCGCACCAGATCGACACCTTCCGCGACTACCACCGTGGTGCCGACGTGCTGGTCATCGACGACGTGCAGTTCTTGGCCAACAAGGAGAAGACGCAGGACGAGTTCTTCCACACGTTCAACGCACTGTTCGATGGTCAGCGACAGATTGTGTTGTCGTCGGATCGTCCACCAGTCGAGATTCCTACGATTGAAGAACGGCTCGTATCGCGCTTCAAATGGGGTCTGGTCGCCGAAGTCGAGGCTCCGTGTGTCGACACTCGCAAGGCGATCGTCAGCAGCAAGGCCGCGGGCCGTGGTGTTGATCTGCCCGACGAAGTCGCACAGTTCCTGGCCGAGCGCGTGACATCGAACATCCGTGAACTCGAAGGCGCCGTCATCAAGGTGGTGGGCTTCGCTGCGATCACCGACCAACCGATCACGCTCTCCCTTGCCGAGAGTTGCTTGCGCGGCATGCCAATGCGTCGCGCCCAAGTGACGTCCGAAGAAGTGATGGCGCTGATCACTGGTGAGTTCGCCATCACGGCGCGCGAACTGATCGGCAAGAGCCGCACGCAAGCAGTCAGCATGCCGCGTCAAATCTCGATGTTCTTGCTGCGCGAGCACACCGAGAGCTCGCTGGAAGACATCGGCAAGATCTTCGGCAACCGCGACCACACGACGGTCATCTACGCCGTCAACAAGGTCCGCGATCGCTCGACCAAGGACCGCATGTTCAAGGAACTACTCGACGGTCTCAGCAGTCGCTTGATGACCCGCTCGTTCCGCACGTAGGACCAGCTGACGTCAGACCAACTGGGGACCAGCAGCGGTTGGACCAGTTGGTTTGCAAGCTCCGCTAGTCCGTGAGCTTTGCCACACCGGGCCGACCGCTAGACCCAGTCGGCGTTTGCCCCGCCGACGTTGCCCCGCCTACGTTTCGCCGCCGACGCCGCCGACGCCGACGCCGCCCCACAAAGGTTCTCGTTGGCCTGCACACCCCGCCCCGTGTGGCCAGGCCTCCCGGGCCCTCCGAGCCCCCGCTGTCGTCCCCCTCGTGATCGAAGGAGGCGATGCTTCAGATCGTGGCGGCACCGCTGTAGGCTGGCTACTTCACGGCTTGACGTCACGCCAACGGGTCTAATGGTTGCTCGCAACCACAAGCTGGTGGGGCCCCAGTCAACTTGCAGCGATCTGCAAGGTTCGATCTCTTGACGCCCAATCTCTTGACGCGTTGAGGCCAGCGAGCAGGGCCGGTAGCAGTACCAGCGACCCAAACGTCACGAAACCCGTGAAAACCCTAGGGACATGGTTTGGAGCCTTCGCGGACAAGCCTGAGTGGTTCTCCTGGCCTTCGATGCCTGGCGCGGTGAGAGCCTCGATTGGGGGAAACTCGGGGGGAGCAAAAGCACCGTTCCCAAGCAGTTTTCAAGAACTCTAGAACGGTGCGTATGCCCGGTTTCTACGTCGATAAGACGGGGTTCAGCGGATACTCTCCAGACTCGTGACATCACGGTTGATGATGGAAGAGAGAGAATTTCTCTCTCTAACCTACTCACCCCGTGGTGCTGCAAAACCTGACCGCTCAAACGCTGGCACCTTCGAGCTATCAACCGGTGCTTCTTTTGAAACGAGTCAATCAGCCTCTGGCTACCATGCATCTGAGTTCACTGTTCTGCCTCCTACCTGTGGCCCGTCCCTCACTGGCCAGCCAACGATGAAGATTCTCTGCGATCGAGCAGCCTTGCTGGAAGCCGTCAGCGTCGTGTCCTCCGTGGTTCCTTCAAAGACCACCAAGCCGATCCTTCAGAACGTGTTGTTGCGGGCAGACAGTGAAGGCATCTCGCTCTTCGCGACTGACCTCGAAATGGCCGCCAAGGTCCGCCTCGACTCGGTCAAGGTCAGCAAGGAGGGCACCGTGTTGCTGCCTGGCAAAGAGACCTCGGCTCTGCTGCGCGAACTGAGCGACCCGACGGTGACTCTGGAGAGCACGGACTTGCGTTGCCGCATCGAGAGTGGCGGCGGTTCGTTCGTTTTGCTCGGCGAAGACCCCGAGCAGTTTCCCGCCGAAGCGACCGTGGCATCTGGCAAGCGTCTCGAGATGCCAAGCGGTGTGTTCCACAGGATGATTCAGGAGACGATGTTCGCCGCAGCGAGGGAAGAGACCCGCTACGCGATTAACGGCGTCCTGGTCGATGCTGGGGCCGGCTGTGTGCGTCTGGTGGCGACCGATGGTCGACGACTCGCAATCAGCTACGAAAACCTCCAGACGGACACCGGCGATATCGAGTTCAAGGCGGTCGTGCCGCTGCGCGCACTGAGTACGCTGGCGCGCGCCCTGACCGAGGGCAGCAAGGACCCCATCACCATCGAAGTAGGGGAGAAGCAGGTGGTCTTCACGACCGGTCAGACGCAGTTGGTCAGCCAGCTGCTCGACACCCGCTTTCCGGACTACGAGGGCGTCATGCCCAAATCGGCGGACACCACGGTTGAGATCCAAAAGGCCTTGCTCGAAGGGGCGTTGCGCCGGACGGCGATCCTGTGTGCTGCCGAGATGCGCATGGTCAAGTTCGAGGTTGGCGACAACTCTTTGCGAATGATTGCCGAGAGCTCCTCCCGCGGGCGTGCGGACGTGTCAATTGACGCCGTCGTCAAGGGGGCAGGTGGTAGCATCAACTTCAATCCGGACTACATCCTGGAGGCACTGCGTCAGTGTGACCTCGATGAGATCCGGCTCGACATGTCCGATGACTCGATGCCGGCGAAGTTCACCCTTGGTGAATCCTTCACCTACGTCGTGATGCCAATCAGTGGTGCCTAAGATCAGTGGTGCCTTAAGTCAGCGGTGCCGAAGCAGGTCCGCTGGCGAGCAACGTAACGTGGATCCAAGACCGGCTAGTGACTTCCTGCGCGACATCCTCAAGCAGGCAGGTTCTGGCAAGTCTCGCCGAGTCTACGTCGAGGCGCTCGAACAGATACTTGGTGCCGAACTGGCACCACACTTCCAGATACTCAGTTGCCGCAAGGGTCGACTCGTCGTCGAACTCAACTCGGCACCGCTGTTTGCAGAACTCTCGGGCTTCCGCCGCGAAGAGATCCGCACTCGCATCAACGAACTCGTTCCAGACGAACCGATCGCCCAGTTGACCTTTCGACTTGGTGGCACCGGACGGATGTGACGGAACAGATCTTCAAACACTGGCCGTCGACTGTGACGACCACCTAACTCCATTGTCGGGCACGAAGGCCCGCGGCTGCTCTCCTACGCATGTCTCAAGATCCAAGTTACGATGCCAGTTCGATCAAGGTCCTCGAAGGACTGGACGCGGTGCGCAAGCGCCCCGCGATGTATATCGGCGACACCGGCATGAAGGGGTTGCACCATCTCGTTTGGGAGGTGGTGGACAACTCGATCGATGAAGCACTAGCCGGACTTGCGGATCGCATCGACGTGCGCGTGCACAATGATGGTTCGATCTCGGTCAAGGACAACGGTCGCGGCATTCCGATCGACATGCACGAGAGTGGCAAGCCCGCGCTCGAAGTCATTCTGACCAAATTGCACTCGGGCGGTAAGTTCGACAAAGGCAGCTACAAGGTCTCGGGTGGTCTGCACGGCGTCGGCATCAGCTGTGTCTGTGCACTGGCCGAAGTGCTCGACGTCGAAGTCTCCCGCAATGGCAACTTGTATCGCCAGAGCTATGGCCGCGGTGTGCCGTTGAGCGAACTGAAGATCATCGGCAAGGCCGAGACGACCGGCACGACGATGCGGTTCAAGGCGGATGCGCAGATCATGGAGAGCACCGAGTTCTCCTATGACGTCCTGCGCAAGCGTCTGCGTGAGATGGCCTACTTGATGGGTTCGTCCAACCTGTTCATCTCGCTGTTCGATGAGCGCACCGATGAAGGCGAGGAATTCAACTTCCCGCTCGGTCTCGTCGAGTTCGTCAAGGACCTCAACCACGGCAAGAACGCGATCCACAAGGACGTGGTCTACCTTCGTCAGCAGGCGCCGATGGCGTCCGATCCGGAGAAGATCTACGAGATCGAAATCGCGCTGCAATACAGCGATGCCTACCACGAGAACGTGTTCTCGTTCGTCAACAACATCAACACGATCCAGGGTGGCACGCACCTGGTTGGTTTCCGCACCGCGTTGACGCGCACACTCAACAACTGGGCCCGCACGTCCAAATACTTGAAGGAGAAGGATCCGGTTCCGGCCGGCGATGACTTCAAAGAAGGCCTTGCTGCGATCATCTCGGTCAAGGTGCCGGACCCGCAGTTCGAGTCGCAGACCAAGATCAAGCTGGGCAACCGCGAAGTGCAGTCCGTTGTCGAAACCATCGTCGGCGAAGGTTTGCGAACCTACTTCGAAGAGAACCCAACGGTGCCGAAGGCGATCTTCGGCAAGGCACTCGATGCGCTGAAGGCTCGCGAAGCTGCTCGCAAGGCGCGCGACCTCGTGCGTCGCAAGTCGGCGATCGATGGTGGTGGCTTGCCCGCCAAACTGTCCGATTGTCAGAAGGGCACGCCGCGTGAAGACGCCGAACTGTTCCTGGTCGAAGGTGACTCCGCAGGTGGCACCGCCAAGCAAGGCCGCATGAGCCACCAAGCGATCCTGCCGTTGCGCGGTAAGATCCTGAACGTTGAGAAGGCGACCATCGAAAACATCCTCAACCACGAGGAAGTGCAAACGATCATCAGTGCGGTTGGCACTGGCTTCGCCGACGAGGAGTTCGAACCGGAGAAGCTGCGCTACGGCAAGATCATCGTGATGACGGACGCCGATATTGATGGCTCCCACATCCGCACGCTGTTGCTGACGCTCTTCTATCGCAAGATGCCGGAGCTCGTGAATCGCGGCCACATCTACGTGGCGCAACCGCCGCTCTACAAGATCAAGAAGGGCAAGACCGAGCGTTATGCGATCGAAGAGCCGGAGAAGGCTGCGATCCTTGCCGACCTCGGACTCGGCCAATTGAAGCTGCAACAAGTTGCCAGGGATGGTGTCGAAGGCAAGTTGTTCGACGGCAAGGAACTGCGCGACGTGATGGAGACGGTCGGCAAGATCGCGACCAAGCAACGGCGCATGCCGGCTGGTGGCGCGGTGCCGTTCTTCGACTACCTGGCTGAAGCGACCGTGCCCGACTGCGTGCTGCCGCACTACTACGTGGTGCACGATGGCGAAGGCAAGTTCTTGGATAACGAAGAACAGATGCAGGCCAAGATCGAAGCCCTGACTGCGGTGAAGGGCAGCGCCCTGGTGGTCTACGAAGGACTGGACTCACCATGCACGCGCGACGACGCGGACGTCGAAGTCTACGCCTTGCACCTCGGCGGCGAATTGAAGCCGTTGCTGCTGCACTTGCTCGAGCTTGGCATCACCGCCGACACCATGCGCGCTAGCGCTGAGCCCACCTGGGAGGTTGTCGCCAAGGACAAGAGCACGCCGGCCAAGAGTCTTATCGAGGCAATGGAACAAGTCACCGAAGAGTGCAGCAGTGGCGTTGAGATCCAGCGCTACAAGGGTCTCGGCGAAATGAATCCGCAGCAGCTGTTCGAATCGACGATGGATCCGTCACGGCGTATCCTCCGTCGAGTTGCCGTCAGCGATGCGATCGAAGCGGACCGGATCTTTACGGTCTTGATGGGTCCCGAGGTAGAACCCCGCCGGGCCTTCATCGAGAAGCACGCCCTCGAAGCCACCAATATCGACATCTAGCTGACGGTGCCCTCTCGCGATGGCGTGCCATTGCGACGGTGTCCTGACGCGACTGTCTTCTGACCCGTCTGTCTTTTGACCCATCTGTCCAGTACCCGCAAAGGGTGCTAACCAGCAAAGGTCGCAAGTCGGGCGTGAGACCCGACCGAACCGGAGTCCGCTCGGCTACCTGGAGCTACCGATGCATCGCCTACGCTACTTCATCGGCTTGCTGACCTTGGTCGGCGCCATCCTCGCCGCAATTTGGATGGTGCGCTTGCTGCGCAGCCTCGACGATCGACCGGGACTCTCGCTGAGTGTCGAGTTCCGAAACGCGCGCGGATTGCGTGCTGGCACCGATGTCCGCTATCGCGGTGTCACCGTTGGAACCGTGCGGTCGGTTGCGATCTCGGGTGATGGCAACAAAGCCGTCGCGCAACTCCTGCTCGAACCAACCGGAGCCAGGCACGCGTGCGTCAACTCGAGTTTCTGGGTTGTCACGCCACGATTCGGCGGCTTGACAGGTGGAGCGACCGGCCTCGACACGTTGGTTCGCGACTCCTACATCGCGTTCTACACGCCGCCCGGCAGCGAATCCGAACTGTCACCGGGCAGCTTGATTGCCGGTCGCGAACGGCCACCGCTCAATGCCGAGCCTGAGGCGCTTGATGATGTCGAGCACGGCGACTTGTTGATGACGTTGCTGGTGCCCGAAAACTACGAGCTCAAACCCGGCAGCTCGGTGATCTTCCGAGGTGTGCCGACTGGCGATGTTCGCTCGGTGTCATTGGCAGCATCCGGTACGCATGTCGAAGTGAAGCTGCGGATCAAACGCGAGCACCGTCAGACCGTGACCGACAAGAGCAAGTTCTGGGTCGGTCGCCCTAACGTTAGCGGGGCGCTGCTCAGCGGCTTCACCGTGACCGACATCAGCGCGTTGTTGACGCCATACATCAGCTACTACGGAGCTCCCGGCGTTGGCGTGTTGGTGCAGGACGGCTACCGCGCCGCAGCCGAGTTGTCGCGACCTGCCTTCGAGATCTCGCCGGTGCCCGGCAAGGCGGTGAAGCAAG
>CAXBFC010000101.1:0-19725 GCA_963974725.1 uncultured bacterium | reverse complement strand
CTACACCAACGCGATCCTGACCCACAACGGGGAGTTGGTCGAGACCAAGGGTTACTGCACCGACGTCTACTTCTCAGCCGCGCAAACGTTCGTCGATTCGTGCGCCGCCAAGAAGCAACCGTTCTTCCTCTACGTGGCAACCAACGCGCCACACGATCCTTTCCACGATGTGCCGCCGACTCTGTATGAGAAGTACAAGAAGCGCGATATGTCAAAGGTGCAGCGCAGTAGCAATCCGAACAGCTTGGGCGCCGACCCCGACGTGCTGGCGCGTACGTTCGCGATGATCGAAAACGTCGACCAGAACTTCGGCCGACTGCTTGATCACCTGGAGAAGCGGGGTCTCGCCGACAACACGCTGGTCATCTTCATGACCGACAACGGACCGCTTTGGGGCCGCCAAGTCGCCGGCTTGCGCGGCAACAAGACATCGGTCTACGAAGGCGGCATTCGTTCGCCACTGTGGATGCGCTGGCCGGGCCACCTCAGTGCGAAGACGCGTGTGCAGCCGATCGCGGCGCACATCGACATCCTGCCAACCATCTGCGACGCAGTCGGCATAGAGCCCAAAAGCGACGTCGCTCTCGATGGGCGCAGCCTGATGCCACTGGCGACTGGCACCTCGCAGGACTGGCCGGACCGCACGCTCTTCATCCAAACACATCGCGGCGACGCTCCTCATCAAGAGCATCACTTCGCCGTCATTACCGACCAGTGGAAGCTGCTGCGTCACTCGGGCTTCGGCAATCGCGAACCCAAGCCCAACGCCCCATTCGAGCTCTACGATCTCACCAAGGATCCAGGCGAACAACACGACGTTGCTGCGCGCCAGCCCGATGTGGTGGATGTGATGCGCATGCAATATGCAGAGTGGTTCGCCGACGTCTCTGGCACGCGCCCGAACAACTACCAACCGCCGCGTATCCATGTCGGCACCGTTCACGAGCAGCTGACGACGTTGACCCGCCAGGATTGGCGACCCGCTGACGGCGTAGGCTGGGGACACAAAGGCGCGTGGCTCGTGCACACCGATTTGCCTTGCGAGCTCGACGTGACCCTGATCTTCCGCAAGCAACGGCAACTCGAACGGTGCACGGTCGAAGCCGGCGGCAAGGCGCAGAGCGCACGCATGGTGCGGACCGCGAAGCCTGGCGACCGGGTTGCACTCGGTGCGTTTCGGTTCGCGAAAGGCGACATCGACCTGCGCATCACCTGCGACAACGGCACGGAGAAGTTCGCGCCATATCAGGTCGTATTGTCGCGACGATAGCCGCTTGCAAGGCAGCGCACGCTTGCCGTTGCCCCCACTCATGGCGCCAATGACATCGATTCCTCCAGCTTGGCAGAGCATCCGGTCCGGCACCGCAGATGACCCGGGTGACCGAACGCAACCCTCTCACAGCGAATCGCTTCGGTTCACCGCCCAAAGTTGCCGATGCAATGCGCAGCAGGTGGAAACCCGCTACGCAACCGAACCCATCTCGTCAGGAGAGGCAACGAATGTCCACCAAGACCCAGACTCTCCCCGCAGAGCTCCTAGAGCAGAAGATCGCTGAGCGCAGCGCGACGATTGCAGTCATCGGACTCGGCTATGTAGGCCTGCCGCTCGTGCGCGTCATGCACGACGCTGGCTTCTCGATGATCGGGTTCGACTGCGACCAGCGCAAGATCGACAAGCTTGAGCAGGGCGAGTCCTACCTGAAGCACCTCGGGGCAGACTTCGTTGCAGATCTCGCCGCCTCAGATCGCTTCCAAGCCTCCTCCAACGAGGAAGTCCTCGCGAACGCCGACGTCTTGATCCTCTGTGTGCCATCGCCGATTGGTCAACACAACGAGCCGGATCTGTCGTACATCCTCGAGTCGACGCGCATGATCGCGAAGACCCTTCGTCCTGGCCAGCTGGTCTGTCTCGAATCGACGACCTACCCGGGCACGACCCGCGGCGATTGCCTGCCGATCCTGGCAGCGAGTGGCCTCAAGCCGGGCGTCGACTTCTTCCTTGCGTTCTCGCCTGAACGCGAAGATCCGGGCCGCAAGGACTTCTCGACCTCGAGCATTCCGAAGCTCGTCGGCGGCATCGACCCGACCAGCACCAAGCTCGCCAACGCGCTCTACTCCGCCGGCATCGGCCAAACCATCGCCGTCGACTCCGCCGAAGTTGCCGAGGCAGCGAAGCTCGTTGAGAACATCTACCGCTGCGTCAACATCGCGCTCGTCAACGAACTGAAGCCGTTGCTGACCGACATGGGCATCGACATCTGGGACGTCATCGGCGCTGCCAGCACCAAGCCGTTCGGCTACCAGGCCTTCTGGCCCGGACCCGGGCTGGGCGGCCACTGCATCCCAATCGACCCGTTCTACTTGACCTGGAAGGCCAAGGAGTTCGGCCACCGCACGCGCTTCATTGAGCTTGCCGGTGAGATCAACAATGCGATGCCGCACTACGTCGTCGACCGGGTCGCCGAAGCCCTCAACGAAACCGGCAAGCCCATCAAGGGATCGCGCATCATGATCTGCGGCCTGGCCTACAAGCCAAACGTCGATGACACCCGCGAAACCCCGGCTGCGGAAATCATCCGCCAACTCTCCGAGCGAGGCGCCGAACTCAGCTACCACGATCCGCTGGTCAAGACGTTCCCCGAGATGCGCAAGTACTCGTTCGACATGTCATCGGTCGAGCTGACGCAGGAGAACCTCGCGACCACTGACTGCGTCGTGATCGTGACCAACCACGACGACATCAACTGGGAGAAGTTTGCCCAGTACTCGCCGCTGATCGTGGATACGCGAAACCAGATGGCTTCGTACGAGTGCCAAGGCACTGTCTTCAAGGCCTGAGACGCCGAAGACGACGGAGCGAAATCCTGCAGAGATGCTCTCTGTAGCCAGTTGCGCGCAGGTTCCGCGCAACACGACGCTCCGGCACGGGCTGTCGTGGTTCGCGGCAATGGCAGCGCGTTTTCAGCGCCCGCAGCCCCGTAGTTCGCTACCCTGCTGGCCTTGGAACCGAACACGATGAAGTCACTGCACAGCCCGGTGGTAGCCCTCTTCGCCAGCTGCATGCTCAGCGCACAACAGCCTGCGGAGCAACAACCCACCCACGTCCCAGTCGAGGCCTTCACGGTCCCCGAAGGTCTCGAGGTGCAGGTCTGGGCCACCAGCCCGCTACTCTACAACCCGACCAACATGGACGTCGACCAACACGGTCGCATCTGGGTTACCGAAGGCGTCAACTACCGCGGCAAGGCCAAGCGACGCAAGCAAGGCGATCGCGTTGTCGTATTGGAAGACACCGATGCGGACGGCAAGGCGGACAAGAGCACGGTGTTCGTGCAGGAAGAGTTCTTCGTGTCGCCGCTCGGCATCGCGGTCTTCGACAACAAGATCGTCGTGTCGCAACCGCCGGACATGATCGTCTACACCGATGTCGATCGGAACTTGAAGTTCGACCCCAAGATCGACAAGCGGGAAGTGCTGCTGACAGGCTTCCAAGGTCGCAACCACGACCACAGTCTGCACTCGATCACTGCCGGACCTGATGGCAAGTGGTATTGGAACTCGGGCAACTGCGGTGCGGTGTTCACCGACACGTCCGGCAAGACGTTCCGCATTGCGAGTTCGTACATGGACCCCAAAGGTGTAGCGGGGCAGAAGAGCGATGATGGCCATGTCTACGTCGGCGGCTTCACGGCGCGCATGGATCCCGATGGCAGCAACGTCGAGATCATCGGTCACAACTACCGCAACAGCTACGAACAGGTCGTCACGTCGTTTGGCGATGTATTCCAAAGCGACAACGACGATCCGCCAGCGTGCCGCGTCTCGCATGTCATCGAATACGGCAACGCTGGCTTCTCGTCGCGCGACGGCAAGCGGGGGTGGCGGGCCGACCAGCGTCGTGGCCAAGACACTGCGACGTCGGAGTGGCGCCAGGATGATCCCGGCACGATGCCGGCTGGTGATGTCTACGGCGGCGGTTCCCCTACCGGTGTCGCGTTCTATGAGAACGGTGCCCTCGGCAACAAGTGGCGTGGGCTACTGCTGACGTGCGAACCAGCGCGCAACGTGGTGTTCGGATACCTTCCAGTTCGTGACGGCGCGGGCTTCAAGCTTGAACGCATGGATTGGATGACGTGCAACCCTGAGCACAAGTTTAACGGTGGCGACTTCTCAGGTCGTTGGGACGGCAAGCTCAACACGCAGTTCCGACCGTCGGATGTAACGGTTGGGGTGGACGGCGCAATCTACGTTGCGGACTGGTTTGATGGGCGCGTTGGTGGCCACCAAACGTTGGACGACAGTCTATCCGGCACGATCTATCGCATCGCGCCGAAGGGGTTCGCTTCGCAGGTGCCGAAGTTGGACTTGGAAACGATCGATGGGCAGATCACGGCACTGATGAGCCCAGCGGTGAATGTGCGACAGCTCGGGCGCACCCGCCTCAAGCAAGGTAAAGAAGAAGCTGTCGCGGCGGTGCTCGATCTAGCCGGCCACGACAACCCTTATGTCGCCGCACGCTCCAAGTGGCTACTGCCACACCTTGGCAGCCTAGGACGCAAGGCCATGACCATTGGGCTCGAGACTCCTGAAGCAACCCACCGGCTACTGGGTTTCCGATCGCTCCGTATGGCGAATGACGATTTGCTAGAGAACATCAACTTCGCCTCGGACCCAAATGCAGCCGTGCGAGCAGCACGCGCCACATCGCTGCGAGACGCGCCTGCCACCCAAGAGGCGATTGCCAGTCTGGTTGCCATTGCGGGCCTTTTCGACGGCGAAGACCGCAGCTACCTAGACGCGTTAGGCATCGGCTGCACCGGCAAGGAGTCGCAGGTCTACGCAGCGCTGCGCGCCAAGGCCCACCCCGACCCCGTGCAATGGAAGCCAGCCATGGCATGGATCGCGTGGCGACTAGGCGCACCAGAGTCCGTTCCCGACCTCGTCAAACGCGTCAAATCCACCAAGCTCACGCTCGAACAGCGTACCCACTCGCTCACCGCCCTCGCCTTCATCAGGCACAAGGTCGCGATGGAAGCGATGCTCGCAATCGCCGACGACTTCGACTGCGCGCTGACCAACGAAGCGCTGCTCTGGTGCGTCAAGCGCATGGGCAACGAGTGGCAGCCGTTCGGGCTCGCCGAGATCCTCAAGGAGAACGGCATGTATGACCCCGACGAGGTGATGATCCAACCGGTTGAAGTACCGAAGGCGACTACCAAGCAGGAGATCACCGTCGCCCACGTGCTCGCCCTCAAGGGCATCGCCAAGAATGGCGCGAGCAACCTGGGCACATGCAACACGTGTCACCGGGTTGGCAAACAGGGCATCGAGTTTGGCCCGGACATCGTGTCGTTCGCCAAGACCCAGTCTTTGCAAGCCGTCGTCGAAGCAATCGTGCATCCCTCGAAGACCATCAGCCACGGCTACGAGGGCCACACCATCCAGACCAGACTACAGGCCCGCGGCCACGATGTCGGCAACATCGACGGCATCCTGCTATCGCGCGGCAACCCCGTGATGGTGCAATCGCAAGGCGGCATGCTGCAGATGATCCCAAGCAGCCGCGTCAAGAGAATCCGACCCCTACGCAAGTCACTGATGTGGCCATCGCAACTCAACACGCTCGACGCACAAGGCATCGCCGACGTGATCGCCTACCTCAAGTCCCTCTAACGAGAATGTGTTAGTACTGTGCCAGGCACAGTACTAACTACGCTTCTAGTCATGCGCCACCTTCCACCCCTCACGCTGCCGTCCCGCGAATGTGTGAGTACTGTGCCTGGCACAGTACTAACTACGCTGCTGGCGCTGACGCTCTGCGCTGCTGGTCCGGCTCAAGAAGATGCCCAAGCACCCGTGCGACCGAACGTCATTCTGGTCATGGCCGACGACCTCGGCTGGGGTGACCTGGGCTGTTATGGCCACCCGGACCTCAAGACGCCGCACCTCGATGCCCTCGCGGCGGACGGCTTGCGCTTCACGCGCTTCCACGCCGCGGCGCCCGTGTGTTCGCCAACTCGGGCCTCGTGCCTGACCGGGCGCCACCCGTTTCGCGCTGGCATCCGCGGCGCCAACTCCGGGCATCTCGGCGCGGACGAAGTCACGCTGCAAGGGCTGCTCGGCAAGGCGGGCTACCGCACCGGCCACTTCGGCAAGTGGCATCTCGGCACGTTGACCAAGACACTCAAGGAATCGAATCGCGGCGGCCCGCGCGGCGTCGCGCACTTCGCACCACCGTGGCAGCGCGGCTTCGACGTCTGCTTCTCCACCGAAGCCAAGGTGCCGACGTTCGACCCGATGAAGTCGCCAAAGGGTGGCAAGCCCTACGGCACGCACTACTGGAACCAACAAGGCGAACGAGTCACTGACAACCTCGAAGGCGACGACTCGCGCGTCATCATGGATCGTGTGCTGCCATTCGTGAGCGACTCTGCCGCCAAGGACAGCCCGTTCTTTGCCGTGGTCTGGTTCCACGCACCGCACCTTCCCGTCGTGGCCAGCGAGGCCGATCGCAAACCGTATGCGGCGTTTGACGAACTGACGCAGCACTACTACGGCTGCATCACCGCGCTCGATCGCGAAGTCGGCCGTCTGCGCGCGACACTCGACCAGCTCGGTGTCGGCGACAATACGATTCTGTGGTTTTGCAGCGACAACGGCCCCGAAGGCAAGCAGGGTAAGGCGCCGGGTTCGGCTGGTAACCTGCGCGGCCGCAAGCGCAGCCTGTTCGAAGGCGGGACGCGTGTGCCAGGCCTACTGAGCTGGCCCAAGCAACTACCCCAGGGCAAAGTCGTCGACACCCTCGCCTGCACCAGTGACTTCCTGCCGACGATCGCCAACTGGCTCGACCTTGCGCTCCCCGCAGAGCGCCCCCTCGACGGCATCAACCTCGCGCCACTGATTGGCCAAACTTCGATCACGAAAACCGCGGCGGGCAAGCAGCCACTGCGAGAACGCCCGATCGGCTTCGAATCGGCCCGACTAGCGACCTGGACCACTGACCGCTTCAAGCTCGTCGCGCACCTGGACAAGACGCCCAAGGACTTCCCGCGCGCCACCAAATTGCAGCTCTACGACCTGATCGCCGACCCCACCGAGGCCAACGACCTCTCGACCAAGCAAGCGCTCGAAGCGATCCAACTGCACGCTGCCTTGTCGAAGTGGCGACAATCGATCCGCAAGCGCCCTTGATTGCGTTCGCACCTGCGGTTCTCGTTCGTGCATGGCAACAAAGATCGACTGGTACTACCACCGCAAGGGTTGAACGAGCTGCAAGCGCTCCGACGCGTTCCTCGAGAACGCCGGAGCGACCGTCCGTGAGACGGTCAACGCCAGCAAGGAACGATTTGGCCCCGATGACATCGGCACCCTGTTCGCCGACGCCACCAAGGTGCACGTCGCCAAGGGCAAAAAGGTCCTGACGTTCGAACCCAAGAAGGACTCGTTCGACCCCAACGAGTTCCAAAAGGCCGCCATCGGCCCATCGGGCAACCTGCGCGCCCCCACCATCCGCACCGGCAAAACCTGGTTCGTCGGCTTCAGCGAAGAAGCCTACGCCGCCAAGTTCAACAGCTAGAAGTGTGTACGGTGCCAGGACAAGAAAGCACATCCTCGCTTCGCGAGGATGTGCTTTCTTGTCCTGGCACCGTACACACTTCCTCGGTCAGCGCAGGCCTAGTCCCATCGATAGTTTGATGGGCACCTCGATCGTTTCGACGTTGGCGTGGGCAATGATCTTGATGGTCACGTTGGCCAACTGCTTCGGCAAGCCAAAGGTCTTCGTGTAGGTCTTCTTGCCGCCGAACCCGAACGATCCGGAGCCCATCGACTTTGCCTCGATCGGCTTGCCCGCGTTGTCCAAGAACAGGATCTCCTTGACGGCATCCATGGACTGGCTGGACGAGAATTGCACGTTGAGGGCGCTGCCGCCGAAGCTCGATTTGTCAACACTTCCGAGCGTCATCGGGATCGGACCACAGGTGATCTTGGTGCCCTTCTTGAGCACGACCTGCTCCTGCTTCTCCTGCGTGCCCGACGCGGTGATCAACGCCACGACGGCATCGAACTCGATGCGCTGCGCTTTGCCCGCTGGCAAGGCCTTGGTCTTGATGTCCAGCAACGCCGAATCTACGGGCTCCTCGCGAAACGCATTCGACATCTGAATCCAGCTGAAGAACCCTGTTGGAGCTCCGGCCTTGAGGTCGGTGCCAGCGTCGTCGACGAACTTGATGATGCGGCTCTTCGCCGGATCGACGGACAAGATCGGCTTGCCGGTCAGCTTGACCGCAACTTGCAGCTCCAACCCCGGATCACCGAACATCTTGACCCCTTCCAGCGTCGGCTTGTGGCGGATCGTCAATTGCACCGGTTCAACCGCAACCTGCTGGTCCTGCGCAATCGTGATCTTCGCCACAGACAGCAGAACCAACGCGCCCAACATGGTGGATCTCATGCAAGCATCGTAGCCTTTCCAATAGCTATGCACAGATTGCTTCGCCCACTGTCCCTGCTCGTTTTGGCCGGCGCCGCCGTGACCCCCATCGTCATGCAAGGCCCAGACTTGCCAAAAGCCTTCATCACCGGTGATGGCTGGACGCAACTCACCCTCAAGGACTTCGAGAACGTCAACGGCACTCCCGAGACGTGGACCGAGAAGGATGGCGTCATCATTTGCAGCGGCAAGCCCAACGGCGGCGCGCGCATGAAGAAGGCGCTGACCAATTTTGAAATGGTTGTCGAGTGGAAGCACCACGTCTACGCCGGCAATGCGGGTGTGTTCGTATGGTGCCCCGAATCGGCGTTCACTGACTTGCCGGCGGGAACCCTGCCGCGCAGCGGCATCGAAGTGCAGGTGCTCGACCTCGGCTACGAAGAGCGCCACCTGAAGTCGAAGGGCAAGCACTCGGATTGGTTTACCAGCCACGGCGACGTGTTCCCGGTCGGCGGGTCCAAGATGAAAGCCTTCACACCAGAAATCACCTACAAGGATGCGGACGGCACGCCATACAAGGTCGGCAACCCGAAGAGCACCCGCAGCTTCCCCACCGAGCGCCTGAGCAAGCCGGTCGGTCAGTGGAACCACTACTACATCCGCGCAATCAACGGCGAGGTGCGACTGTGGGTCAACGGCAAGGAAGTCAACGGCGGCAACCAATGCCAGCCGGCGACCGGGTTCCTGGCGCTTGAGTCGGAGGGCTCGCGCTGCGACTACCGCAACATCATGATTCGCGAACTGCCATAGCGCGCGAGCACACGTCAGCGCTTAAGGCGCAACGTCCAGTCGCCGAGCACACTCCAAAAGTACGAACGCTTGCGGCCAATGTCACCGCCGACGCGCGCCCAGTTTGCGGCCTCGGACTCAATGATGAAGTAGTGCGCCCACGCAGCGCCAAACGTCTTGCCTTCCGCCAGCGCAGCCGCAAAACCACGCGGCTCATCGTAGAAGACCTTCGCGCGACCAAGCAACGCCAGGCCATTGCCAAAGAACAGCAGCGACTCGGCGCCCTGACGCAGCCCGTAGCGCTCGTCGTCGAACGGCAACCGCGCAGCTCCTGGCGGCGAAATGCCGTGGCACCCGGTGTGGTGATAGAAGCAAGGCTTCTCAGCGACGGCGCCGTTCTTCCACAACGTGTGCAGCAAGAACCAGTCGAGTTTGCCGCCAGCGCAGGCAGACTTCATCGACGGCACCAAACGATTGCCCTGTCGAGACCAAGACCACGCCGGGCCATTGAGAACCGGCGCCAACACCTCCATACCCGCGCGCTCGAAGACGCTGCCCCACTGGTCACTGTGGGCGCGAAGCGTACGCAAGATTGCGGGGTAGAGAAGCCAACGCGCAACACTGGCCAGGGTTGCATGGCGCCTCACATCCGACTGCTTCTTGTCACCGGCCGACCAATCGCTTGCCGCCTTCGACATCTCCGCAAACCCCGACCCGAGCCCGTGCGCAATCGACGTCGGCCGCCACGCAATCTTGGCCTTGCCGGTCCGGTAGGCGTGATTGCGATCGAGGTAGTCGGCCAACAACTTCCGTTCGAGCACTGGGTCCAACTGCCAGACCGAACGCCAATCCGGCACCCGCCCGCGCTCCGCGAACGCGACGGCTTGTGGCTTGCCATCGGCATCGAGCAATCGTTCGCCGGCCACCCCGACGACGTCTGTGCGCACTGCCAACGCCACGCCGCGCGCATCGATTCGCGACACCACGATATCGGGCACAGCCAGCGCGTTGCTTCGCTTCTGATCGGCAATCGAGCACTCATGGTCGCCGCTGCGATCATCCGCAACGACTTCGTGACCGGCCACCTCGTGGTCAGCACCGAGCACCTCACGCACTTCGAGCTTGCCGTCGCTAACGTGGAAGAAGTCTTCGAACTCGACCGACCCGTGCTCGAGGTCGACCACCGCACCGCCACCTACCGGAATCTCGCCTTCAAAAACGGCCACCGTGGTCGGCAAGACCGTGCGAGGTTGCACGTAGATGTCTTCCCAGTGACCCTGCAAGTCACTGAGCACGATATCCGCCCGGTGGGCAACGTCTTCGGGAACACGTCGCAGATACGATTGGCGGTAGCGCGCCTCGTTCGGTTTGCCAGCGCGCAACTTGACGAGGCCATGCTTGCGCCAGTTGCACGTGCGCACGACGAATGCATCCGGAAAGCGACCGAGCAATAGCGCGCCAGCTAGCTCGCCCTGATCGGCGAAGGCGCGCAACATCTGGCGCAACGCCAACAGGTAGCGACCATCCTGATGTAGCGACGACTTACCGAGGTCGACGTTGAGTGCGATGGCGGAAAAGCCTTCCTTGGCTAGATCCGCGACCAATCGCGCGATGCGTGCATCGAGGCTCCATTGCCCCTCGGTCGCCGTCGCGAGCCGCGACTCGACCAAGACCAAGATACGCGGCCCAGATTCGCCAGCAGCATGCAGTTCGGTGACCCGCGCAATCTCAACCACCCCATCCGCGTTGTGGTCGTAACCGGTAAAGCGCTCGCAGATGTCCCGCGTAGCGGTCTTTGGCGTCGCGCCCACGCCGCGGACATCAGGATGCCCCTGGGGGCAAACCGTCAACGACAGAGCCAGCATGCAGGCGACCAACATGGCAGCCATGCTACCGATTGCGGTCATTCTGGGTAGCGCGCCCAACCGCCTTGCAGAACTGCGACACGCAGATCGCGAAGATCCGGCTATCGTTCCGCCATGCTCCGCAGCATTGCCATCGTCGCCACGCTCTTTTGCACGCTCCTGGCAACGGTATCCGCCCAGATCACGACGGCCGTGGTCGCGCCACCCAAGGACGAAGTCCAACGCCTCAAGCTGTCACCGTTCTACAAACAGTATCTGAGCGCCAACGGGTTCCCGATCGTCGCATCGCAGAAGGTCTCGCCGCTAGCACTGAAAGAAGCGCGCTACCTGATCGACAAGATGCTCGAAGGGCGCGAGGACATCCGCCAACGATTGACGCGCAACAAGGTTCGCTTTGCGATCATGGCGGTCGACGAAATGACGACCGCGATTCCCGAGCACAGCGACCTCAAGCCGGCCAAGTATTGGGATCGACGTGCACGCGGCCTCGGCGCCACCAAGCATCGCCCGGCCGTCAGCTGTGGCGAAGAGAACCTGCTGCGCCTTCCAGGTGATCCATATTGGCAAGAGTCGTTGCTGATCCACGAGTTCGCCCATGCGATCCACAAGATGGCCGTGCGCGAACTCGACGAGACGTTTGACCAACGTCTTCAGGACGCCTACCGCAGCGCGATCAAGGCCGGGCTATGGAAGGGCAAGTACGCTGGCAGCAACGCCGACGAGTATTGGGCCGAGGGCGTACAGTCGTGGTTCGACGACAACCGCCCGCCCGACCACGACCACAATCACGTCAACACGCGCAAGGAGCTGCAGGCATACGACCCAACGCTCGCGAAGCTGGTCGAAGAAGTATTCGGCAGGCGCGACTGGCGCTACCAGAAGCCAGCGGACCGGCCGATGCAGGAACGCCTGCACCTGGAGACGCTCGAACCCAAGACGGTCAAGCGCTTCCAGTGGCCCGACGGACTCGAGGAGTGGTATCGGGAATACATGAAGAAGAAGGCCAAACGGCGCTAACCTGTCAGCATGATCACACTGCTCGTGGCATTGCTGCCCAACCTGGGGCCCCAAGGAGTCGAATGGCCGCAATGGCGCGGACCGACGCGCGATGGTAGTTGGACCGAGACCGGCGTGCGCGAGTCGCTGCCAGACCAACTGACGCCCCGTTGGCGGACCGAGATCGGCGCCGGCTATTCCGGGCCGACGGTGGCCGATGGCCGCGTCTACGTCATGGACCGCCTCGACGAACCGAGCGAAGTCGAACGCGTGCATTGCTTCGAATGGCAGACCGGCAAGCCGATCTGGACGCATGAATACGAATGCTCGTACGCCGGCGTGTCCTACCGAGCCGGCCCACGCTGCTCGGTACATATCGTCGACGAACACGCCTACAGCCTGGGCACGATGGGCAACCTGTTCTGCTTTGCTGCGGCAACCGGGGAGATCGTCTGGCAGAAGGACCTCAACGCGGACTACGCAATCGCGATGCCGATCTGGGGGATCTCGGCTTCGCCGGTGATCGAAGGCGAGCTGTTGATCGTTCCCGTTTCGGGCAAAGACGCCTACCTGGTCGCATTCGATCGCAAGACCGGCAAGGAGCAATGGAAGGCGTTCTCCGACCGCGGCAACTACTCCGCGCCAATCGTCATCGACCAAGCCGGCAAGCGGGTACTGATCTGCTGGTCGGGAGATCGCGTGCTCGGTGCGTCACCGGAGACGGGAGCCCTGTATTGGGAGTATCCCCTCAAGGCCAAGAACATGCCGCTGGCTTGCGCGACGCCGCTGCTGCACGGCGACCAGTTGTTCTTGACGGCGTTCTACGATGGCTGCGCCTTGTTACAACTCGATCAGGACAAGACCGCGGTCAAAGAAGTCTGGCGCCGGCGCGGCCAGAACGAACGGCGCACCGACGGACTGCACAGCATCATCTCGACGCCAATCGCACTCGGCGAGCACGTCTACGGCGTCGACAGCTACGGCGAGTTCCGCTGTCTGGCGTTGGCCGATGGCAGCCGCGTCTGGGAAGACAAGACGGCCGTTCCGAGCAGTCGCTGGGCAACGATCCACTTCGTCAAGAACGGCGACAACGTGTGGATGTTCAACGAACGCGGCGAGCTACTGATCAGCAAGCTCACGCCCAGGGGCTTCGAAGAGATCGACCGCAGCAAGCTTATCGAACCGACCCGAGGCCAACTGAACCGTCGTGGCGGCGTGTGTTGGTCGCACCCGGCATTTGCCTACAAGCACGTGTTCGCACGCAACGACAAAGAGTTGGTCTGCGCCGACCTGACCGCGCCGAAGAGCAAGTAGCCGCGCTACTTGCCCTGCAGAATCTTCTGCAGCCGCTTGCGCACGGATGGCGCCGGATCGTCAGCTGCGGCCTCCATCGCCGCGCGCGCTTGCGCTTCGAGCTGCTCATGCTGCAGAGCAAGGCGATGCAAACTGTCCATCGCCCACGCGCGCAGGAACGGCAGCTGGCCGCCACAACATCGCTGCAAGAACTCGGCATAGGCCACGGCATGCTGCCCCGGCACGTCCATCAACGGCACACAGCGCACCAGATGCAGCAGCACCCACTTGTCCTCGAATCCGGGTAGCAATTGCGCCAGCTCTGCAATGACCCGCGGCGTCAACCGCGAGCCACTGGTCAGCCACGACCACAACAGCCAGGTGGCACCCTGCGCGATGAGGGCATCGTCGTGCGCCGCCAACTTGACACACTGACGAAGCACCGCCGCCGTTGGCGAAAACTCCTCGCGCAGCTCCTTGAGCACATCCGCGTGCTTGCCATCGTAGTCGCCGAGGGCAATCTCGAGAGCGGTCCTTCGCGCCTTCGCCATCGCAGCAGCTACTGCACCTTGGTCGGATCGAGCATCCACCAAAAGCCGGCGGAATCGACGAACACCAGGCGGTCGCGGTGCTTGGCATACCAAGTAGCCCAGTTGCCGTCCTTGGGGTAGATCGAGCCGTGCACGTAGCGCGTCAAGCAACGCACAGCCCGGGCACGATCTTCGGCATTGGCATCGGCGAGGTCGGCAAGCTGCATCCACTTCTCCAAGCTTTTGCGCTTGTTGTTCGCGGTGCCCAGAGCCTTCGCATCGGCGTCGACTTCAAAGCGGGTCTTGTAGCGCTTGTCGGTGTGCTTCTCCGACTTGCCGCTGAACACGTAAGGAAGGTTCTCGTTCACCCACGCCGTCGCACCATCAAAGGTCGGCGTGTAGCTCTCGCGCCACTCTTCGACCAACTGATTCGGAAAGTGCTCTTCGACGCCTCGCTTATAGCCCTTCTCCTTGCCGAGCACCGTGTAGACCCAGAGGATCTTGCGCGTCTTGCCAGAGAACGGCGTCGTCTGCTCGCCGCGACGACCGTTCATGTAGTGCAACACGTTGACCAGCGTGTCTTGGCCGCCAGCGGTCAAGTCCTTCGGGTCGGTCGAATACCCCCAGTAGAAGTATCGGCCCTGCCGCGCGAGTGACAGACTACCCAGCATCTTGGCGGAGTTGCCTTCGACCAGACTTTCAAAGCCAGGAACGTCCGTGAAGAAGCCTTCGTGACTGACGATGGTCGGGTTCGGCACCGCAGGCTTCTTGTGCTCAAACTGCGCCAGCTTGTATTTGTCCGGCACGCCCTTCGGCCACAACGGCGAGGTTGCGCCTTCGTAGTGAGCAGGTCGATCCTGCTCGAGGTACTCGAACGTGACGTGATGCGGCTTCTGGAAGATGTCGTGGTTCAGGTCCATCCCGTGGCCCTGGTGATCCATGCAAATTCAAATGTAGCCCGAGGTCATCGCGACCTCGTGCGCTTCGATCAACTCGGTGCCCCAGAACCCGACCGCAACGATGGGCGCCAGAGTGTGCGGAAACTTCAGGACCAGGTCGCGTATCTGTTTTCCCTGACGAAACAGCTTCGAGTCGGCAAGCACGACATCGTGGCTGTCGCACAGCGCAGTCGTGACCACCGCATAGGTTGTGACGTCGCTCTGGATGCCACGTTCGGTCAATAACTTGGTGATGCGCGCACTGCGTTCATCTTCGGCGTCGACGACCAGCAGCACGTTCATCGGCGGCGCGCTTTGCAACTCGACCTGCGCCGGGGCCAGGCACTCCAGCTCATCACAGACCTGGAAGGTCAGCACGGCGCGCAGGTCCTTGCCCTCCCCGCGCGCCTTGACCGGCAGCTGCCAACGAGCCTTGCCGGTGACCTTGCCATCCTGCGCTGCTGGCAATTCGAGTTCGCCGTTCACGACGAAGTCGCAGTCCGCAGCGAGCTCGATTGCGAGCGGCATGCCGCCCCCAACGTCACGGGAGTAGGCGTGCCAACCCTCGGCAATGACGAGATCTATGATCACCGCCTCCGGGGTCGAGGTCGCAGCAAGGCGGACCTCGGTCATCTCAAGACCACTGGCGCGCAACGGCATCTGGGCGACCGCACTCGCGCAGGCGAGCAGGAGCCAGACGGTAGATCGCAAGCTAATCATTCCATCACGATACCTGACTGGGCTGTTCGCAGAGGGAATGGCCTCGCCGATCTGCTAGCGTGTTTGCCCCGAGTGCCTGACACATCCCGATCTGCCACGTGTAACGCGGCGGTCCCGAGTGGCTGGCACCAGCAAACACGACCAGAACGGGCGCGACGGCGCGCCCGAGGGTCCTCCGCTGAGTACTCCGACTGGCCTGAATACCGACCCCCTCCGGCACCATGACTGACGCCCCGAAGATCATCTACACGCACACCGACGAGGCGCCCGCCCTCGCCACCTACTCGTTCTTGCCAATCGTGCAGTCCTTCGTGAAGGGCTCTGGCATTGCAATCGAGACCCGTGACATCTCGCTGGCCGGCCGCGTGCTCGCAAACTTCGCCGATTTGCTACCCGCCGAACAGCGAACTAGCGACGCACTCGCCGAACTCGGCACGCTCGCGACCAAGCCCGAGGCGAACATCATCAAGCTGCCAAACGTCAGCGCATCGGTGCCGCAACTGAAGGACGTGATCAAGGAGCTGCAAAGCCAAGGCTTCGCGCTTCCGGAGTATCCCGAAGAGCCGCAGGACGCCAAGGAACGCGATGCCAAGGCCCGCTACGACAAGGTCAAGGGCAGCGCCGTCAACCCGGTGTTGCGCGAAGGCAACTCGGACCGTCGCGCGCCGGCCGCGGTCAAGGCGTACGCCCGCAAGTTCCCGCACCGCATGGGCAAGTGGAGCAGCGAGAGCAAGTCCCACGTATCGAGCATGACGCACGGCGACTTCTTCGCGAATGAGAAGTCCGTGACGATCGGCACGACGGCCACGACGGTGACGATCGAGCACATCTCCAACGACGGCGCGACCACCAAGATCAAGGGCCCGCTGGCGCTTGAGGCTGGCGAAGTGATCGACGGCACGTTCATGAGCAAGACGGCGCTGCAGTCGTTCCTCATCGAGCAAGTTGCCGACGCGAAGGCGAAGGGCGTGCTGTTCTCGTTGCACCTGAAGGCCACGATGATGAAGGTCTCGGACCCAATGATCTTCGGCTACGGTGTGCAGGCGTTCTTCAAGAGCGTCTTCGACAAGCACAGCGAGACGCTGGCCAAGCTCGGCGCCGATTCGCGCAACGGCTTTGGCGACATCGTTGCCAAGATCGCAACGCTGCCGGACGGTGAACGCGCGGCGATCCAAGCCGACATCGACGCGTGCTACGCGAACGGTCCCGGCGTCGCGATGGTCGACTCGGACAAGGGCATCACCAACCTGCACGTGCCCAGCGACGTCATCATCGACGCCTCGATGCCGGTTGTCGTTCGTGATTCCGGCTGCATGTGGAACGGCGAAGGCAAGCTGCAAGACACCAAGGCGGTCATCCCGGATCGCTGCTACGCGAGCGTCTACCAGGCGGTCATCGACGACTGCCGCACGAACGGCGCGTTGGACCCAACCACCATCGGCAGCGTCCCGAACGTCGGCCTGATGGCCCGCAAGGCCGAAGAATACGGCTCGCACGACAAGACGTTCGAATCGCCGAGCGACGGCACCGTCCGCGTTGTCAATGCCAACGGCAAGGTCCTGATCGAACACCAAGTCAAAGCCGGCGACATCTGGCGCATGTGTCAGGTCAAGGACGAGCCGATCCGCGACTGGGTCAAGCTCGCCGTCAGCCGCGCTCGTGCGACCGGCGCGCCAGCAGTGTTCTGGCTCGACAAGAATCGCGCCCACGACGCGCAACTGCTGCAAAAGGTCGAGACCTACCTCGGCGAGCACGACACCGATGGCCTGGAGTTCCACATGATGGCGCCGGTCGATGCCTGCAAGTTCAGCCTAGAGCGCATCCGCAAGGGTGAGGACACGATCTCGGTCACCGGCAACGTGCTGCGTGACTACCTGACCGACCTGTTCCCGATCCTCGAAGTTGGCACCAGTGCCAAGATGCTGTCGATCGTGCCGCTAATGAACGGCGGTGGCTTGTTCGAGACCGGCGCCGGTGGCTCCGCTCCCAAGCACGTACAGCAGTTCAACAAGGAGAACCACTTGCGTTGGGACTCACTCGGCGAGTTCTTGGCGTTGGCCGCATCGTTCGAGCACATCGCTGAGCGCTACGACAACAAGCAAGCGCGCCTGCTCGGCAAGACGCTCGACGAAGCCAGTGCGCAATACCTGCTGCAGAACAAGTCACCATCTCGCAAGGCTGGTGAACTCGACAACCGCGGCAGCCACTACTACGTCGCGACTTACTGGGCACAGGCGATGGCCAACCAGAAGGAAGACGCGCCGCTCGCGGCACGCTTCGCCAAGGTCGCCGAGCAACTCACCAGCCACGAAGCCAAGATCCTCGCCGAGCTCAACGGCGTGCAGGGCGCGCCAATCGACATCGGCGGCTACTACCAGCCCAACGTCAAACTGACGGCCGCTGCCATGCGCCCAAGCGCGACACTAAACGCGATCATCGACGCCTGAGAAAGTGCGTACGGTGCCAGGACAAAAAAGCACATCCTCGCGCCAGGGGCGCGAGGATGTGCTTTTTTGTCCTGGCACTGTACGCACTTACTCGCGGAGGGCTTTCGCCGTTGCCGAGTTCTGGCATTGGGTGAGTTGGTGTGGGGTGCCGGCGAAAACTAGTTGGCCGCCGTTGGTTCCGGCGTCGGGTCCGAGGTCGATGACGTGATCGGCGAAGGCGATGACGGTCAAGTCGTGTTCGATTGCGACGATGGTGTGGCCCGCGTCTAGCAAGCGTTGGAAGGCTTGCAGCATGAGGTCGATGTCGTCTGGGTGCAGGCCGCGCGTCGGCTCGTCGAGAAGGAACAGGGTTGCGTCGGAGGACTTGCTCGGTGCGGTGCGGCTGAGGTGGACGGCTAGCGAGACACGTTGCGCTTCTCCTCCGGACAAGGAATCGGCGCTTTGGCCAAGACGCAAGTACCCGAGCCCCAGCTCCTGCGCCGTGAGTAGTGGCGAAGACAGTTTGCGAAGCGATGGGTTGCTGGCCTTGCTGAGCAGTTCGTCGATGGTTGCGTCGAGCACGCCGGCAATGCTCATGCCCTGCCACTGCACCGACAGGGTCGCGTCGTCGTAGCGACGGCCCGAACACTGCTCGCAGACGATCCACGAATCGGCACCGAGGAAATCCAACTCGCTGCGCAGCCAACCCAGGCCGCCACATGGTCGGCAAGCACCGCCGTTCTTGCCAAGGAATGCAAAGTGCGAGGCCTTGAAACCGCGCTCGCGTGCATCGGGGGTGGCGGCGAACTGCTTGCGGATCTCATCGAACACGGACAACTCGGTCGCGACACACTTCGTGCGACTTCGCCTGCCACGTGCACCCCCGTCTTCTACCACTGAGGTGAATGCGTCGAGTCCTGTCAGTTCGCGGCAGCCCTGGAGGCGACCGGATTGGGCCGACGCGTACAGCACGCCGCGGATCAATGACGTCTTGCCGCTACCCGACACTCCCGTCACCGTCGTCAAGCAACCGATCGGTAGATCGACATCTAGGTCCTGCAAACAGTGTAGGTGCGCGCCGCGAATGGCGACCACCGACTCGCTATGCGCTCGAGGCACCGACTTGGCAACTGGTGACTGCATGCGCAGACGTTGGCCAGTGCGAGAAGACTCCGGCAACTGGTTCGGCGGCGCGGCGGCCACCAATTCGCCGCCAAGCCGCCCCGCACCAGGTCCAATTTCCAGAACGTGATCGGCAGCCGCGAGAACGCGCATGTCGTGCTCGACGGCAACAACCGCATTGCCAGCATCGACAAGGTCGCGGATCGCTTGCAGCAACGCATCCGTGTCCCGCGCGTGCAAGCCGAGAGTCGGCTCATCCAGCACGTAGACGCACCCGGTCAACGGCGACGCGAGCTGCCGCGCCAAACGCAAGCGCTGCCGTTCCCCGGAAGACAGGGTCGACGTCACACGGTCGAGTTGCAGGTGACCTAGGCCCAGTTCAACCATTCGCGCGATGCGCCGCCGGACTTCGGTGAGCGTCTCCGCGGCAAGTTCGCGATCCCGCGCAGACGTCGCGAGGCCGTCCGCCAAGACGCGAACCAGTTCCGCCGCGGTCAACCGGCACAACGCCGGCAAGGTGTAGCTGCCAACGCGCACCGAACGCATCGGCTCCGCCAGGCGATCGCCATGGCAGGCTGGACACGGCTGATCGGATAACAAAGCCGCAAAGGCCGC
>CAXBFC010000100.1:0-19782 GCA_963974725.1 uncultured bacterium | reverse complement strand
CCGCTCGCGTCAAGAGCCTGCCAGTCCGCGGTCAACTGGGCGAGCGAACCCGACCACTTCGAGGCAGCCAGCGGCACGTATTCGAGCAGCGTGTCGGTGCGATTCTTCGGGCCACTGCGGAGACTCGTCAGGTCATAGGCCGGCACGGCAATCGAGTTGATCCGGCCGTAGGGCACTTGCCACGTCGTGCCATCCGCGCCGGCGCGGACAAGGTGGGGAAACCAACGAACCATCGTGCTACGCGGTCCACCGGCCTCGGCGGGCAAGTCGTGGAACCTGGCAATGGCCGCTGGCTCCGCTTGCACCGCGGCCCGGTTGTCGGCGATCGACAACCAAGCGGCCAGTCGCTCGGATTCGGCACGCCAGGCAAGATGATCCTGGCGCTCGACGTCGTGATGGCAGGCTACGCGGTAGACGGCAACCTGCGGCGGCGTCGACTGACAAGCGGCAGCCACAAGCAACAACACCCCAGCAATGACTCGCTCCATTGCGGGATCATAGCATTCGGCCGAAGTGCCCGATGCGGTGGTGACTGCGAAGTGGCACAAGCGGGTTCGGTTCGTCATCGGCCGGCGAATCGGCAACGGGGTTGGTCCACGTTGACTGACAATGTTCGCGCGGTGGCCTTCGCGTCGCCGCCAGACCCACGGTGACACTGTCCGGCCTCGCGGACTCCCAAGGTTCGGGCCGCGTGGCGCTGGCCGGTCAGAATCAGTAGTTCCAATACATCATGCGTCTTGCCAGCCACCAGGTGTCAGTGAGCATGCTGCCCGTCGACCTGCATCTGCGAGCTGGCTGCATCCCCTGCATCGCCGACCGAGACGCAGCTCGAAGACCCAAAGACTCCATGACACCGCATTCCGAGGCCGCCAACTACGGCATCGGCCGCCCGTTGCACCCGCTAGACACCCGCCTTGTATTTTGCAAAAGCGTCTGATGCCATCTTACCAACGTCTTCTCGTATGCCGTAAGTCCTGTTGCAAGACGGGGATCAGCAGAGGGACCCACTGGGCTTCGACCAGATCGCGGGGTAATGTTGCCCGCCTCCTATCGGCCGCAGACTCGTTGCGGTCGCCTCTCGTTCTCTACCCATAAGGTAATGCAGATGCGTCTCCTCTCCATGCTCGTGCTCTCCGCTGCCGCGGCGACTGCTCAGAGCCCCCTAACCACCACATTTGCCAGCAACAACGGCCAATCGGGCAACATGTTCGACGTCGTTGCACTCACCGACTTGACGGTCAAGAGCTTCGACGTCAACGTTGATGCCGGCACCTGGGACTTCGAAGTCTACACACTGCCCTCCGGGCAGGCCTACCTTCCCGAGGTCGCCAATGCGGCTGCGTGGACGCTCGTCGGCTCGGCGACAGGCATCACGAGCGCCGGCCTCAACCTGCCGACGCAGCTGCCGATCTGCGCCAACACGTTCGTTCCTTCAGGTGTGACGCAGGCGTTCTACGTGACCGTCACCAACGGCACGTCGATGAACTACACCAACGGCTCGACGACCGGCACGCTGTTCGCTTCGAATGCCGACATCGAGTTCTACGAAGGTGCAGGCGTGGCCTACCCGTTCGCTTCGAACTTCAACCCGCGCGTCTTCAACGGCAACATCTACTACGACCTCGGAGACACGACCGCTGCCGGTTGCTTCTTCCCGTCCCCGTCGAGCGTTACTAGCGTCGGCTCGGGTTGTGGTGGCATGGTCTTGGATGAAGGCTCGTTCTACGAAGAGTTCGCCAGCCTCACCTCAGTGGACCTGTCGGGCATGATTCTGACCGGCACGAGTAACGGCACCGGCTACCAGATGACGCTCGCTGCTGGCGCCGGCTTCACCGTCCCGGTGGGCGCGACGGACCTGGTCGCTGGCGACGATGTCGTCATCGACACCGCAGGCTTCGGCGGCACGCTCGGCATGTTTGTTGGCTCGAACGGCTGGATGGCCGCCGGCGCCGGCAACAGCAACCAATGGTCGCCTTCCGCCGCTCTGTTCCTGAGCAACCCGGCGGGCGGCGTCTACTCCTGGACCGACCTCCAGCCGAACGCGGCTGGCAGTGGCCTGGTCTACTACGACGAGCCGGCCGTTGGCGTTGCTCGCGTGACCTTCGATGCCGTGTTCGTATGGGGCACGACGGATCCCACGTCATTCCAGATCACGATGGACACCAACACCGGTGACTTCTCGATCGAGTGGGGCGTGACCGCCACGATGAGCCCGCAACCCACGCTGGTTGGCCGCAGCCCCGCCGGCGCCAGCGCCGATCCGGGTGCGATCGACATTTCCGCCGCTGCTGGCCCGGACGCCTTCTACGAGGTATTCCCCGCTGGCATGAGCGACCTGGTCGGCATGGTTGTCACCGGCACGAGCAACGGCAACGGCCATGACATCACCGTCGCCCCAGGCGCCGGCTTCACTGTCCCGGTTGGCGCCGTGGACCTCGGCGCTGGCGATGACGTCGTCGTCGACACGGCTGCCTTCGGCGGCACGCTGGGTATGCATGTTGGCTCGAACGGCTGGATGTCGCTCGGCGGCGGCAACAGCAACGGCTGGACGCCTAACATCACCACGTTCCTGAACAACCCGTCGACGGGTGTCTACTGCTGGACCGACCTCCAGCCGAACGCTGCTGCTAGTGGCAAGGTCTACTACAGTGAGTCCGGCACCGTGGCAACCGCCACCTTCGACAACGTTTACGGCTGGGGCACGACCGATCTGAACAAGATCCAACTGACCTACGACGTGAGCAACGGCGACTTCACGATCGAAATCGAAGCGGTCGGCCTGGGTAACCCCCAAGACATCCTCGTCGGCTACGCCGATGGCGCTGGCAGCCTCGACCCGGGCGCATCGGACATCTCCGCTGCCGCTCCGTTCTCGATCGTTCCGCCGTTCGTGACGTCGATTGACGACGTCATCATCCCGGACCTGTCGCTCGTTTCCGTTGGCAACCCGATTCAGGGTGCCACCGCCGTCGCGTTCGACGTGACCACCGACAACATCCCGGCTTCCGCCGCTGGCCACCTCGGCCTTCTCGGCCTTAGCAACCCGAACCTGGACCTCACCGGTCTCGGCCTCCCGGGCTGCTTCCAGTACGCCACCGGCGATGTGCTCGACTTCATTGTCCTGCCGGGTGGCTCCAGCTCGCAAACCTGGACCGCGCTGACCATCCCGGGCGGCCCGGTGCTGTTCAACGGCTTCGAGTTCCACGTTCAGTCGGTCGTCTTTGGCACCGACCTGAACACGTTCCTCGGCCTCGGCGCGCTGACCAGCAATGGTCTGACGTGCGTGATCGGCGACGTCTAGTCGTGTGATCGAGAACTGCTCCGAAGAGCAGTTCCAGCGCGCTTAGACGCGCTCGCAACACAGCCGATGGCGACTCGTTCGCCATCGGCTGCGTTCGTTTGTGGGACGTCGCGCAAGATCAAACCACGCGCAGAGCAACCCTACTGACTGAGCAACGCGCGGAACGTGCCGTTCTTGATGGCCGGCTTGTCCATGCCCTTGGGCGGCTGCCAAGAGAACGAACCCGTGATCTCGGTGTCACTAGCGGTCGCAATCGTGACTTGCGCGCTCATGAGCATCAGATGCTTGGCGTCCGACAGCACATCCGTGAGCGTCTTGCGCGTCGCGGCTTCGCCGTCCCCCGCAGCCTTGGCCGCATCCATGTCGACGCCAACGCCAATGAAGCGAGACCCCATGGCTCCCGTCTTGTAGTCGCCTGGCCCCTTGTAGTCGGAGACGACAAGGGTCAGCTCCTGACGTGTCATCTTGCCGTCGACTCTCTCGGTGTTGCTCGCCTTGATGGTCAAGCTGCTATTGCGGAGCTTCGCCTTGACGCGATCGGCAGTCCATTGCGTCGCGCCAAGCATCATCGCCGCCTCACCGCGATCCTTGCTGCTCGCACTTCGCTTGCGGCTGCTGCCACTGCCCGCGTCGACACTGGCCGCGTCGCCGCCCGCCGCGACACCACTGCCCGCGTCGCCACTCGCCGCGCCGCCACTCGCCGCGCCGCTACTGCCCGCGTCGCCGCTAGTAGCGTTGCCACTGGCAGCGTTGCCACTGGTAGCGTTGCCACTGCAACCAGCCAAAAGAAACACCGCAACTAGAGACAGGGATCGGTAGTGCATCACGGCGCTATGTGACGCCACCAGGACGACAGGTGTCAAGTGCGGGTGCACGGTGGAGGCCTCGTCGAGCCGACGCCCCTCGATTTGGCGGCCCTCGTTATTGGCGTCGCTGGGTTTGGCGCGCCCTCGCTACGATCCTCGCACATGACCCTGCTGCAACTGCTTGTCGGCTTGGCCGCACTGATCGTCGGCGCGGACGTATTGATCCGCGGCGCCACGCGACTGGCGGCGAAGTGCGGCGTCTCGCCGCTGGTTGCTGGACTCACGATTGTAGCGTTCGGCACAAGCTCTCCCGAACTCGTCGTATCCGTCAGCACGTCCTTCGCCGGGAACAACGACCTCGCGTTCGCGAACGTGGTCGGCAGCAACATCTTCAATGTGCTGATGATCCTCGGGGTGAGCGCGCTGATCACGCCCCTGTTGGTGCATGCACAGATCGTGCGGCAAGAGGCACCGATTCTGCTTGGAGCTTCGGTCCTCGTGCTGCTGTTCGCACTCGATGGCAACATCGGCACGCTGGACTCAGCCATGTTGTTGATGATGCTGGCTGCATACACGGTGTTCTTGATCCGACAGTCGCGCCATGAAAGCGCCGCGGTCCGCGATCAGTTTGAGCAGAGCTTGCCGGGATCCCATGCCCCGCCGCAGAGCCTGTTTGCGCGCAGCACAGGACTCCAGATCCTTGCCGTGGTTGCTGGACTCGCTCTCTTGATTGTCGGATCGCAGTGGCTTGTCGAAGCATGCGTCGACATTGCCAGTCACTTTGGTGTCAGCGAGTCCGTAGTGGGTTTGACCATCATTGCCGCGGGCACTTCGCTGCCAGAACTCGCGACGTCCGTGATCGCAGCGATGCGCGGTCAGCGCGACATGGCGGTCGGCAACGTCGTCGGCAGCAACATCTTCAACTTGCTCGGTTGCGTTGGGGCTGCGGGCATCGTCAGCGACCACGGTCTACTGGTCGGCCCTGCCCTGCTTCGTGTGGACGTGTGGCTGATGGTCGGAGTTGCGCTGGCCTGCGTGCCGATCTTCGTTGGCGATCGGCTGGTTTCGCGGCGCGAAGGCGTGCTGCTGCTTGTTGGCTACGTCTGCTACACGGTCTGGCTGATTCTGGCCAAGGACGCGGCGAAGCAACACGCGTTCGGATCCGCGATGCAGTCCTACGTGATGCCCGCCGCAGTCATCCTGCTGACTTTCGCATGGGTCCGAACGAGTAGCCGCGCCCCTCGGTGAGTTCCGCCCTCGCTGAATTCTGCAGCAGTGAGCCGATTGCCTTGAAGTGCGTTGCTATCGCAGCCAGCCAGAGCATTCGTTCCCGGTCGCCGGAGTTTCTGGATTGTGCGTGACGCCCGGATCGGCCAGATCGCTCAACTCAGCATGAGTTTCCTCCGCAATCTGCCAGTGGCCCTGGTTCTGGCATCTGCCGCTCCAGCACAAAGCCTCGTCGCCAATCTGGCCACCGTCGCCGGCAGCCAGACTTCGAGTGGCACGACCCCCTACTTCGTGATTGGCAATCGCGCGGTGTTTGTCGCCAACGGGGCGTTCGGCCTCGAACCCTACGTCACCGATGGCGCGGTTGCCGGCACGCGGTTGCTGCTCGATCTAGCTCCGGCCGGCAATAGCTCGCCAATCGATCTCGTCGTGCTCGGCAACGAAGTGCTGTTCTCGGCAGATGTGCCGGGGCTTGGCCGCGAACTGTGGAAGACGGACGGAACCACTGCTGGAACCGTTCTGGTCAAGGACATCCGCGCGGGCAGCAGCAGTTCGACTCCCGCCGGGCTGGTTGCCTACGGCGGTCACGTGTGGTTCTCCGCCAACGACGGCAGCACCGGGCTCGAACTGTGGCGAACCGACGGCACAACGGCAGGCACGGTGCAAGTCGTCGACCTGCGGCCCGGCGCCGGTAGCTCGGCGCCGAGAGACCTGACGGTCGTCGGTAGCGAATTGTACTTTGTAGCATCGTCACCTCTGGCAGGAACCGAGCTGCACCGACTCACCTCGCCCGCGTCGATGGTGAGCCTGGTCGCCGACCTCGCTGCTGGAATCGGCAACAGCGGCCTCAAGGATCTTGCCGCGTTCGGCAACAAGCTGTTGTTCAGTGCCAGCGTCGGCAGTGGCTTCGAACCATTCATCAGCGACGGAACGGTTGCGGGTACCTTTCAGCTGGCCGAACTCGAGCCCGGCCCTGGCTCGTCGACGCCACAAAACTTCACGGTGCTCGGCAACACCGCAGTGTTCACTGCCACCGTGATTGGCAGCGGACGGGAGCTCTACGTCACCGATGGCACGCCTGGCGGCACGACCCTACTGGGCGACCTCCGCGCCGGCAGTGCCTCCAGCAACCCGGACGAGTTCCAAGCATTCAACGGTGCGATCTTCTTCGCGGCGACCTCGACCGCTGGCGAGCGCGAACCTTGGCGCACCGACGGCACCGCTGCCGGCACGTTCCAGCTCTTGGATCTGTACGCCGGCAGCGCGTCCTCGAACCCCGCTGAGTTCACCATCGTCGGCAACGAGCTTTGGTTCTCGGCTTCGTCGAACGGAGTTGGCAACGAACTGTTCACCACCGACGGCACCGCAGCAAACACCAGTCTGGTTGCGAACCTGGCGCCCGGTAGTTCGTCGCTGAGAGCGGTTGCGCTGCAAGTCTTCGGCAGCCAACTACTATTCCGTGGTTCGGTCGGCAACGTAGGACTGTCCGAACCGTGCATCACCGACGGCACGATTGCGAACACCTTGCTGCTCAACGATATCGCGTCGCCGGTAGGTGATTCGTCGCCCGGCTTGTTTACCAATCTTGGCAACGACGTGTTCTTCCGAGCGCGGACCAACAGTGCCGGGCGCGAACCCTACGTGACCGGCGGGACTCCCGGCACGACGATGATGATTGCCGACGTGGTCCCCGGCGCGACGGGCAGCAACTCTGACTGGAGCACAAGCCGCGGCGCGGACGTATTCTTCGATGGCGCGGCGCCGATAGTGGGCAAGCAACTGTTCGTCACCGACGGCACCGCGGCCGGCACCCAGCAGTTGACGGCGGTTTCGCAATTGACGCCGCGCGAGTTGACGACCTACGGCAACTTGGTCGTGTTTTCGGGAGACACCAATGCTACTGGTCGCGAACCTTGGCGAAGCGACGGCACTCCCGCTGGCACCTTCGAGCTGTTGGACATCCGTTCCGGCGGAGCCAACTCGATCGCGAACGGACAGTTCACAGTCGCCGGCGGACTCTGCTACTTCACCGCCGACGACGGCGCGCACGGCCTTGAGTTGTGGGTAACCGATGGCACCGCCGCCGGCACGCAGATGATCGTAGACCTGCGGCCAGGCGCCTCGGGCTCCTCGCCCGCACAACTGACCGCGATCGGCAACGTGCTCTACTTCACCGCGTCCGAACCGAACAGTGGAGTCGAACTGTGGCGAACGGACGGCACTGCTGTTGGCACGACTCTGGTCGTGGACCTTCGTCCAGGCACAGTCAGCAGCAGCCCGCAGCAAGTGACCGCGGCAGGCAACAATCTGTATTTCACCGCCTCGACGGGCCCGAGCAGGCAAGTGTTCGTCTGCGATGGAACGGCACTTGGGACGGCCGCGGTGACCAATACCGGTTCGTTGGCTGCTTCGGACTTCAGCGACCTGATCTACACGCAGGCGGGCTTGTTCTTCTTGCACGATGACGGCACGGGCAGCGGACGTGAGCTGTGGCGCACCAGCGGTTCACTGGCAACCACACAACTCGTTCTCGACATCGCAGCGGGCCAGGCGAGCGGCCCCATCGAAGGCACGCTGGTCGCGGCGCTTGGTGGCACACAGCTGCAGTTTGCGGCGAGCGATCTGCAAAACGGTCTGCAGTTGTGGTTATCGAACGGCACCGCGGCGACGACGCAACAAGCGACCTCGTTTGGCGGGCCTGGCTATGGCGCCGTGCACCTCGGCGAGTTCTTCGCCGGCGGCGCGCGCACGTTCTTCGCATGCGATGACGGCATCAACGGCGTCGAGCCATGGGTCTACGATCCGAACAACTCGAGCGTCGCCTTCGTCTTGCCCTACGGCTCCGCATGCGCGGGCACCCCGGGAGAACCAGTGATCGCAGCGTCGGGTTTGCCAACCATCGGCAACCAATCGTTTGCGGTGACCGTTGCGCAAGCGCTACCGCAGAGTCTCGCGATTCCCGTTGGGGCCAACGCACCAAACAGCATCGCTCTCGGTAGCGGTTGCTGGCTGCTGCTCGACATCCCGCTGGTGTTCTTGCCGTCCCAGACCACCGACGCTGCCGGCAACGCATCCGTTGGCTTTGCCGTCCCCAACAACCCCGCCTTGGTCGGCTCGAGCTTGTTCTTCCAGTGGGCCGTGCTCGACCCATTGGGGCCATTGTTTGGCGACTTCGCCGTCTCCGGCGGTTTGCAGGTTCAGGTCGGCGTATAGAGATCTGCCAGCAAAGTGCACGAAGCCTGCGTACGCTACCCGGTTCAGATTTCGCACTTCACTCGCACTTCACTGGCAGACCACTAGCAGGCCGTTGAAGAACGGTTCTACATGTACGCATACGTCGTTGTGGCCACGCACCCGCCCGGAGTGATCACCACTACCGCCGCAATCCCAGGGGTTCCCGGTGGCGTCACCCCCACCAAGACGCTTTCCGTTGCCGCGGTCAAACTCATCAGCGCACCGCCAACAAAAACCGTCGTGCCCGGAGCGAAGCCAGAGCCGACCAGCGTGTAGGTCGCCCCACCACTCGCAGGCCCGCTGGCACTCGGTGTATTGGTGATCACCGGAGTGGGGTTCAGCACGCTCGACGCATTCTGGCCGTTGACATTGACGACCTGCAGCACGGAATCGCACGGCACACTCGGCGGATAGGCGAACGTGATTTGCTCCGCGGCGATGCTGAGCGGAGTCACCGCAGCACCGTTGAGCAACAGGCTTGCGCCGTTGTTGAAGTTCGTTCCGCCAACGGTGATGGCCTGCCCGGCAACCGCGGACGACGGTGACACAGAGTGGATCGCGGGCGCCACGGGTGGCACGAACTCGAGGATGATCGCATTGCTCGTGCCGACCGTCGGTGCCGGCAAATCGACAAGCATCATGCCCTGCAAGGTGATCGGCCAAGTGTAGGCAAGGCCGACCGGGACCTGCAGGTTCCACGGCGCATGCATGATGCCGCCGATAAGGACTGGACCGACGAAGCAAAACTCGCCGTAGGGCGTCGGCAGCGTAGCGGAGCCATTGGCTGCCCCGAGAGCGCCGAACAACGCGAACCAGGCACTGCTCGCACCCGGCGGAAGCGCCATCGAAAGGGTGAGAGAATCGCCAACGGTGTTTTCCACGTGCCGCGTGCCACTGCCATACGACCCGTTGATCGCGAACACATCGACCGGCCCGCCGACCGACGCACCGACCGTGCCCATGAAACAGTCATGCACTTCGTATTCGACGACGTAGGCGATTGGCAGGTTGCAGCTTCCCAGAGAAAGGTCGTTCCACTGCGCGCCACGCAACGCGGTCGAGTTGGTGAAGAAGTGCATGTGATCCTCGCTCGGCCCGCACGAGTTGTTCGGCTGGCCCGGCACCCAATTGCTATAGACCAACGGTTCCCCCGTAACCCAGCCCCAGCCGGCTGACGGCTCGAGGGCCCCATTCGCCTGGATGCCACCGATCCACGGCCCCAGGTTGTAGAGCCCGAAGCTTGGCACCCAGACCGCAGGATCGTCGACCAACGAAAACACGAACGCGTTCTCGGCTGCGCTCGTGACCGTGCACAAGTATCCGCCCGAAGCGATAGCAGCGGCATTGGCGGCATTCCAGTCGAGCACGCCTCCCGACCGGAACACGGCATACGTGTGACCGTTGCCACCTTGCGCGACCGGCCAGACTGCGACGGTCTGCTGGGCGAGGGGCGAAGAAGCGAGCGCGAGCAGCACGAAAAACGAATGACGCATGATGTGACCTGTGAAGTGAATCCGCCTGTCTAGTCTGATGACGCCTCCAGCGCTTCGCGCACCTGACCCAACGCGAGAACTTCCACGAAGCGATTGAGTCGCCCGCAGTTCGCGCGCCGCTCAAGGCACGACGGGTTCACCAGGAATCCGCAAGCGTCGCGTCCCAGCAGTCTCTGGGTCCCAATTCGCCGACCCAGTAACAGAGAATCCTTGTTTTTCGCTGTCCGCGTCAATGCCTACGCCGACACCGATCAGCGCACGACGAAACACGTCGGTGACGACACAGCGATCCATCCGCCCGGCCCAAACGAAACGGTTTGCGAGTAAGCCGCAATGCCAACCAGGGCCGGGTTGGCCGGCAGCGGCACGGAGAAGGCCGCCGCTCCGGCGGCATCCAACGTCACGACTGGTAGCGGCACAACCGCCGGAAACGGCAACGTGAACATGCCGAGGATTCCCTGAAAGGCAAACGCGTTAGCCTGATGCGTTGCCAACAACGACAGGCAGACGGCACTTGGTTCGCCAGACACTTCGAACAGCGCGGCACTACCAGGAGCCACTAGCTTGTCGGTCGTCGCGAGGATCGGCAATGGGAACGGTAGTGCGGCGTGCAGCCCAGGCCCATTCACCGTCGACGTCGTCACTTGGTTGTCGCCATCAGGACCAGCCATCATCACGACATCGGGTGTGGTCGAGGCCAGACTCCCTGCACGCAAGTGAATAGCCGGACCACCGGCGCCGAAGAGTATCGGAACGGTGTCGGTCAGCCCGCCTTGGCCACCAGTGAGCATATTGCCGCTACCACCACGAATAAGAATCTGGCTGGCCGTGGCATCGATTGCGGCACCACCGCTGGTCACGACATTCACAGGCCTCAATGGCGCCGGAACCGCACCTGCGCCACCCGTCACGACCGAACGAGCCAGGCGTACGATCGCACCATCTGCAGCGATGCCCGCAGCGCCGTCGTTCGCAATGTAGGAAAGTATCGGACCGTAGCTCGACCCGCCCCGAACGACGCAGTCGGTAACGTGCACCAGTGAGTTCGTCACCAAGATGCCGGGCGTCGGCACGACCCCGGTCCCGAAGCCGGTTCCACCAGTCCCGAACTCATTCACAAACGAACAACCGTCCATGGTGACCAGTGCCGAGTTGCGAACCACGGCAACCCCCCAAGTCGTGTTCGCGGCTGCAGTGCTGCCGATCACATCGGCGATCGCAACGGCACCGGCGCAGTCCGCAATGGTGACCGCGGTTGCAAAGGGACCCTCGAAGGTTGTTTCGCCGAACAGTTGAAAACCCGCGATCACGACTTCCTCACCCGCCGCCAGGTTCTTGACCTTGATCGGCACCGGTATCTGAGCGAGGAAGACAGGGACGGGGCTCGTGACCCGAAAGATCGTCTGACTGCTACCGACGCCGAGCAGCGTCATTGGCTTGTCAATCGTCAAGCCGAACTGCGCGGTGTAGACACCAGAAGCGACCAAGACGACGCCGCCTGGTGGCACCGCAGCAACGCCATCTTCGATGTTCTCATACTGCGACCCGCTACCAGGAGGGCCGACAGTGACGACTTGCGCGGACGCGGAAACTACGCAGAACATCGCGGCGGCAGCGATGCCGAGGCATCGGGAAGATCTTGGGTATGTCATGTGAGGATTGGAACCGGCGTTGGCGACCGCGTGACCAGCGCGACACACGCAAATGCTAGACCATTCTGGCGGTCCCAAGGGTCACGACCGCCAACGATGGTCATCTGCCCATATCCGGACGGCGACATGGCGGATTGCCGCCGATCAAGCGCGACCGCTGAGCCTCAATTCGCGAACAGGCGCGCAATCAGAACATCCATGCCAATCGAGGCCGCCTAGTTGTTTCTAGCCGTTTCTATTCAGCTCGGATCGTTGCCGCGCCGAAGTCAGAGTTGCACCCGGACCACTGAGAACAGGGAGAACATGATGAACGACGACCCGCAATCTGAACGAGCCGCTGACCCGATTACCGCGCCGCGCGCCTCCACCACCGACATGCTCGCACGCTTGAAGCGGGCATCCCTTCACAGTCAGGTTCGTCGCTCGGTGTGGCAGTTGGGAGCCCTCGTGCGCCGTGTCGAGCGCGAGGCACCTGAGGTCCACAGCCGGCTGCGCTCCGTTGTCGAGGCGCTGCAGCTACTCAACGCGCGCCTCGCGATGGAAGCTGCTAATGAGCTCCCTTCGGGGGCAGAGTCAGATTCGACTGCCGTGGCCGGGCACCACGACGGCTCGCTTGCGACCCCGGAGACCGTCCGGTCTGACCGGAGCAAAGATAGGGTCGGCGAGTTTTTCTAGCTTCCCACCTCATGTTTCTAGGCTGACCTGCCGATCACAGTTGTAGCCATGACCAGCGAGATCGAGATCCGGATCGGAACCGTGGAGCTGACCTGCCGAGGCGAGGTGGACCAGGACCAACTCGACGGCGTTCTACGAGCGCTGCGCCGGCAACTGCCCGAACTGATGGCGCAGGACGTCAAGCCAGAGGTGCCAACGCCGCGCGAATGGCTCGCCCGGTCGTCGGCCAAGACCCACGGTGACAAGGCTGGCGTCGTCGCCTATTGGCTCGAAACCCAATGTGGGCGAACGGAGTGGCGCAGCAGTGACATCGTCGACGCCCTGGGCGAAGCGGGCGAAGAGATACCAAAGAACATCACCGATACGCTCAACCAGAAGCGCGACAAGAACCTATTCGACGTGCACGACCGCCGCTGGAAGCTGACCGACGAGGGCCGCGGCTGGGTCAAATACGCGCTGCTCGACAAAGTCGACATCGAGTAGCGCAGACGACGGCAACACCCCTGGCATCCGCCGGCGGCCAGCTTCCGCAACTCCGCAGAGGATTTCGTTCCCCCGTACCTAAGTGCAGGATGTGGAGAAGTTTGCACCTACTCACTTCTGGGTGGCTTGCCGCATGGTCAGGGTGGGAGTATTGTTCTTTGCCTGCTCCCACTTTTTTTCTTTCCCCAACTCGAGTCGCTCATTCCATGCGTATTCCTTCTCTCTTGTTCGCGTTGACCCTGTCGGCGACCGCGTTCGCCCAATCGCCTCTGACCACCACGTTCGCTAGCAACAACGGTCAAGCCGGCAACATGTTTGATATCGTCGCCCTCAATGCGAGTGGCATCACGATCGATAGCTTCGACGTCAACGTTGACTCCGGCACCTGGGACCTAGAGGTCTACAAGCTGACCATCCCCGGTCCTTACTTGCCGTCGGTCAACACCGCCGGTGACTGGACGCTGGTCGGCTCTGCCACCGGCGTTGTTAGCAACGGCCTCAACAATCCGACGCAACTTCCGATCTGCGTCAGCGAATTCATCCCGAGTGGTGCCACGCAGTCGTTCTACGTGACCGTGACCAACGGCACGTCGATCAACTACACCAACGGTTCGGCTACCGGCAGCGTGTTTGCGTCCAACGCCGATTTGGAGTTCCTTGAGGGTGCAGGTCTTGCCTACCCCTTCACCGCGAACTTCAACCCGCGCGTCTTCAACGGCAACATCTACTACACCGTGGGCAACGTGCCGACGGTCTGCGCCTTCGCCTCAAAGGAATCGTTCGGCTCAGGTTGCTACAACAGCTTCGCGTCGTTCTACGAGATCGTTGACTCGGCGGGCATGGACCTCTCCGGTATGACCGTAACTGGCGTCACCAACGGCACTGGCGGCTTCGACGTCACGACCGCGGCCGGTACGGTCGCACCGATCGGCGGCAGCGCCGTTCAGCTCACGCTCGGCGACGACGACCAGATCGACACCGCGGACCCCGCCGTCGGCGGCACGCTCGGCCTGTTCGTCGGCTCAAACGGCTGGGTCGCGCAGGGTGATGGCAACAGCACCACCTTCGCGCCTACCGCCGCCCTGATGCTGAACAACCCGTCGGCCGCCGTCTACGCATGGACCGACCTGCAGCCCAACGCCGCAGGCAGCGGCCAAACGTTCTACGAAGAAAGCGGCACGGTCGCGACCGTGACCTACGATGGTGTCTTCGGCTGGGGCACCACGGATCCGAACACGATCCAGATCGTGCTCGATACCGCCACCGGCGACTTCTCGATCACGTTTGGCGCGCTCGGCGTCGCCAACCCCGAGGACTGGCTCATTGGCCAATCCCCGGCCGGCCCGAACGCCGATCCGGGTTCGAGTGACCTGACCGCTGGTCCGATCTCGACGGCTAGCGTCGACGTGATCGGCTTGTCCTTCGATTGCACGGTGCCATTCGCCGGCTCGATCTGGGACCTGACGATCGAGAACATCGACTCGGGTTCGCCGTTCGCAGTGTTCGCCTTCGGCAACGCGGCAGTCAACCCAGGCTTCGACCTGGGCGGAATCGGCGCCCCTGGCTGCAGCCTCTACACCAACGGCAACCTCGGCTTCTTCACGGCGCCGCTGAGCGCCAACTCGAGCCGCCTGAGCGTGCTGATCCCGAACCTGGCAGTATTGCTCGGCTCGACGGCCACGGCGCAAGGCGCAGCCTTCACGCCGCTGAACGCCCTCAACGTCGCGACGTCGAACGGCATCTCGGTCACCGTCGGCAAGTAGTCGCTGCGACAACGACGCATCCGGGCTTGTCCCGGATGCAGCACGCGGTCGTTCTGCGGTTGAGAGATCGACGAGATCGCGTGCCCCCTGCCACTGGATAGTGGCACGCAGGAACGCAGGGCTCATGCTGCGTTTCGCGGCTGCAGCGGACACCGCTGCACATCGCCGGCAACCATGCCGAGATCACGAAACGCAACGCCACTGATCTCTTGGTTGTTGGCGGCCAAAATCGATGACACCGCTGGCGATTCCGGAGCCCTTACATACTGCCGGGATGGTCCGGCAGGAGGTCTTCGATGTCGTTCCGTCCGCCGCGCTGTCCGAGTACTGATTGCTTAGCTCACGTCGATCCCCAGGCCGACCGCATCATTCGATGGGGCTACTTCAAGGCGCGATGTCGTGACCGGCGCGAGCCCCGGTTCCGTTGCCTAGCGTGTCGCAAAACGTTCTCTCGGCAAACGTTCCGCCACGACTATCGCGACCGGCGACCGGACTGCAACGAACGGTTGTTCGAGATGTTGACCAGCGGTATCGGGCTACGACAGTCCGCTCGCGTGCTGAAGATCGCTGCAAGCACCGCGCAGAAGAAGATGCGCAAGCTGTCGCGGACGTGCGAGTTGCTGCACGAGAACCTCAGTGGATCGCTGCCGCCGGATCGCACCTACGTGATGGACGAGGAAGAGACGTTTGAGAGCTCGTCGATCCGGCCGCTAACGGTGCCGATTCTCATGGAGAACCAGACCTGGTTCATCGTCGCAACTGGCGTCGGCTCGATTCGACGCCTCGCCCCACCAGGCACAGCCCGCCGCGCCCGCCAGGATCGTGAAGAGAAGCAGTTCGGCAAGCGAAAGGACCAAAGTCGCGCGTGTGTTGGCGAGGTCCTCGAAGCCCTGCGGCGACGCACTTCGGGTCGGATCCAGTTGCTGACCGACCAGAAGTCGAGCTACGCCACGTTGGCGCGGGAAGTGTTTGGCGCAGAAGTGATGCACGCGACGACTGCAGGTTCCGCCCCGCGAACCCCCTACAATCCACTGTTCCCGGTCAATCACATGATCACGATGAGTCGTGATGGCTGTGGCAGACTGCGCCGCGATCCCTGGCTGGTGTCGAAACTTGCGAAGTGGCTTCGCGGGCAACTCGCGATCTTCACCGTCTTCCGGAACTATGTGCGACGACGGTTCAACCGAGACGAAGCGCACGAAACTCCGGCACATTTTCTCGGTCTCCTACCACGCCAACTGCAGCCGGATGAGGTGGTCCGCTGGCGGCAGGACTGGGGCGAGAGGAGCGTGCACCCGACATGTTTGGCGTAAGAACTGTCTCTGGAGCGTTTCTGCGGGAGGCACGATGATGTAGCGGCCCAACAGCCATTCTCGAACGATGCCATTCTCGAATCGGCCCGAATTCCTGCAGGTATGAGTTCGCCACCAACAATCAGGGCATCAGCTAGGACATGGGGATCGCGAGGCTGCTGCGAACCAGGTTGGCGAGCGTGCGAGCGTTCTCGCGCAAGTCGAAATCACGCATCACTCTGAGCCGCCCCGCGGCACCCAACCGACTGCGCAGCGCGGCATCGGAGCCGAGTCGCTGCAGAGCATCAGCCAAGTCGACCGGGGCCCCTGGCGGGACCAGTAGTCCGTGTTGCTCGTGCGCAATCAACTCAGGAATCCCGGACAGATCACTCGCCACTACGGGCAAGCCGGTCGCCATCGCCTCCATCAGACTCACCGGGATACCTTCGCGACGGCCAGCTTCGTCGATGACGCTGGCAAGTACCGCGACGTGAGAACTTCGCAGCAGTTCACGCACGGCTGGCCGCGCCAACGACCCATGCATGGCGAACGAATCCGTCAGGCCGGCGTCAGCTAGCAAGCGCTCGACTTCCGGCCGCGTCGGACCATCCCCGACGAGGTCACAGCGAAACTCGACGCCTCGTTGTCGCAGCAGTTCACATGCGGCAATCAAGAACCGGTGCCCCTTCACCTTGCGCAAGCTAGCGACACAGAGGATGCGCAGCGGCCCGGTCACCGGAGGTGTTGCGGGAGTAAACTCGTCGACGTCGACACCGCAATGCACGATGTGCATGCGCTCGGTGGCAGCGACGCCACAACGCTCCGACAAAAACTGGCGATTGTATTGCGACACAGTGACCACGAAGGCAGCCCAGGCGGCTTTCGCGGCAAAGCCCGTTTGGTCGACATGGATGTCCGAACCGTGCGCGGTGAAGCTGTAAGGGATGCCCGTAAGACGATTCCCAACCATCGCCGCCCACGCGGCATGACTCGCGAAGTGGGCATGCACGTGATCGACACCAGCACGCTGCATCGAACGAGCGATCCAAACGGCTTTCGGAAAGAACGCGATCGCCCCCAGCAAGAAGCGGCGACTGCGCCAGACGGATGAGATTCCGAGGGCTAGAGCCTGCACGTATCGGATCGGATGACGAACCGCAGTTGCGAGGTTGGCCCAAAGCACCGTCGGAGCCACGAGGCCACGGTGATGCACACGATCGGCGATGCGATCGACCTCGGGATGGCGCACACCACCTCGCTGCCGGAGCAATGGAAAGACACTGATCTCCAGGCCGGCGCGCTCCATCTCCAGCAACTCGTAGAGCACGAACGTCTCCGTCACCTTTGGGAAACGGGACATGGTGTAGGCGACGTGATGACGCGGCGCGTTGGCGTTCAGTCCTGCTTCTTCGGATCCCATCGCGCTACCTTGCTCCCCTTCAAGAAATCCAACACGCCGAACATGGTGCCAAGCATGCCAATGCAGAAGAACGACGCCAGGGAACTCAGTTTTACCAGGCGACGAGGCAGACGCTTGCCAACGTATGGATGAAGCGCAGCCGTGACGTAGAATGCGACCTGCGCCAACAACATTGCGCCAGCCCACCAGTAGTCGAAAGCCAACAGGGCGCTAGTAACCAGCAGCACCAACAACCAGAACGGCAACAAGCGCCGCCCCACCTTGTTGATCCACAACCCGAGTGCGAAGCGCCCGAAGCGTGGACCAAGCACGGTTCGCACCAACCACATTCCTTGCAGACTGCGCGACACGATGCGGCGCCGACGCGCAAGTTCGTGGCGCGCGTTTCGTGATGGGGTTCGAACGAAGGCACGCGCGGCTGGTTCGAAAACGAATCGCTTGCCTTGCCTGACCACGGTCAAGCATTGGAACAAGTCGTCGGTAACGGCTGGTGGCACTGGCGTGAACAAGCTGCGTCGAATGCAGTACAGCTTGCCATCGTTGGACGTGATGCTGCCCGAGCGGCTCTCCCACGACTTGATGCGACTGTCCGAAGTAGGTCGCCGGTCGCCTGCGCCACCGCATCAACCAACGCCAGATGCTTGCCCCGATGCTCGCTAGCATGGCCGACATGCACCTGCGGATGTTGGGCTGCGACCGCTTGCGCGATTGCCACGGTGTCGTCAGTTGAGCCATCAGAGAACAACACGATCTGCAACCGGTCGCGCGGGTAGTCGACGGCCAATGCGTTTTCGAGCTTCGCGGCGATGAGCTCCCCGCCGTTGCGGACCGCGATGATCATCGACACGGTTGGCAGCACGGCCGACCGATCCGTCGTCGATCTCGGGCGCGTTGGCCAAATCGCCAAGAGGCTCGGGTAGAGAACAAAGTTCGCAGCAATCGCCAGCAAGGCCAAGACGAACACAGTCACTGCGAGCACGGTCAGCGTCGTCACGTTGCTCGGCTACGGCGAGACCCGCGGCGTCGAATCATGCTTTCGTGCAGCAAGTACTGAGAGATGACGTACTCGGCCATCGGCGTTGCCGGCTCGAAGTCCACGAGCATCTCATCGTCGGCAAGACCGGGGCGCCGATAGACCTCCAACACATGGCACTTGGCGCGTCGAAACCTCGTGACGTGGGCACCGCGTCCGTAGGCGACCAAGACCAGCAGCGGCTCCGTTCGGATCGGACCGGTCACCCGCACGAGCGCTGTTTCGCTATTGGCATCAACGAGTTGTGCTAGTTGCGTGTGCTCGGTGGACATCAGCACGCTACCGGCTGGACCGGGATGTCGCTGGAAGGCGCGGCGATCGCTGCGGCGCAGCCCCGTCCGGAGCGCGCGCCGCCAGATCTTGGCGGCCGCGCTGCCTACCACCGCCCGTCCCGTGAGCACAATCAGCCAGACACTGCGCATCAGCCCCGGCGGCGCCAGCACGAATCGGTTGTCGAGGCGCGCTCGAAAGCGCTTCGGCGCACCGTGAGGAGTCAACAATTGCGAGTAGCCGACGAGACCCGGCGGCACTTGGAACCGCAACTCATAGTTGGCTACTTGGCCGCGGTGCTTGTCGTAGACAACTGCGCGTTCTGGGCGAGGTCCAAGGAACGTCATATCGCCGCGGATGACGTTCCACAGCTGCGGCAACTCGTCGAATCGTGTATCGCGCAAGAAGCCACCAAGGCGAGTGCGAAGATGCGCGCCGCGAGTCTCGAGTTCCGCGCCGAGCCTGCTCTCGGCGTCGTTGACGAGCGTGCGGAACTTGTAGATCCGGAACGCACGCATGCCAATTCCAAGGCGGTGTCCACGATAGAAAATCGGACGCCCATCCACGATCAGCACGGCGACTGCAGTCGCGATCACAACGGGTAGCACTGCGAGCAGCAACACCATCGCGACCACAATGTCTGCTAGCCGACGTGCCCGGGCAATGGGACGCGTAGGCGCCGAAGGCGACGGCACCGGTTGGGATGGAGAAGGCGCTGCAAGCATCGGGGGTACTTGAGCGTAGCACACTGCATGACAACCAATGGTGGTCGACATACGCGCAGTTGCTACCAATCTCTGTGTGAGACAGCACTGTGCCAAATCACGCATGATCGCGGCCGCTTACTTTCGGGAGGTATACTGAAGAGTTGGCTGTAGCCGGCCTACGTACTTCCATGTATCGATCAACCCTCCTTGCCGTCGGCCTGTTGGCTCTGGCCAGCTGTACCACACCGAACCCGACAGAGAAGGTTACTGTTGCCTTCGAACTGTCGACTCCGCGTGCGCACCAGCCATACCTGATCTCGCCGGGCGATGAGCTTGAGGTCCTACACTTCGACACTCCGAAGTTGAACATGACTGTGCCCGTGCGGCCCGATGGCAATATTGCGCTGCCACTGGTCGGTCGCGTGG
>CAXBFC010000099.1:0-19849 GCA_963974725.1 uncultured bacterium | reverse complement strand
GCTGGTGCACGAGGCATACCTGCGACTGGTCGGTGGGAGCGACCCAGGCTGGCAAGGCCGCGCTCACTTCTTCGGCGCCGCGGCGCGCGCCATGCGCAACATCGTAGCCGACCATCTGCAACGCAAAGGCAGCCTCAAGCGCGGGGGGGACCGCCAGCGAGTCAGCGACGACGTCGCGGCTGCCGCGCTGCTGTCTTCCGACGGCATCACCGATGACGTGCTCGCGGTCGAAGAGGCGCTGGCGAAGCTCGAACAGGAGTATCCACGCAAGGCCGAGATCGTCACGATGGCCTTCTATGGTGGGCTCGACCACGAGGAAATCGCCGAGGTGCTCGGCTTGTCCGTGCGCACCGTCGAGCGCGACTGGCGATTCGCAAAGGCCTGGCTCAACAGCCGCCTGAGCGAGCCGGGCGAACTGTGAACGAATCCCATCGCCGAAAGCTGGTGGCGATGGGTGCGCACGCCTGGTGCCGTAGCGAAACCTAGGACTAGGCGTTCTTGAGTGGCAGAGTCGCCCAGGCGCAACCTGGCACGGGCGCCGCGCGTAACCGGATTGCACCAGATTCGTCGAGCCACGCCGCGGAGCGGACTATCGCGTATCGTGCGATCATGCTAGCGAACGTCGCCCTCGTACTCGCACTCGTGCCAGCTCTGCCGCAAGCCCAGGACTGGCCACACTTCCGCGGCCCCCACCACAGCGGTTGGATCGAAGCCGGCGAGCCGTGGTCCGCGACCGGCAAGGCCGAGCCGTTGTGGACGGCGAACGTAGGCAAGGGCTACTCGTGCCCGTCGATTGCCGGCGAACACCTGGTGACGCTTGGCCATGACGCAGAGGCCGGTGTCGACCGCGTCACCTGCCTTGATCGCACCACCGGCAAGCCACGCTGGAGCTTCACGTTCGCGGCCACCGACAAGCCGGAATACCACGGCGGTGGCACCCTCTCGACCCCGACGATCGCCGCTGGACGCGTCTACTGCATCAATCGCGATGGCAAGTTCCACGCGCTGCAACTCGATAGCGGCGAGGTGCTCTGGCGGCGTGACTACCAAAAGGAACTCGCCGTAGAACGCACGTTCCACGGCTTCAGCGCGTCGCCGCTGGTCGCTGGTGACCGCATCTACTTGCAGCTCGGCGGGCTCGTCGCCGCCGTGAGCGCCAAGGATGGCGAAGTGCTGTGGCGCACCAAGGACGAGGGCGACGCCAGCCACGCGAATCTGCTGCCGATCGAAGTGCGCGGCGAACCTGCCCTGGCGACCGTCGTCGGCGAACTCTTCGTGGTGTTGCGCGCGCGAGACGGCGAACTCCTGCATGAGTACCCGTGGCGCATTTCGGGCAACGCGATGCACTGCTCGATGCCGGTCGCGATCGGCGACAACCGCTTCTTCGTGTCGACGGCCTACAACAAGGGCTGCGCGATGCTGCAGATCGGCGACGCGAAGCAACCCACCAGCATTTGGAGCAACCGCCGCATGCGCAACAAGGTGACGGCGTGCGTTTCCCACCAGGGAAACGTGTATGGCTTCGATGAGTCGATGCTGCGCTGCCTGGACCTCGACGGCAATTCGAAGTGGCGCGTGCGCGGCCTCGGGCTCGGATCATTGTCGATCGTTGGCGACCGGTTGCTCGTGCTTACTTCCGACGGCGAGCTCATCATCGCCGAAGCATCACCCGCAGAGTTCCGTGAACTGTCCCGCAACAAGGTGCTCGACGGTGGCGTCTATTGGACGACCCCGGTGTTCGTCGGCGGTTTGATCTACGTTCGCAACAGCCTCGGCGACTTGTGCTGCCTCGATCACCGCACCGGCCCAACATCGGCAGCAGGCGGCATCGACGCAACCACACTCGCGGCACCGCCAGCCACCAAGCTGTTTGCAAGCCACGCAGAACTTGTCGGCGGCCGCAGCGCCTTTGCGCAACGCGACAAGGCACTACAGCTGCGCGGCACGTGGTCGGTCCCGCTACGTGGACTGAAGGACGGCAAGATGACGTGGACGCTCGCGCCATCAAACCGCTGGGACCAGCGCCTCGACGACGAATTCTTGTACACGTTCGACGGCAAGCAGGCCTGGGCAGTCGAACCGCAAGGGCCTCGCCTGATCGTCGGCGCCGAGCTGTTTGAACATCGCTACTTGTTCGGACTGCCAGACCTGTTCGCACCGGCCTGCCCAGGCAGCGCGCAGGTCGCGAAGAAGCCGGTGCGCTTTGCGGAAACCGCGTGTTGGCAAGTAACCTCGCAAATCCCGGCCGGCGACGGTGAGTCGGCGCGCACGGTCAAGCACTACTTCACGGTCGCAACCGGTCGCCTGGTCGGCCGCGAAGGCCCCAAGCAATCGACGCTCGTATTGCACGGATCGCAACAACTTGGCGGCCTGACGCTCCCTGCCAGAATCACCCGCTACCGCGCTGAAGATGGCCAAGAACACATCCTGACGCTGCAGGCAGCAGAGTGGATCACCACACCCGCCAAACTGTTCCAGCAGCCACCCCCGATCCTGCGCTTGCTGCGTTCACCTGCCGACCTCGCACGCGATACGGCGGCCTTGAAACAACGCTTCGCCGGCGCGCTCGCTCGCTACAAGCCCAAAGAGACCGACACCCCGTTGGAAGATGACATCGTCACGCTGCGGGTGCACCACGGCGAACTGTGGTTTGCGACGCCCGAACCGGAGTTCCGCATCGCCGTCGAAGCGGAGAAGGACGGAGTGTTCGGCGTCGACGGCCCACCGATCCGCTTCTCGTTTGTGAACGACAAGACTGGCCGCACGACGGCCCTGAAGATGTATATGCCTGGCGACCGAACCGTCTTGCTGCACCGACTACCCAACTGATGTAGGCGATACGGCGCAACTGGACTTGCACACGTAGGTCAGAAGGCAGCCATCAGCGCGTCCGCGAGTTCTTCGCTGGGCGCTGTGCCCTCGAGGCCGATCAATACATCGCATTCTTCGGCTATCGGCGCCACAAATGCCCGATGCAACCGCTCGGCAACGTCGGCATCGGCGTCGCTGACGTTGTTCGCATCACCGGCACGGAACGCCGCCCGCTGACGCGCCGTTGCGACGTCGACGTCAACGAACGCAATCGCGAGGCGCGCGCCAGCTGCACGAGCGGCCTGGAGAGCATCAGCCCGTCGTTCGCTCGTCGCGAAGTTGCCGTCGAGGATGACGCAACGCTGCCCCGCTGCCGTGTGTTCGCCGGCGGCCTGATACAAGGCCGCGTACGTCTCATCGGAGAACTCCGCCGTGTAGTGCTCTGGCCGGGCTTGTTCGGTAGGCGCAACGCCAGCCCGCTGCTTGCGAATCACATCGGTCGCGAGGTGTAGCCACTGCACCGTATCGGCGAGCAACGCAGCAAGCCGACTCTTGCCGCTCGCCGGTGGCCCACAAGTCAGCAGCCACCACGGCCCGCGCGTTTCCATCAAGTAGGCAGCCGCGAGCAGCAGGTAGCGCCGTGCAGATTCGCTCGAAGCCGCGCGTTCTTCGGCCGACAGTTCCGACTCGACGCTCGCCATCGCGTCAACCTTCGCACGCACCATCGCGCGGTAGCTGCTCAGCATCGGCAGCAAAGCAGGCAAGCGAAGGTCCCCGGTCGCCGTGACGTAGGCCTCGACAAACGTGTCCGCGAGTGCTGGCGCGCCGCGATAGCGCAAGTCCATCGTCAAGAACGCGACTTCGGTTGCGACATCCCCACAGCGAAACGCCGGCTCAAACTCGATGCAGTCATAGACCGTCGGCGGATCGGTCATGCAAACGTTGCGCGCATGCAAGTCCCCGTGACCATCAACAAGGAAGCTGCTGACGGCGCGTTCGTGCAACTCTTCCGCGATCAACTCAAAGGCTTCCTTGGAGGAACGCGCCAACCTGTCCAACAGAGCGACGGAGAGCCCATGATCTTTGACCTCGCGCAGCTCGTCGAAGTTGTTGATGACGAATTGCCGCAAGCGCTCAGGGTCCCCGTATCGCCGGGTAGCTTCATCGCACACCGCGCCGCGGTGAAACTTCGCGATCAGCTCCGCCAACTGACGCATATGCTCCGACGTAGCCTTGCCGCGGCGCAACAACTCATCGAGCATGAGGTCACTCGGCAAGCGGCGCATGACGACTGCGACATCCAGATCGTCATCACTGTCGTCGTCACCGACGGCCGCAAAGACCAGCTGCTCACCATCGCGCCGTAGCGCGGCAGTGCCGAGGTAGGTGTCCCGACAGAGGCGGCGATTGAAGTGCACCTCGGCTCGGCACGTTTCGCGGCGGGCGGCCAGCGAGGAGAAGTCGACGAACGGCAGCGTCACCGCTTTCTTCAGTTTGTAGACGAGATCGCCCGCGAGACAGACGACCGATAGGTGCGTTTGAATGATCTGCACCGCGGCGGGCGCTTGCGGATAGCAGCGCGGGTCTCGCAGTTCGTCGATGCACTGCTCTGCTGTCACGTCATCGTCTCCATTGCGAACCGGAAACTCCGAGCATGCGCCCATCCACCGACGGCATCAAGGTAGCTCACTGGCTTACTACGTGGCGGTCACGATATCGCGCAAGCTTCGGGGGCCGGCGGCTGCTTCTCACGCCAGACCATCGAGCCGCTCGGCAGCGCGTGCTTCCATCGCGATCGCCGTGCAGAACTGCCAGTGCCATGCAGCACCCGCGATGACGAACAAGTGGAACAGTTCGTGCGCATGGATGACGCCCGGCCACGGATTCGGCCAGCGCAGAAACTCAAGCACCGCACCGATCGTGTAGGCGATGCCACCCAACAAGAACGGGGCGATAAAGCGCACGCCATGTTGCCGCCAAAGCAACAGTCCCGACAGCAACCCGACCCACGGAAAGGCGAGGTAGAGGGTGAGACCGAGCCACTCCGGCATGTCTTCAAAGAAGATCGTCTTGAGTGGAATGGCCGTCGCCGTCACGACCCAGACGAACGAGATGATGCCCCAGCGCAGCCAACCCCGAAACATGATGCCGTGCACCGCGGTGAAGGTGCCCGCGATCAGCACGAAGATGCAGGCGTGGTCGAGCCGCTGCAGCACGGTGCGGCCAGCGGTATCGGGCGAGAGCAGATGGAACACGCCACTCATCGCCAACAGCAGCACGACGGATCCGGCGTAGATCGACAGCGCGATCAACCGGCCGCGATGGCCAGCTGCCGAACGCAGCAACGCGATCGCCGCGTAGCCAAACAAGCCGGCGGCGATCAGGTGCGTCAGGCTGCTGAATGGATCCGCAAAGCCCGGGATCGCAAACAGGGACTCGTGTTCGTCTTGGATCTGGCAAGCGGCGAGCAGCATGGGACTCGGATGCTAGCCGCGTCCTTCCCGGCGCAGGTCGGGAAACGATCTTGCTCCAACTGACTCGATCGAACCATGCTTGCTCTGCCTGACACGCCGCGACCGAGGCACACCTACGTCTGACCGTAACTTTCCGTAAGATCAGAATCTCAAAGCTTTTCCACAGCCACCGCCGGGCGTGGATTCGCGCCGAACGGCAACCGGTCTGTGGCTATCGATCGGCAACCTCGATCGCACTGCGGCGGATGTCTAGCCGCCATCGCTCGTCGAACCGGACTTCCCTAAGGCATGGCACATCCCCATGCCGATGGCAGTTGACGGATACGACAGCATGTCGTAGACCAGCGACATCGTGTCGTAGATCAGTGACGACACATTGTCGTATCCGGCCGCACCGAATCCCTTACGAGCATGAAGCAACCACCCCTAGCCAACGCCGAACTCGCAGTCATGGAACTGCTCTGGCAGCAGGACCGCGTCACCGCCAGGCAACTTCGCGAGCAGCTCTACCCCGGGACCAGCAAGGCCCAGCACGGCACCGTGCAGCGGTTGCTGCAGCGGCTCGAGGACAAGCAGTTCGTCGCGCGTGACCGCAGTCTGCCGGTGCACTTGTTCTCGGCGGCCGTCGCACGTCAGGCGTATGCCGGTAGCCAACTCGAGTCGCTCGCCGACAAGTTGACCGGCGGTTCGCTGGCTCCACTGATCACGCACCTTCTCGAACAGAACAAGATCTCGCGCGAAGAGATCGATCGGCTGCGCCGCGTGTTGGATGAAGACGGCGGGGAAGACTCAGCCGACGAAACCAGCAACCAGGACAACCAGTCATGAGCGACTACCTCCTGCATTGTGCCGCCAGCAATTGGCTCGTCTCTTCGGTACTCGCCGCGTTCGCATGGTTCGCGCAAAGCAAGCTGCGCCGCCCAGTGATCGCCCACTTGCTGTGGTTGTTGGTACTGGTCAAGCTCGTCACGCCGCCGCTGTTCTCATTGGCTGTGCTACCCGCGCCTGCTGCGCAACCCGCGCCGGTCATAACCACAATGGCGGTCGCCCACACCGAGGTCACGCCAGCCATGCCGCTCCCCGAAGCAGCAGCCGCCACCTCGATCGACGCCACCACGATGTTGCTAGCACTATGGTTGCTCGGCAGCGTCATCGTGCTGTGCTGGTCGACCTTCCGCATCGTGCGATTCCATCGGCTCTTGACCCAGGCATCGCGACCGGCAAACCAAGATCTGGTTTATCGCGCCAAGCAGCTCGCGCAGTCGCTTGGTCTCAAGAAGACACCGTCGATCAACATCACCTCGGCCCGCGTCTCGCCAATGGTCTGGTGGGTCGGCGGCAAGGTTCGCATCTTCATTCCAGAAGCGATGCCGGCCGAATTGGGTGCCAACAAGATGCGTTGGATCCTGGCGCACGAGCTCGGCCACGTGCGCCGCGGCGACCACTTCGTTCGCTGGCTCGAATGGCTGGCGTGCGTCGCGTTCTGGTGGAACCCGATCGCATGGCTCGCGCGTCGCAACCTGCGCGCCAATGAAGAAGTCTGCTGTGACGCACTCGTGCTGCGCAGCCTCAAAGGCAAACCACATTCGTATGCGAACTCCCTGCTAGCAGCAGTCGAGTTCCTTGCCTCGCCGGGGCTCCGCCCACCGGCCATGGCTAGTGAGATCAACAGTGGCGGCTTTCTCGAACGGAGGTTCCGAATGATTGTCTCAAAGACCCCTATGGCTACGACACCACGCTGGCTGCAGGCCGTGCTGTTGCTATGCACTATCTCGGTGATGCCGCTCGGTATCGCCTACGCACAGAACCCTGACGTCGGTGCGGTCACCAAGCGTCTGCGCAAGGCTGTGCAAGCCGGCGAACTGTCGCCCGCCGAAGCACGCAAGATGCTGCGCACGCTCAAGGAATCCAATGCGCAGGATCCCCGTCGCAAGAAGAGCAAGCGGCAAGCCGAGCAAGAGCACTACGACCGCCTCGTCCAGAGTCTGAAAGATGGCCTGCGAGAAGGCATCGAGTCCGGACAGCTCACCAAAGAAGAGGCCAGGAAGCTCTATGAGCGTCAAATGAGCCACCTGAAGCAGGATCCGGCAGAACACACGGTCCGCGAAATCAAGAAGGCGCAGGACAAGACGTTCGACATGGCTGAGCTCAAGCGTCGCCTGCAGCGCCAACTCAAGAACGGCGAGATCACCACGGAGCAGGCCAAGCAGCGCGCAGCGAAGTGGGTCGAACAGCAAATGGCCCAGGGCATGGAACTGGACGTCAACACGCAGAGCCTGCGTCCAACCGCAGCGAAACTGCGCAGCGCCGAGGACAAGCGCCGCAGCCAGGAAGCCGCCAAGCGCGATGCTCTCATCGAGCAGGCGCGACGCGACCTCAACGAAAAGGCCAAGGCGCTCCACAAGATGCAGCGGGACCTCGCCGAAGCGAAGGCGCTGCTGGAAGACGAAGTGCAGTACGCCCGCGAGGTAAGAGTCGACCAGAGCCAGAGCCGAAAAAAGCAGGAGCGCATCAAGGCGGACAAGGTCAAGGCGGCCAAGGCCAAGGCGGCCAAGGTCCAGGCTGAATGGGCGAAGACTGACGGGGCGAAAGCGGTGAACGTTCCTCGCATCGACTTCACCAAGGTTCAAAAGGCGCGCGATCTCGCCGACCAGGCACGCGCCTTCGACTTCAGCAAGAGGCAGCAGGATGCGGCAGAGCGGGACCTCAATCGTCTGCGCAGCCTCGAAGCAGAGGCCAAGGAGCGCGACATGCTGATGCGGACCATCGACGAACTTCGCGCGAAGCAGCTGGAGCTAGAAAAGAGGACGCTCAAGCTTCAACACGGCGCGGAGTGGCGTGCTCATCTGAACAGCGCCAAGAAGGATGCGAAGGCGTCCAACAAGCCAACTCGCGTGCAACTTCAGTGGGACACCAAGACCAAGCCGATCCAATGGGCCACGCCCAAGGTTGGCGGGGACAACAAACCAACTCGCGTGCAACTCAAGTGGGACACCAAAGCCCCACCGATCAAAAGGGACACGAAGGACATCCAGCGCACGTGGCGCGGCATCCTCAACGCACCGAAGGATGGCAACAAGAAGGCAAGCAAGGCGGAATGGGACGTTCATCTGAACGTGCCGAACGACACCATCGAGCGCCTGCACGCCGAGCAGACGAAAGCAGCCGACGAGGTTGCTCACGCAAAGGACCTGTTGCAGAAACGCACGGTGGAGTTGCAACGTGTCGTCGACATGCGACTCGACGCGGACAAGGCAGAACAGCTGCAGCGCCGCGCCATGAAACTGGTCGAGGCCGAGCAAGATCTCCTGCGCAACACCAGCGAACAGACGGTCCGCGAGTTCACAGAGAAGAATGCGCGCAAGTGGGCAGCACATCGCGTTGCGCCCAACAAGAGCCAGCAAGAGGCCGCCAAGGTCCGCAAGGAATCGGGCAAGCGCCGGAGCGTCGTCCGGTAGGCACAGAGTCGTCGCCGCGGGCAGCGAAAGCCTGTCCTCGGAGCGATGCAGCGGGTACAGGTGCAGCTCGGAACTGCACCAAATGCCCCCATTCGAACTGATCGCCGCGCCTCACACGCCGTTCTCCGCGAACAGCGACCTCGCCCTGGATGTTGTTGCACTGCAGGCGGCGCAGCTGCGAGCCGACGGGGTTCACGGTGTGCTCATCGCCGGTAGCACTGGTGAGGGGGCCTCACTCTCCGGCGACGAGCGCCGCACGTTGGCGGCTCGCTGGACAGAAGCCAGGGACGGCCTGCAGGTCTGGATCCACGTCGGGCACAACAGCCCGCGGGAAGCGGCATCGCTGGCGAAGCATGCAGCCGACATCGGAGCCCACGGCATCTGTGCCGCACCACCGAGTTGGTTCCCACTGGGCTCCGTCGATCGCCTGGTCGACACCTGCACCGAGATCGCTGCCGGCGCACCCGACCTACCGTTCCTCTATTACCATATCCCGGTGCTGTCGCACGTGCAGGTGCCGATGGTGCAGTTCGCTGCGGCCGCGCGGGAGCGCATTCCGAACTTCGCTGGCATCAAGTACACCCATCTCGATGCGCTCGACTTCCAAGCCTGTGTGCGCGAGCACGGCGACAAGATCAAGCTCTACTGGGGATGCGATGAGCTGCTCGTCACGGGGCTCGCACTCGGCGCGCACGGCGCGGTTGGCAGCACCTACAACTTTGCGACCCCGCTCTACCACCGCCTGATTGCCGCCCACGCAAAAGGTGCGATCGAAGAAGCTCGAGCGCTGCAAAGCAAAGCTGCCGAGTTGGTCGAAGTGTTGGCCGGCCACAACTACATGGCCGCGGCCAAGGCGACGATGAAGTATCTCGGCGTCGACGTCGGCACGGTGCGTTGTCCGATGCCGCCGCTGGATAACAACGGCGAGGCCAAGTTGTTTGCCGACCTCGAACGCTTCGACCTGAAGGGACTGCGGGTATGAAACGGCGCGCGTTGCCAGGTCTGCTGGTTGCGTTGTTCGCGACCGGCGCTGCGCTCGCGCAAGAACGCCTGTCTTGGCAAGGCCTGCCAACGCTGCCGAACACTCCCGGCTATGGCGGCCCGTTCGTCGGCTCCCATCAAGGTCACCTGATCGTTGCCGGTGGCGCCAACTTTCCCGAAGCGCCACCTTGGCAAGGCGGCAAGAAGGTCTGGTACGACCATGTGCTCGTGCTCGACCCGGGCGCCGACGAATGGCGCGAAGCAGCCAAACTCGATGCGCCGCGTGCCTATGGTGCCGCCATCAGCACGAGCTATGGCGTGGCGATGCTCGGCGGCAGTGATGCCGATCGCTACTACGCAACCTGTCAACTGCTCGCTCTCAACACTGCGAGCCAGCAATGGATCCTTGCAGCACTACCGTCGCTGCCAACGGCCACGGCGTTTCCAGCGGCGGCAGCCAGCGGCAACACCATCTATGTAGCTGCGGGTAGTGATGGCAGCGACGCGACGGCCATGACCCACGCGTTCTGGTCGCTGGACCTGGATGCACAACCGCGTCAATGGCGCGAATTACCGGCCTGGCCCGGCCCGGCTCGCCACAAGGCCGTCGGCTTTTTGCAGAGCAATGGCCGCAACGACTGCTTCTACCTGTTCAGCGGTGAGATCCCGACGCGCGCAGCCGATAGCACGCTGCGCTACGACTACCGAACCGACGGCTATCGCTACGACACCAAGCTCGGCACGTGGCAACAACTGAACGACCTACCGATTCCGGTCGCAGCCGCCTGCGCCATGCCGATCGGCCAATCGCACGCGCTGGTGTTCAGCGGTTCGACCGGCCAGCATGTCGCTGATCCCGATCCAAAGCCTGAGTTCCCACGCATCGCTCGCAGCTACCACACCATCACGGATACGTGGACCCAAGCGGGCACGATGCCGAGCGGACTGGTGACAACTGGCGCCGTGATGCACGACGGCAAGATCGTCATTGCCACTGGCGAAGTCAGTCCTGGTGTGCGAACTCCAACCGTTCGCAGCGTCGAGCTGAACCAACAGGATGCCGGATTCGGCTTCCTCAACACGCTGGTGTTGGGCCTCTACCTGATCGCACTGGTCTGGATTGGCTTGAAGTTTTCGAAGCGCGGCGGCGATACGAACGACTTCTTCCTAGCCGGCCGCCGCATCCCATGGTGGGCCGCCGGCATTTCGATCTTCGCGACGCAACTGTCGGCGATCACCTTCGTGTCAACGCCGGCGCTCGCCTACGCGACCGATTGGCTGGTGCTACCCGGCAAGGCGATGATCTTGCTGATGGCGCCGATCGTGGCGCTGCTCTACCTGCCGTTCTTCCGGCGACTCAACATCACCACGGCCTACGAATACCTCGAACGCCGATTCAATCTGCCGGTTCGCCTGTTCGGCAGCGCGTCGTTCATCGCGTTCCAACTGCTGCGCATGGCGATCGTGGTGTTCTTGCCTGCGCTCGCGCTATCGACCATCACCGGTATCAACGTCTACGCATGCATCCTGATCATGGGTGTGCTGGCGACGCTCTACACGGTGCTCGGCGGCATGGAGGCAGTGATCTGGACCGACGTGCTGCAAACGGTCGTGCTGCTAGGCGGCATGATGGTCGCAATCGTCATCGTCGCGATGGACGTCGGTGGCTTCGGCGTCGTCTTTGAGACTGCCGAAGCCGCCAACAAGACCCGCATGTGGGACTGGTCGATGAGTACGACCGACCTCGCGACGTGGTCGATTTTGATCGGCACCCTGGCGCTGCAATTCGGCCCCTACACGACCGACCAATCGGTGGTGCAGCGCTATCTGACCACCAAGGACGAACGCTCGGCCGCGCGCGGCATCTGGCTCAACGGCTTGATGGCCGTGCCCGTCGGCTTGCTGTTCATGCTGCTGGGCACGTGCCTCTGGGTGTTCTTTCAGCATCGCCCCGAATTGCTGCACGTCGGGATGAAGAACGACGAAGTGTTCCCACTGTTTGTTTCCAGCCAATTGCCAGCCGGCCTGTCCGGTCTGGTCATCGCGGGCGTGTTTGCCGCTTCGATGTCCAGCTTGGACTCGAGCATGCACTCGATCGCGACGGCGTGCACTGTCGATTGGCACCAGCGCCTCTCTGCGAACGCCACAGATGCCAGCAGCCTGCGCCTGGCGCGGCGACTCACGGTCTTGCTCGGAGTCATTGCGGTAGCGACAGCAAGCCTACTCGTCACGTTTGACATCCAAAGCCTGTGGTTCTTCTTCCAGAAGTGCCTCGGCCTGTTGTCGAGCGGCGTCGTCGGCATCTTCGCACTCGGCATCTTTACGAAACGCGCGAGTTCTCGCGGAGTGTTGCTCGGCGCCTTCTCCAGCATCGCGGCGCTGGTCTATATGACGTGGTTCACGTCGCTGCACTTCTACCTCTACGCCGTCATCGGCATCACGACATGCCTCGTGATTGGCTACGTCGCAAGCCTGGTGATGCCCGACGACGATCGTGACTTGACCGGCCTGACTCGCAACGCCTGACCGCCCCAATGAACCTCGAACGCATTGACGAACTGATTGCTGTGTACCGCGACGGCCTGCTGGCCAACACCGTGCCGTTCTGGCTACGTCACGCAGTCGATCGCGAGCAGGGCGGGTTTATGTTCGCCGTCGATCGCGATGGCACGCGCCTCGACACCGACAAGGGCCTATGGCAACACGGTCGCTTCACGTGGTTGCTCGCAACTCTCGATCGCGAACTGCGTGGCACCGAGTACTGGCAACCGACGTGGCTGGAGACCGCGAAGCACGGTATCGACTTCATGCGCGCGCACGCCTTCGATGACGACGGCCGGATGTTCTTCCAGGTAACTCGCGACGGCAGGCCACTGCGCAAGCGGCGCTACGTGTTCACCGAAGCCTTCGGCGCGATTGCGTTTGCAGCCTACGCGCGCGCGTCTGGCGACCAACGCGCTGCCGATGAGGCGCGCGCGCTGTTTCGGTTGATGATCGAATACAACACGACGCCCGGACTGATCCCGCCCAAGGTCCATCCCGAGACGCGACCCAGCAAGGGCTTGTCGACGCCGATGATCACCCTGGTGACTGCGCAGATCCTGCGCGACACGCTCGACGACGACTTCGCCAAGCAGTGGATCGACCGTTCGATCGATGAGATTCGCGAGTTCGTCAAGCCCGATCTCGAAGCGGTGTTGGAGATGATCGCGCCCGATGGCTCGATGATCGATCACTTCGACGGCCGCACGCTCAACCCAGGCCATGCGCTCGAAGCGGGTTGGTTCGTGCTGGATGAAGCGCATCGACGCGGCGGCGACACGGAGCTGGCCAAGCTCGGCACCGACATCGTCGACTACATGTGGCACCGCGGTTGGGATCAAGAACACGGCGGCATCCTCTACTTCCGCGACCTGCATGGCGGTCCAGTGCAGGAGTATTGGCACGACATGAAGTTCTGGTGGCCGCACAACGAAGCCATCCTCGCAACTCTGTTTGCGTATCGCGCCACAGGTGACGCGAAGTACGCCGAATGGCACAGAATGGTGCACGATTGGTCGCACCAACACTTCGCCGATCCGGAGCATGGCGAGTGGTACGGCTACCTACATCGCGATGGCCGCATCTCGGTGCCCCTAAAGGGCAACCTTTGGAAGGGGCCGTTCCACCTGCCGCGCATGCAATACGTCTGCTGGCAGGTACTCGAAGGCATGCGCGCCAAAGCGGCAACCTAGCTGGCAATGGCTGGCTGCAAGCGAAAGCCTAGAGCTTCAGCGGCAGCACGACCTTGATGCCCTTCCCGCTCTCCGGGACGTCGAAGACCCGCTCGGCTAGGGCATTCCACAGCGAGCGCGCAACAACCCGGTAGCGCCCGGGGCGCAAGCCAGTCGTCATGTCGAACCGGCCGCGGACGCGCGCAGCACCGACGTAGTCCTCGAGCACCAGCTCGCCATTCTGGCCAAACACGCGCACGTGCAGCGGCCCGTTGATCAAGAAGGGATTGTCCGCAAGCGCGAACGGGAACAACAACTGCACGATGTTGGCAGGCTCGACCGCAACGTCGATCCATCGCCGACCAGGTGTGAACTCATGGGCAACCACCGTCGGCGCGATCCCTGGGCCGTGCACCAAGATGCTCGAGGCCCCCGGCGGCAGCGGCGGCAACTTCGCTTCCCCCTTCATGCCGGTCGCAGTGACGAACTTGTCGCCGACGCGGTTCTTGCCGACCACGCGCACCCACCAATCGGGATGCTCTGCCCGCTGGATGCGAACAGTGATCCTCGCGGCCTCTTGCAGCTGGATCGTGCCTAGATGCAGTTGCTGTTGGTTGCCTTCGATGGTTACGGGCAAGGTCAACGAGCCGAGACCAGGCGCGTTGACCGCCAACCAGTAGTCCCCGCCGAGCAAGCCATCAAAACAAGCGTTGCCGCTGGAATCGGCAGTCGTGACGCCCGGCGTATGGAAGTCGAGACGACGCAACTCGAGGCTCGCACCGCGAGCTGGCTTGCCGTCGGGACGCAACACCTGACAGGTCAGCTTGCTGGCCGGAACGTCGCTGAGATCGAGCACCGTTTCGACCGGCTTGCGGCAGTCGCCTTGGGCCACGGCGATCGGCCACGTCATCTCGTGGGGCCACCACCGCGCAGGTGGATAAACCCCGATCTGATAGGACTCCTGCGCCGCGACGTCGCGCAACTCATAGCGGCCCTCTGCGTCAGTTCGCGCCGTTCGCCGACGGAACATGCGGTGCGTTGCCGTGCCAAGATTCGGAACTGCAAGAACGTAGTGATCAGCGATTGGCGCCCCGTCCGGAGTCCGCAGCGTGCCGACAATGGTCGCCAGTTCGCGAGCGACCAACTGCACGGTGTGAATGCCTCCCGCCTGCGTGTCGACACCGGCACCAGCCACGACGTATTGGCTCATCGTTGGACCCGGCACGCCGCGGTCGCGGCTGCTCATGCGCACCTGCAGCAGAGCACGTGGTGCCCGATCAAACGCGAAGCGACCCTGCTCGTCGCTGCGACACCGCAACTGCAGCATGGGGCCAATCGGTTCGTTGCTGCGCTCGCCGGCGACCAGCAGGTAGATCTCTTGGCTTGCCAGTGGTTGGCCTTTGGAATCCACCACGACACCGCGCACTTGTGCAGGTGTCCCGAGCTTGAGTTCTTGCACCGGCTGCTCTCGATCCAACGCAACATGGATCGAAGCCATCGCTGTATGCTGCGCAAAGATCGTCGCCGGCCTGGCACCAGGGCCAGGCAGCGTGCAGCGCCCCTGCTCATCGGTAACCCGCAGGTGCGGCACCATCAATCGCACGCCCTGGCTCTTGGGAACCAGCCCCACGAGGCAGTTGGCAACCGGCTGTTGGTCGAGATCGACAACCCGCACGGAGACCGACTCGTCGAGCGCTTCCAGCTTGAGGTAGACCGGGCGGCCCGGCAGCAGGCGACGACTTGCGGATTGCGAGTAATCCGGATGGCGCGCAAGAACTTGACCGTGCGACAGCAAGCACGAGCCCTGAAAGAAGCCCGTCGCATCGGTCACCGCAATCGGAGTCACCAGCTCACCACGACCGCCGGACTCGCCAACCAGAATCGTTACTCCAGCAACTGGACGCCCCCCGGCATCGGTAACCGTTCCGTGATAGCGACTGCTGGTTGGCAACGTCACGAGGTGCTCGATGTCTTCGTCGACAATGCGAACCGACGTTTTCGGAATCGACCCAGCGATCGTCAACTCATAGCGGCCCGGCACCAAGCCGGCGAACTGCACCTGGCCTGCATCATCGGTCACGCCCTTCTGCACCGCACCCGACATCAACCGCGCCGGCAAACTACGACCGTCATCGGGAAGGCACAGCACCTCGATGCCGTCGTGCGGCACGCCAGCTGGGTCTGCAGCCGTAACGCGCAACGAGTGACTGTTGGCAGCTGGCGGTGCGACAACGCGTGCCGACTGCACGGCTGCGGAGTCCGCGAGCACTTTGGCCGGCGGTGACGGATCGACCAGCACAACCGCTGCCGGTGATGGTGGCGCGTTGCCGAGACTCGGCGTCGACCAATCCGGCCCCAACACCACGACCAACAGCACCGCGAATGCCACGGCCCCACTGAGCCAGAGAGTGCGTGCCGAAACCCCAATCGGATCCAGCCAGACTGCTTCGTCGAAGTCCGACGCCCCTGCCGGGTCAACAGAACCCTCCGCCCCGATCTGCGTCGCAGCATCGACAAACTCGGCAGCTTCCGCCGCATGCACCGCGACTTGCGCCGGACTCATCTTCAAAACCAGGCCGGTCGCGAGGCCAAGTGGCAAGACTTGGCGCAACTGCTGCAAGGCGCGCCCCATCTGCTTGCGCACCGTTGCAGCAGGTCGTTCGAGGCGCTGCGAAATCTCCTGACTGTTGAGTCCGTCATTGAGATGCAGAGTCAAGACCGAGCGGTAGGGCTCGCCAAGCTGCTTGATACTTCGCGACAGCGTTTGACGAAGCTCAGACTGCAACGCCGCGTCGACGGGACTGTGATCGCTCTCGGCCGTAGCGCTCTCCGGCATTCGCCGACGCTCCGCGCGACGCAGCATGCGCGCATGATTGGTCAAGATGCCGCACAACCAACTCATCACGCGGTATCCCTCGCGATACGTCTCGGCGCGCGCGATGGCACTCAAGAACGTCGCCTGCAACAGGTCTTCGGCGTCGCTTGGTCGCGGCGACAAGAACACCGCGAGCTTCAACAGTTCGTCGGCATGCCGCGCGAACAACGTGGATAGCGCCACCACATCCCGGTCCTTTTGGAAGGCCAAGAACAGGGTCTCATCGCTGAATTGTTGCATGGTTGGCGAGGCGGCGGGCACGCTGCGATGCTTCGACGCTAGCAGGGAATGACGCATCTGCAAACCCGCGAGCTTCACGAGGATTGGCGATCAGAACGCTACCGAAAACTTTTTCGTCATTCGCGTCACGCGACGCGCAGCTCGTGCATAGGCCATGCAGACATGCGGTTCTGGTCACCAATCTCGTGGTGACCTGACTGCACTGGCCCGCCACGGCCCCCGACCTTCCAGCTCAAGGCACCCCCATGCACCAAGCTCCCCTTCGTGTCGCGGTCGTATCCGCCTCTCTCTTGATGTCGCTGCCCTCACAGACGGGCAACGAAGTCATCTTCGTCGGCTCATCGACCAGCGGCAGCACCGACCAGCACGCATTCGTCGAGTCCGCGACCGGCATCGGATTCGAAGCCTCCAACTCGCACACGGACAACGTGACGGGCGCCGTATGGACCCACTCGGGGCGCAAGCTCTACGTCGGGCAAAGCCTGATGGATGAAGTGTCCGTGGCCGACTGGGACGGCAGCACAGCGACCTGGTCGACGTTCTACTCAACAGGCGGCGCGTGCTCTGGCGTGCAGTTCGACCGCACCCGCAATCGGCTGTGGACGCTGACGGGCAGCCGCGGCAGTGATCGCGAACTGGTCTGCTTGGACGCGGATCTCAACAGCCCGAACTACGGCTCCTACATCACCGAGACCAGCAGTTTGTCCGGCACCAACCGCGAACGCTGGTGCCTGTCGTTCTCCGGCAATCTCGCGTGCGTGCCGGAGGCTTTTCTCGGCGGCAACGCCTTCACCCTCGTCGACCTCGACCCCACCAGCGCCAACTACCTCAACGTCATCACCTCGACGACCATTCCCGGCGCGTCCGGCGCCGGCTTCGCCTTCACGTCCGACTGCAAGATCTCGATCGATGAAGCGTACGTCTACGTGCTCTGGACAGGCATCGGTGCCAGCTCGGGCCTGGCCGTGTGGGACGTTGCGGCGCAAGCTTGGCTCGACTTCGCACAGACGTTCGGCCAACAAGACGTGCCGTTGACGCTCGGCGTCCCGAACCGCATGGACCTGTCACTCGATCGTAGCTTCGCCGTCATCAGTGGCCAAGGCGGCAGCGGTTGGGCGGGGCGCATCGACTTCGACTACGCCAACCCGAGCAACACGACCTTCACGCAATGGGCAGGGCTAACTGTCCCGAACTGCGATGGCATCTCCCTGTCGCCGGACGGCACCCGCGCCGCGCTAACGTCGACCGCGACGTTTCTCAACACGCCAAGCGAACTCACGATTGTCGACGCCAGCAACGGCACGGTGCTGCAAAGCAGGACGCTCACTTCGATGTGGAACGTCTACGTCACGGCGTGGCAAGACTCGTCGTCGCTCGCCGAGTATTCATCGTTTGGCATGGGTTGCGCAGGCTCGCTTGGCACACCAACACTCGCCGCTGCACCGGGCTCGCGCCCGACCCTGGGTTCGACGTTCCAAGCTGAGATCGGCAACCTGCCGCTCGGTGCCGCGCTAGTGGCGACCGGCCTCAGCAATGCCATCACGTCCGGTGGCATTGCGGCATGACCGGATGCTCGCAATACGTCGACGCATTGGTGCTCGACTACGTGACCGGCGGCACAACCACCGCAACATGGTCGTGGGCGATCCCGAACAACCCGATCCTGTTCGGATACGAGTTCTACAACCAAGGCTTCTCGCTCGATCCCTCGGCAAACTCGTTTGGGTTCGTAGCAAGCAACGCAGCTGTCGGCAAGCTCGGCCACTAGCCGCCCAGTTCGCGCGGCCCCGGCAATGCTGCGCGCCAAACAGCCGCTACTGCGGAACAACTGGCAGCGCCACCGGGCCGCCACCAATCGTGCGCGGCATCGGCGCATCGGTTCGAAGCAACCAGCCGCGCAATTCCTGCGCGAGCGGCCGCAGATCGTCTGGACGCGACGCCGCCAAGTTGTTCGCCTCGTTGAGGTCCACTGCCAGGTCAAACAGCGACCACGTACGCGTCTCGAACCAGAACACGACCTTGAGATCGCCGCGACGCATGCTCGCTGCCGGCGTCGTTCGCCAGGTGCCCATCTTGCCGTTTGCCGCGAGGTAGCCGGGGAAGTGCCAGAACAGCGCACGCTCGGCAACCGGCACAGGCTCCGGTCGCAAGCGCCCTGACAAGTCGACACCATCGACGGCGTGCTGCTTGGCGAGCGATGCCCGCGCAATGCTCGCGAAGGTCGGATACAGGTCGAACGTTTGCAGCGGCGTCGCATCGAGACCGCCTGGCTTGACCTTGCCATCCCAACGCACGATGAACGGCACGCGCGTGCCGCCCTCGAATAGCGACCCCTTGCCTGCGCGCAACGGCAGCTGGTTGGTGACCTCGGTGCCGCCGGCGATGCCGGCTTGTCGGTAGCCGCCGAGGCCGCCGTTGTCCGACGAAAACACGACCACCGTGTTGGCCATGAGTTTCTGACCTGGACGCAACGGATCGTCGGTCTGTGCCAAGTATCGGAACACCCGACCACAATTGTCGTCGAGGTTCTTCAGCATCGCAGCGTAGACGCGGTTCTGATGGCGCAATCCGGGCTTCGCTGGTGGTGTCGCCTCGACGTCGACAGCAGGCGCTTGGATCGGCGTGTGCACCGAGTAGTGGCTGATACAGCAGAACAACGGCTGCTTCGCGTCCGCCATCCAAGCCAGCGCTTCGTCGGTCAAGCGATCCGCCATGAACTGACGCGACTTGCCGTTCGCCGGCAGGCCGGGAATCGCAAACGCGCCTTGCTCGTCCGCAAAGTTGCGAATGCGGCCAACACCTCCACGATGGTCGCCACCAGCTTGATGATCAAAGCCTTGGTCGGTTGGTGACGCGCGGTCCTTGGCGCCGCCCATGTGCCACTTGCCGAAGTGTGCCGTGGTATAGCCAGCTGCGTGCAAGGTCTCGGCCAACGTCACCACAGACGATGCCAACGTCACCTGGTTGGGCGCAGCATCTAGCTTGCGATGTTCAGCCCTGCCGCGATTGCCACCGCTGACGGTGTAGATCCCCGTGCGTGCCGCCCACTGGCCACTCCACAACGCGGCGCGCGTCGGCGCACAGTTCGGCCCGTTGCTGTAGGCGTTGGGGAAGCACGTGCCAGCTGCGGCGAGCGCGTCTAGGTTGGGCGTCTTGTAGTAGGGCGAACCATTGCCGCTATTGGTGCGACCCGTCGACAAATCCGTCCAACCGAGATCGTCGGCGAGCACGAAGACGATATGGGGAGGCGGCGCCTTCGCTTGCTCTTGCGCAGCCAGCGGCGAGACACCGAGCAGG
>CAXBFC010000098.1:0-19870 GCA_963974725.1 uncultured bacterium | reverse complement strand
ATCAGGTTGGCGCAACTTCTCTGCCCTGGTTGGCGCGAATGCCGTTAGTTCCGCCGACTACTTCACGACTCTCAATACGGCAGCCGGAGGCGGCTACGTCTGGAGCTACGGTTGCGGCGGCGGTTCGTACACGAGCGCCGGCGGCATTGGCAATACGACGAACTTCACAACCAGCACCAACCGCTCGGTGTTCACGATGTTGTTCGGCAGCTACTTCGGCGATTGGGACTCGACCAACAACTTCTTGCGGGCGCCACTGTGTTCGGGTTGGACGTTGACCAACGCCTGGGCTGGGCGGCCTCACTGGCGATTCCACGTCATGGGCATGGGTGCAACCATTGGCGAAGCAACTCGTGACAGCCAAAACGATCCATCGGCCGGCGGCTTCTTTAATCGTTACGTGCACATGAGCTTGATGGGCGACCCGACCCTGCGGCAACACATTGTCGCGCCGGCAAGCAGCCTCACCGTGGTCCCCAACGGCACCGCGACGGACCTGATCTGGACCGCTTCGCCGGCGACAGGTGCTGACTACCACGTCTACCGCGCACCGTCGGCGGCCGGCCCCTTCAGCAGACTTACCGCCAACGCGATTGTTGGCACGACCTTCACGGATGCCGCGCCACTGACTGGGTTCGGCACCTACATGGTTCGCGCCAGCAAGCTCGAATCGACGCCAACTGGCAGCTACTGGAATCTGAGCCAAGGCGTGTTCGCAACGATATGCCTGCCGCAAGTAACCGCCGGGCATACGAGCTATGGCGTTGGTTGCTATTCACCACCATTGTTGTTGTCGGCCAGCCCGGCACCGATCTCCACGCCAACGAGCGGCACCACCGTGACGTACACCATCGGCGACATCCCGGAGGCGGCACCGTTGTCTGGTGTGTACTTTGGCATCGTGATCGTGAGCCTGAGCCAAGACCTCGCCGGTTCGTCGCTCGCAAGCCTCGGCATGCCGGGCTGTGACCTGTATGTCGGGTCGATGGACCTGCCGATCGCGTACACCAGTGCGACCGATACGGCGATGACCAACTTCGACGTGCCGAGCAATGTCCCGTGCGGCACCGAGTTCTTTGCAACGGCGGTCGCCTTGGTTCAGCCTGGGAGCTTGCCCAATGGCCAGAATGCGTTCGGCGCAACCACCAGCAACGGCATCGCCAGCACCATCGCGCCGAACTAGGGCCCGTGGTTTTTACCGTGAGGTGTTGCCGCGGGGTCTGGTTGCCGCTCGCGCCGGACTGCTGTTCTTCGCGTCCATATCGGACCAGGCCGCCTGCTAGCGGGCTTCGGCGGCCAGCATCGAATCGATCTGGTCGCTCGGTACCGGCTTCGAGAAGTAGTAGCCCTGGCCAAGATCGGCGCCGAGCGCACGCAGCTCTTGTACGTGGTCGATCGTTTCGACGCCTTCGGCGACGACATGTAGGCCGAACGCCTTGGCCATACCGATCACGGCCTTGACGATTCTGCCGTCGCTTAGATGGTCCTGCGCACTCGGGTTGCCACCGCGTACGAACGCCTGGTCGATCTTCAGCACGTCGACATCGAAGTGCTTCAGATGCGCTAGATTCGAGTAGCCCGTGCCGAAGTCGTCGATCGCCAAACGGCAGCCGAGCGCCTTTAACTCGTGCAGCACTTCGATCGTGCGCTGCACGTCGCCGAGCACGGCGGACTCGGTGATCTCCAACTCGAGTCGACCGGGCTCCAGGCCAGTGTCCCGCAGAGCCTTCGCAACTTCGGCGACCAATTCTGGATTGCGGAACTGAATCGGCGAGAGGTTGACTGCGACGACGACGCCGGAGTCTCGCCACCGAACGGCGTCACGACAGGATTGCTCCAGTACGGTGCGGCCGAGTTCAGCGATCAGTCCACTCTCTTCGGCGAACGGCACGAACTCGTCTGGTGACACGAGTCCCCGTTCGGGATGCCGCCAGCGGACCAGCGCTTCGAGGCTCTCGATGCGCTCGCTCGTCAGGCCGACCTTGGGTTGGTAGTGGACCGTGAACTCACCACGTTCGAGCCCTCTGCGGAAGTCGCTTTCAAGCATCAGGCGATCGGGAGCGCCCGCCATCATGTCGTCGGCGAAAGCAACCGCCTGTGCCTTGCCGGCGCGCTTGGCTTCGTACATCGCGATGTCTGCGCGTTGCGCCACTTGCTCGGCGTCGAGATTGTTGAGTTGCGATACCACACCGATACTGGCGGTAACGAACACTTCTAGGGCAGCGACGGTGAACGGTGGCTGCAGGACACTGCCGATCGCGTTGGCAAGTTCGGCACCATGACCAACGTACAGTATGAGGAACTCGTCACCGCCCTGCCGCGCCAACACGTCGCCTTGGCGCAGGCAGCTGCCGATGCGCTCCGCTACGTAGCGCAACAGCTCGTCGCCGGCATGGTGCCCAAAGCTATCGTTGACCAACTTGAAGCCGTCGAGGTCCAGGAACAGCACGCTGGCTTCGTCTCGCTCGCTGTCCGGCATCGCATCGTAACGCTGCCGGAAACGGCGTCGGTTGGGCAACCCGGTGAGCGGATCGTGCAGTGCCTGATGGCGGAGCTGCGCTTCGAGCAGTTTGCGCTCGCTGACATCTCGAGCGTTGAGTACGACCCCCCTAATGTCTGGCTGATCACGAAGGTCGCGCGCCTGCACGTCGAACGTGACCGTCTGGTTCTCATCCAACATGACCGAGACCTCGGTGCGCCCGCGCCGCACCAGCTGGTCGACGTCGAGCCCGAACGCGTGTTCGATCGCAGTCCGCGAACTGTTGGCCAGCTTGCTTGCCTCTTCGAACGCGCCGGTTCGAATCGCATCATCGATCTGCTCCGCCGCGCGCCGAGCGGCGTCGGCGGCTTGTTCGAAGTCACCGTAATCTTCTGACTCGGTCAAGCCTTGGCGAAGAGCCTGCGACAGCACTTGGGCAGACGGGCTTGCATAACGCACGTCGCCGTCGGTTCCGGCCACCATGATCAGGTCGCTGGAGTTTTGTACGAGCTCACGAAATCTCGCTTCGCTGGCCGAGAGCGTGTGCAGCCTAACACGTTGCAGGTCACGGCTACGACGCGCGCGGATGTAGCCGATCGTGAACACCAACAAGCCAACGGCCAGCAGTGTGAGGATTGCCGCAGTCTTGGTTACGGACTCGGCGCGTTGCGTCGCGGCCGTCGCGAGTGCCAGGTCACGCGTCTTCAATGCGTCGAGCGCTTCGGCGAACTGCCCGTAGTTCATGTCCCAGAACTCAAGCCGGCGCCGGATTTGCGGAATCGCCAGCGACATCATCCCGAAGGTGCCCTGCACTCCCGACAAGAACGAGTTGGTCGCCGTATCGAGGGCATCCAACTCGGCGTTCGTTGCCGTCATGTCGAGTCGTTCCGTCACGCTCGCAGCATCACGCTCCTGATCGCGCACTCTCTCGAACAGTGCGCGGATCTCGGTGCGCCGTCGCTGCTCTTCGCCGCGCAGCCGCACGAACTTCATCTTCTGCGCAACGAGTTGCGTCGTCAGTGCTCGCCAGACTAGTCCAGATTGCTCGGTTGCCTTCAGCTCGAGATTTGCCAGGTCACGCAGCACCGCATGCCGCGCTTCGGCGTGGCGGTGTAACTGCTGCGCCGCGGAGATCGCGAAGTAGGCGGTGACGCCGACGGCAGCCAGCAGCAGCCAGGGCCAGCTTCTGCCAATGCGCCCCGGCTTGAGGGTGCTCTGTTCCTGGCGAAGTTGTTCTGGTGGCATCCGTTGGCATCGGCACTTGGGCGACGTGGCCTCGAGATTCGAAGCCGTATCCGGCGGCGCGACCTACTGACGCACCGACCCCGTTCCGGTCAGAAACTGCTGGTATCCTTGGCATCGCACGGCGGTCGAGGCGCCGGCTTAGTATTCGTCGCTGCCGATCACCTCGCACGTGCACGGTCTTCACGCGCTGCAGTTCCTACTCAGCCACTTTTGCTGGCTGGCTGAATCACGAACAAGCACAGATCATCGGTTACGTGACCGAACAAAAACGGCGACGCGATCCTTAAGCACTGATTAACGACGCGTTGCGCGCAACGGAGGCCACGGATTGGTTCGCAGGCACGATAGTGCTCTTGCTCGCGGCAAACGGTCGCGACCCTGCGAGAAGACATGCAATGAACGGATCAGTGACGTGTGGCGTTTCCCTGAGCATTTTGTTGTCAGTGGCGTTGGCTGCCCAACAACCGGAGCGAGCTGGTGTCGTCGAGAAGGCAGACGAAGGCAAGATCTTCGCTGTGCACGGTGTTGGCCGCTTGCCTGCTCGGCTCGTGATGACGGCCGAATACGAGCTGCAGATCGAGATGCAGGTTGGTGAGGAGTCGATGAAGATATCGACTGCAGCGGATGCGCCGCGTGATTGCTGGCGAGCCAGGTTCGTCACGCGCCGGGCTCTCCATGAGCAAGGCAACATCGCAACGGTCACGGAGTTCTCGCTCGGCCGAAGCCAGAACCTCTGGGTTTGGACAGAGATTCGCGCCATCTCGCCAGGCAATCAGAGGCAGCTGTGCACGCAGGGCGTTCCGTACTGCATCGTGCAGTTCATCAACCAGGCGGGTGTGCAGGTTGTGCCGTTGGACCGCGAGGGGGCGAAGCCGGCTGAGCGCATGTCGCCGCCGCCGCCGGTGAAGTTCCGCGAAGGTGAACTGTGGGGCTACCGCAGCTTCGTTGGCGAAGAGGTGCAGATCGAACCTCAGTTTCTTAGCGCGTACAAGTTTGGCGAACATGGGCGCGTCGATCGGGCTTGCGTGCGCACGAAGACAGGATGGGGTTTCATTGATCCCAGCGGCGAGATGATCATTCCGGCGCGATACGACCGCTTCGGCGAGCAGTTCTACCGCGATCAAGTCGCCGCGTACGTTGGTCGCAAGTGCGGCCTCGTCGACAGCTCGGGCAAGGAGTTGCTCGCGCGCCACTACGTCGACGCGCGCCCGTTCGCCGGGGTTGGTGAAGAGTTGGCGCCCGTGCAGACGCGGCAAGGTTGGGGATTCGTGGACCGCTCCGGCAAACTCGTCGTCACGCCGAGGTTCAAGGACGTGCGTTGGTTCGGCGAAGCTGGTTCGCCCGCGAGTGATGAGTTTGGCCTTTGGGGCTACATCGATCGGAATGGCGTATGGCAGATTGAGCCCAAGTATGAACTAGCCAGTAGTCACGAGGGCGGCTTCGCAATCGTGCGCCTGAATCGAAAGTACGGAGTAATCGACAGACGGGGCCAGCTGGTGATCGAAGCCAAGTACCAACAGATCCGTTCCTTCGACGACGGCAGGTGGCAAGCGCAGCTCGGCGGCAAGCGGGGCTGGCTCGCGACGGACGGCACGTTTACCGAGAGCAACTAGTAGGGTGCATTCGAGAGTTCGTCGCATAAGTCCCAGTCACGGGCAGACTGAAGAACTGTGCTTACCTGCTCGTTGACGACTCTGGTTGCGACGTCGTATGCACGGCCATCCAGACACCCAAATCGCCTCGGCGTAGGTTTCGGTAAGCACGGCCGCCGAGGTTCTTACACCGCGGCTTCTCGCACCAATCAGGTGTGACCTACTCGTGGAGCACACTGGCCAATTCGACCCAGAATCGCGTCGGCTGGGTTTATGGATAGCTCGACGCCGAGCAATGCACTCAAGTTGCTGACCGACGGAATGTACATGGTTGCGCAGACTCTCTACTATGTCGCTGACCCCATGTGCTCTTGGTGTTGGGGTTTCGCGCCTACGCTTGAGCTCGTTGCGTCAAGACTCCTGCACGAAACGCAGCTGCAACTCGTGCTTGGTGGGCTCGCCGCCGACTCGGACGAACCGATGGACGAAGCCACGAAGACCTACTTGCAGCAGGCATGGCGATCGGTTTCTGAAGCAACCGGCGCGACGTTCAACTTCGCCTTCTGGGAGCAGTGCGCGCCTCGCCGCTCGACATGGCCCGCCTGTCGCGCCGTCCTCGCGGCCGGTGAGCTAGGACGACAGATGTTCGCGGCGATTCAACGTGCCTACTACCTCGAGGCTCGCAACCCGTCGGATACATCCACCCTGATCGAACTGGCAGCCGAGTTGGGCATCGATATTCCCACGTTTACCGAACGGCTAGCCAGCAACACCACGCACAAGCTGCTAACCGAGCACTTTGAGCTGCGTGACCGCTTGGCAGCGCAGGGATTTCCGACTCTGCTACTCGAGAGAGACGGTGAGGTTGTTCCTATCGCCCGGGGATTCGCACGCTTTGAAGCTCTTGAGGCGACCCTGCGCAAGCACAACGCAATCCTCTGACGTTGCGTATCGCAGTTCGCGTCTGCTACGTCGTGCTGGCCGCGAAGAGTGCTGTTCGTGGATGCATGCCAAAGTGAGCCCCCCCCCGAGCAGGTCATGGTTCGGATGTCGCGTTCCAGTGATGCTGTGATTGATGATCCACGGGGTGCATTGCAGCAACTGCGGAGGTGGTCCTCGCAAGCGCACGTCAACGATTGTGGCACTACGCGGGTCACGATACCGCTCGATCTGCTACGCGCAGGTGGACCAGGGCGCACACGCTGCCGATGCAACGCTGGAACAGATACCGGGCACCGCTATTGGTTCCAGACGAAGTTCATGTCGTTGGACGTAATCCAGCCAAACGCGTTGTGTCCCGGCGTGTAGACAGCCCACTGCATCGCGAGGAACGAGCCACTCGGAATCGAACACGGGATCGGCAGCGCCACGCTGCCATCACCGACGCCGTTGGTGAACACCGCATCGATGTGAATGCTCGGCAGGCTCGCATACACGAAGCAACCCGGCGCACCCGGCAGCGGCACCGTCACAGCCGACGACCCGACGACCAACGCCGCCAGACTGAACGGCGGTGCATTACTGATCGTCAGCCGGAACTCGTCGTTGCCGGCAAACGGCAGACCACCATCGACGCCGATCTGTGGCAGTTCGCCGAGTGGTCCTGAACAGGCTGTGCCGAAGGTCCCGATCGTCATGTTCACCGGCTCGAAGAAACGTGCACGGATGTCGGGACGCAGCGTTGGGCCACCTGTCTCGCCCATCCACACCAGCAACGAACTGTTGCGCGGATGCAATCCGGAGAGGATCGGCCGCGACGAGGCCCGTGTCGTGTTCTGTCGCGCTCCCGGACTGTCGACGAGTCGGCGGGGACCGATCGAACCCTGACGGTTTACCATCGTGGCATAGACGTCGTCGTCGTTGAGGCCCTGGTTCTCGATGTAGGCGACTGTGAACTCGCAGAAGCCCGCTCCGACCGCGGGCCGGCCTTCGACCGCGCCGGTACTCGCGATTGGCAGCACGCCACTGATCGGGCCGATTGCATCATAGCCAACGGCGAGCACGTCGCTCTCATCCTGCCACGCGATCAGATACTGCAGGTCGTTCGGACTGTCATGCTGCGATGCGATCGCGCCGATATCCGGTAGGAACTCGCTTGGTCCAATGTCGCCGGCACCCGGCACCGTGCCGACACTGATCAGCGCGTAGTCGTGCAGATTGAGTTTGAAACGGAACGATGCCGTGCGCACGTCGGTGTCGCCTGGTGATGGCGAGGTGTAGAAGCGTTCCCAGACGGCCCGGTTCTGGTACCAACGCACGCCGGCGATGTCGATCGCGACGTCGCATCGTGCGAGTCGGATGTTCTGCACGTAGCCGGAGGACACCGACTGCAAGATCTGGCCCGGGCTCTGTGCGATCAACGCGGGATTGCTCTGATTCGGCCACCAGATCGACTTCACCAATACCTGGCTCTGATTGGCTGCCGGCAGCCTGCGCTGCCAAGCGACCATCATCGCCTCCTCGCCCGGACCCGAAACGCTCGGACGCTCATCGATCTCGCCGGCGGCCGGATTGCTGATCGAGAACACGTTGCCATAGGTAACGCCTGTTGCTGCCGTGACGAGCCGACCGTGGATACCACTTGGCTGCTGCCAGACGACCAGGAACGCATTGGCATTCTGGCTGTGCGTGAACGCGACCGCCGGCGATTCATAATCCAGACCCTCGGTGATGGGGATGAGCGAGTTGACCGGCGTGCCATCTCCGCGGTAGATCGAGCCGCGGATGCCATGGAACGAAGGCGTCAAGTTGCGCTGCCAGACCAGTAGATACAGATCCTGCTCGACGTCGTAAGCGACGTCCGGCTTGAGATCGTCGTTGAACGGGTTCGCCGGCACGAACATCGGGCCGACCGCCGGATCGACGACGATCGGATACACCGCCGTGTCGAGAAAACCCTGCGGCACCGTTAGTTCGATCAGCCCCTGGCCGTCGTAGGTGGTCCGTACATCGACACGCTGGCCGGCACGATCGAAGGCGATGGCCTCGCCGTAGCGGATCGCGCGCACCCCATCGAGCGAGAACTCGAGGGCTTGGTGTACGGAGACGTCAGTCGCCGGCGCCGTCACGTTGCCGGTGACGGCGACGTGCAGGTGCAGATCTCCGGTGCCAGCAGGCGCCTGCGCGAAGCGGAACGATTGCTCAATGCCCGTCTGTCGGATCTGGTATGTCTCGGTCGTGCCAGGATGCTCGAAGGACACCAACCTGTCTTGCGCGCCGCCGCGTCGCGGTGTCGCAGCGCCGGTCGCCGGCAACCACGAGCCACCTCGCCGAGCACCTCGATAGTGCAGTTGCATCGTGGCGACCGACTCGCCAGAAAGACCTTCGCACGCGTTCGGCACCGCCACTTCGATCTCGGCGATGGCCGCCTTGAAGCTGGCGCGATAGCGCGATCCTTCTGCTCGCAGCGTGCCGTCCACACTTACGTAGGTGCCGAATGGGCCGGCGGGATCGACGAATTGTGGCACACCTGACGCGCCAATGGCGTCGGGCGATCGCGGTGCCTGAGCCACCAGCATCGGAAGACACATGCTGATGCAGGACGCCAGGATCAGGTGGGTGAGAGCCGTTCCGGCCAGAGTTCGTAAAGCGGGCATGCCCCCTGGAATGACGTGCATGCGACTCTGTGTCGGGCTTTCTGACGATTTGGGGTGTGGGTGGTGCTTGCGGACGGCGCGCGTTGCGTGAGGATCGTGAACCGCACGCATTGCGCGACTAGCCCTCGCGTCGTCCAGGATTCGACGGTTCAGCGCCAGAAAGCAGCGTCGAGCCCATTTGACGGTGAAGCCAGTCTCAGAAGGAGCCCACCGTCATGGCCAGCGAGTTGGTCGCGGTGATCGCGGTGAAGTGGAACGCTGGATCGAGTTCGAACGAGATCATCTGTTGATGAAACGTCGTGCCGCCGAGCGCTGGCGTGTTGGGCAATGTGAGCGATGACGCTGCCGTACCGGTTGTGGAGAGCACGAACTCGACGTGGTCCGTCGATACGTGGAGGTCGCAGCCAGGTTGTCCTTGAGCCAGCAGCAACGACAGCGGCATGGTGATTGTGTTGAAACCGGTCACAACCCCGACGAAGGCGAACGCTGGCAAGCCACTGCCTTCGGTGCGGAAGGTCGCGCCGGTCCATGGCAGGTTGTTGGCCACAAGCGTGTTGGCGCCGCCAGAGCTTGGGCAACCGCCAGCTGCGGTGGCCGCTGCTGCTGGGCAGCTCGACACGTAGCTCGCCAGGAACGCGGACACAGTAGGTCCGGCCCGAGTGAAGTCACCGCCGACATGCAGCTTGCCATCGGGTTGGGCCTTGAGCGTGAACACGGCACCATTCAGCCCCGAAGCCATCGGTGACCAAGCAGAACCGTGCCATCGTGCGATGCGGCTAGCCTGGACCCCGCCCGCCATTCCGAAGCTACCGCCAGCAATCAAGTCGCCGCCAGGAAGCGTTGCGAGTGCATAGACAACGTCGGTGGCGCCGGCGCCGAGCGGTGACCAGGTTGTGCCGTTCCATTGCGCGATGCGGTTGGCACTTGCAGTACCTGCCATGGTGAATTGGCCGCCGGCGATTAGGTCTCCCGTCGGCAAGGTAGTGAGAGCGCGGATGATGCCGCTCGTACCGGCTCCAACTGGAAACCAGTTGCTGCCATCCCAGCGTGCGATGTTGCTGACGGGGTTGCCGCCAGCGGTGGATAGGCCGCCGCCCACGATGAGGTCCCCGTTGGCAAGTGTGGCGAGGGCGTAGACGGACGGTCCTGTGCCGGTCCCGAGTGGCGACCAAGTGCTACCGTCCCAGCGGGCGATGCGGCTAGCGGCAGTGCCGTCGACGGTGGTGAACCAACCGCCTGCAATGAGGTCGCCGTTGGGCAGGGTGGCAAGCGCCCAAACCGCGTTGTTCATGCCGGTGCCGAGTGGTAGCCACGCATTGCTCTCCCAAGTTGCGATGCGGTTGGCGGAGACTCCATCAGCCGTTGTGAAGTTGCCGGCTGCGATCAGGTTGCCGTTGGGGAGCGCGGCGAGGGCCAAGACCGCACCGTTCATTCCCGTTCCCAGTGGCGACCATGAGGTGCCGTCCCAGCGCGCGATTCGGTTGGCTGAGACACCGCCGACTGTCGTGAACTCGCCGCCTGCTATCAGGTCGCCGTTGGGCAACGTGACGACTGCATGAACGATTCCGTTCCTCCCAAATCCAAGTTGCGACCACGTGGTGCCGCTCCATCGGGCAATGCGATTGGCGGGTTGGCCATCAGCCTGGGTGAAGGAGCCAGCGGCGAGCAGGCTGCCGCCAGGTAGGCTCGCGAGAGCCAATACCGAGCCGTTCAGTCCTGTTCCTAGTGGTGACCAGGCACTGCCGTTCCATGTTTCGGGAGTAGGTGCGTTGCCTCCCGCGACCAGCTCGCCACTGGGCAAAACGGAGATGCAGGAGACCACGTTGCTGGCACCGACGCCGAGCGCTGACCAGGTACTGCCATCCCATCGGGCCATGTAGTCCGCTGGTTGGCCGCCAGCCGAATGGAAGGAGCCACCTGCGATCAAGTCGCCGTTCGCAAGTCGCACCATGGCTTGCACCGAGTCGCTAGTGCCGGCACCCAGCGCCGACCAGTTGCTGCCGTCCCAACGAGCGACGTTGTTGGTCACAACGCCGCCCGCCATCGTGAAGTCGCCGCCAACCATGAGATCGCCGTTGGTAAGGGTTAGCAGTGACAATGCCGGGCCGCTGAGGCCGCTGCCGAGTGGTGACCAGGTTGTGCCATCCCAGCGGGCGATGCCGTAGGTCTGGCCGGCACCAGGGAACAGGAAGTTGCCGCCCGCGATCAGGTTGCCATTTGGCAGGATGGCGAGGCAGCGCACGCCGTCCGTGAGTCCGCCGATTGCCCAGGATCCGACCTGAGACCAGTTGCTACCGTTCCAACGCGCGACGTAGTTTGCAGGGGCGCCAGTGGCGGTAGTGAAGCGGCCACCCGCAATGAGGTCACCGTTGGCAAGGGAGGTGACGGCGGCGACACCGCCCCACAACCCTGCTCCCTGTGTCGCTGAGCCCAACGGCGCCCAAGTTCCGGTTGCGTCATCGTAGACCGCGATTCCCCAGGCAAGCGCATCTCCCGCGACCGTGAACGTACCGCCCGCAACCATGCGTGCCGGGTTGCCGCCGGGACCGTCCGGATCCCAAGAGTGCAAGGCGGCGACTTGGCCATTTAGTCCCGGCAGCGCGTCTCCCACAGTCCATTGCGGCACACATTGAGATGCCGCCAAAGCAGCAGTCGCCAACACTGCGAGAAGTCCAGTCAAGCAATTGCGGAACGGTGCCGGAAGTGTCTTCTTCATAGTGATCTTGGTCCGTTTGAAATGGCGCCGACGCTGAGGGGCACCGTTGCTCCGCTTGCCATGGGCTACGTTCGATTGGCGTTTGCACATGGTACCGATGCCCGCGGTGCAGTGGCGCAGTGACGGGCGCAGTGGAGTGTCTCGGGTGGACGAGGTGTCTCGGGTGGACAAAGGAGATCGCTCTCCCCGGCCTCCCACAGCTCCGGACGTGCGAGACGTTGCGCATCCGACTCCTCGAATCACGGGCTCGCTTCAGGACGATAAGTCGAAGGAACAACGCGGGCCGACGGTAGAGGATAGCGCTCGATGAGCTGATTCCACCCCCCCCCACCTGGCGTGCCGTATTCGACCGCCGACGCAACCATTTGCGCCAGATCTGCAGCACCATGTGTTGGAAGACAGCCAGCGACCGCGCCTTCCCGGATATCCAGCAGTACGCACAGTGCCCGCGAATCTGCCGACTCAGCGCTGCATGCTGTACCGCGATCGGATCGTGGCGATAACCACGACACCACTCGGACGTCACACACAAAGCACGGCGAGGCGTTGGTGCCTGAATCGCAAGGGTGCTCTCGCAAGCGGCCGACATGGGTTTCCGCAACCGCGCCACGACCTCTCAGATCGTCGCAGCCTCACGCCATCACGGCCCAGACAACTGCCGCTCACCACCAGGCGGAGCACGCGCCGGCGCCAGCGCCGGCACATCGCTCGACAACCCCATCGAGCGCAGGGCTTGACGTCCGTCCCAACATGGAAGCAAAGTCCACGCCGGACGCTCACAGCACGCAACTCAGGAAGTCGACAGCGATATGTCCGGGCAGGACGGCACGTGGAGTCACCAATTCTCGCGGCGCACTCGCGCACCTGACCCTGTCAGTCACCGCTCACGGCGTCGTCTGCCGAATCCCGAGCCAACCAGTTCTTGACGCCGACGTAGGCCTGCCGGTCGCGATCGAAGCGCAGATAGTGCCGGGCGGTCGCCAGCCAACTCGGCACCGATCGTCGACACTTTTCGAGGGCACGGAGCATGTCGCGGGTCCGAACCACGGTAGGTATTCCGGTCTGCATCGCGCCGGCCCAATTCGTAGCGACGACAAGGTCGATGACGCCGCGGATGTCCGCGCCCGAACACCCCTCGCTGTGGCGCGCGAGTTTGTGCCACTTGAGTTCGCCGATGGGGTGCTTTCTGCATAGCCGTTGCCAGAGGCGCTCGCGCTCTTCGAGACCCGGCGGTGGGGTGAAGATCAAGCGATGGAACAGATCTGGTTGTCGCAGCCATGGATCCACGCGCCACGGATCATCGGTCGAGGCCAGCACCGCAACTCCGCGGTTCTCGCCGCGACGACCTTGCAGCAACTGCGTAAAGCGCTTGACCAGGCGCTGCGCATCTTCGTCGTGCATGTCCGTGAATGGTGCGCCGAGGGCCTCGATCTGCTGGAACAGAACGACTGCGGGACGGTGGCTGCGAACCGTGTCGAAGACTTCGAAGAGACGCTCGCCAGCGTCAGCCGGCCACATGCCCAGCAACTCCGCGACCGGGATGACCACGAACCGCGCCTGCATCTCGCCAGCCAGGCAGCGGGCAGCTTCTTCCTTGCCACAACCGGCCGGACCATAGAGCAGAGCACCACTCGAGAACACGCGTTCCGCTGGCGGCTGGGCCGGGTCTAGGAAGTGGTCGCGCAGCTTCTTCGTGATCCTCGCCAGCCAGGGCGCGTCGGCGAATGTGACCTTCGGCAATTCGAACCGGTCCAACAGGTAGGTGACGAGACTGTCAGGTACTCCATCGCGATCGTGCTTACGTTCCCCGAGCCCGAGATCCTCAGCGAGGTCCTCGTCGGCGAGTAGCGGATCCTCGCGTATCGCGAGCAGGTAGTCGTGGATGGCCTCGGCCGTCTTGCCCGTCTCGTGGAACGCGCGAGCACGCAGCAGGCGTGCGGTCGCCTCTTCAAGGGACTTCGCGATGAGGTCTTCGGCAATCACGAGGGCTTCGCCATGATGGCCGAGGTCGAGAAACAGCTCGGCGATGACAAGTAGCGTGCTGACCCGCGACGGGTCGACCGCGAGGATCCGGCGATACTCGGCAAGCGCCGACGCCTGCTCCCCCATCAACGCCAGGGAGGCCGCAAAGTGCTCGCGCAGGCCCAGATTGTCGGGTGACTCGACCAGCGCCGCGCGCAGCGCATCGACGGCTCGAAGCCGAGATCGCTTGCGGGGCAACTGTCCATTCGAAGCGGTGTCGCTCAGGAGAACTCTCCGGCGATGTAGCGCTGCGTCTCTGCCACCTTCGGGCTGGCGAAGAGTTCATCGGTCGCGCCATACTCGACAAGGTGTCCGCAGCGACCACCGTCACTGGTGTCGACATACATGAACCCGGTCTTGTCCGCGACGCGCTGCGCCTGTTGGAGGTTGTGGGTCACGATCGCGATGGTGTAGTGCTGCTTGAGCTCCACCATCAGCTCTTCGATGCGGCGGGTGGCGATCGGATCGAGCGCCGAGCACGGCTCGTCCATCAGCAGCACAGTGGGTTCTGTCGCGATCGCGCGCGCGATGCACAGGCGCTGCTGCTGGCCGCCGGACAGCGCCAGCGCGGACTGCTGCAGCTTGTCCTTGACCTCGTCCCAGAGCGCTGCTCCGCGCAGGGCCCCCTCGACGCGCTGTTCCATGTCGCCCTTGTAGCGATTGAGTTTTAGCCCGAACGCCACGTTCTTGAAGATGCTCATCGCGAACGGGTTGGGCTGCTGAAAGACCATGCCGATGTAGCGCCGCACGGCGACGGGGTCGATGTTCTTCGCATAGATGTCCTTGCCCTGGAATTGCACGTGGCCCTCGAAACGGAAGCCATGGACGAGATCGTTCATGCGGTTCAGACATCGCAGGGCGGTGGACTTGCCGCAGCCCGACGGACCGATAAAGGCCGTGATCGAACCTTTCTCGATCGGGATCGACGTGTCGCGAACAGCGAGGAAATCGCCGTACCAGACTTTCTCGAGGTGGAGATCGATGGCAACGTCGCCAACTGGCGATGCGTCGATGTAGGTGTCGATGGTAGTCATGAGATTCTCTCGGGTCAGCGACGCGACATGGGCGACCTGCTGATGATGAACTGTCCGATCAGATTCACTGCGAGCACGAAGCAGACGAGCACGAGCGCGGCGGTCCACGCCAGCGACTGCTGCCGCTCTGCGAACGACGATGCAAACTGGTAGATCAAGACCGATAGCGACGACATCGGACTGTTCGGTTCGCTCCAGTCGAAGAAGTAGAAGCTGAAGCCCGCCGTGAATAGCAGAGGTGCGGTCTCGCCGGCGGCCCGGGCGATCGCCAACATGACACCGGTGAGGATGCCCGGCATGGCGGTCGGCAGAGTGACCTTCCACGTCACCTGGGACGCCGTGCACCCCATGCCGACAGCCGCGTGCTTCATCTTCGCCGGCACGGACCGGATCGCCTCCTCGGCGGTGAGGATCACCGTCGGCAGCATCAGGATCGCGAGTGCTACACCGCCTGCGAAGGGTGATGGTCGACCGAAGACGCCCAGGACGAAGACGCCGAACGCGAACACGCCAGCCAGGATCGAAGGCATGCCCGTGAGGACCTTGGTCGTGAAGCGAATGACGACCGCCAGTCGCCGCTTAAGCCCGTATTCAGCCAGGTAGATCGCAACCATGACGCCGAACGGAATGGCAAGCAGGCATCCGAACGAGACCATGTAGGCAGTGCCTTCGATGGCGTTGCCGAAGCCGCCACCCGCGGTCATCACGGTCGGAGGCTCCTCGGTGAAGCACTGCAAGCTCAGGCTCGCACCACCCTCGGCGATCAGCTTGGCCAACACCGAGAACAACGGCAAGGCGGCCAGCATGGATAGCAGCACGGCAATGACGCTGAGTGCGGCGCTGACCAGGTTGCGAACCGAACGCAGGTTGCGCTCAAGCTGTGGCGGGTTGACCCGCGGTTGTTCTGCCACGGGCTGCGAACCCAGTCCTGCAACGGCGTAGAGGTCGCTCACGCGTGGCCCCCGAGCAAGTTGCGATTCGCCCGCATCAAGATCAGCGAACCGACGATGTTGACGGCAAGGGTAATGAACAGCAGCACGACCGCCGCGTACATCAGCGCACTCAGTTGCATACCGCCTGCTTCGGGTATGCTGTTGGCCAGCAAAGCCGCGAGCGTGTTGCCCGGCGACAGGAGATCCAGACTCAGCACGTTGCTGTTGCCGATCAGCATGGCGAGCGCCATGGTCTCGCCAAGCGCTCGTCCGAATGCCAAGACGATGGCCCCGAAGATGCCGGTTGCCGCGGTCGGCAACACCACGCCAAGGATGCATTCCCAGCGCGTGGCTCCGAGCCCGTAAGCCGCCTCCTTGAGCTTGACTGGCACGGACACGATCGCGTCCCGGGCCACCGCGGTGATCGTCGGCAGCACCATGATCGCGAGCACCAACGCGGCTGGTAGCATGCTGCTGCTGACTTCGCTCGGCGGCACACCGAACCAGGCGAGCAGCGACCTCAGAGCAGGGATGACGACGAAAATGCCCCAGAGCCCGTAGACCACGGACGGGATCGCTGCGAGCAGTTCGATGACGTTCTTGAGGACCTGCTCGAGCCACCGCGGCAGGAAGTTCTGGCTGATCACGATCGCGACTGCTAGCCCGAAGACGCTCGCCACCAGCAGAGCGAGCACCGAGCTGTAGAGCGTGCCCCAGATCTGCGGCAAGATCCCGAAGTCGTTCTTGTTGGGATCCCATTCCCGATCGGCGAGAAAGCCCAACCCGAACTCGCGCATGGCCGGCAGTGCCTGGCTACCGATCTCCAGCAGGATAGCAATCAGCAGCCCGATCACTGCGACGCCGAAACCAAACGTGCTCCATCGGAACCAACGATCGCTCAGGACCTCGCCGCGCGTAGGCGGCCGAGAGAGCGTCATGCGTTGGTACTCGTGAGACATGTCTTGGCGTTCGATGCTGGACCGAATCGAGAAACGGCCAGCTCGGGCTCAGCCGTTGGCCGTCACCTTGATCGTGTTGACAGCGGCCCGGACCTTGTCGGTCACGGTCGTCGGCAGCGGCACGTAGCCCTGGCCCTCGCTGTGCTTCTGCCCCTCGGTCAGACACCAGTTCAGCACGTCCTTGAGGATCGCGACCTTGTTGGCGTCGTCGTAGTTCTTGTAGGCGAGGATCCACGTGTAGGTAACGATCGGGAACGACGCGTCACCCGCTGGGTCGGGCACGAACAGACGCATGTTCGCTGGCAGGGGATCGCCGGCGAGGGCCGACTGGAACGAAGCGATCGTCGGCTTGACGAACTTGCCGGCCTTGTTCTGCAGCGCCGCGGTCTGCAAGTTGTTCTTGTCGGCGTAGCTGAACTCGACGTAGCCGAGGGAGTACTTGTTCTGGCTGATGCCGGCCGTCACACCCTCGTTGCCCTTGGCGCCCAGCGCACCGTCGAACCAGTTGACCGACTTGCTGACGCCGTGCTTTGACTGCCACTCAGAGCTGATCGCGGACAAGTGGTTCGTGAACGCGTAGGTCGTGCCCGATCCATCCGAACGGCGGACGACCGTGATCTTCGCGTTGGGCAGCGTCGTGCCGGCATTGGTGGCCGCGATCGCAGGGTCGTTCCACCTGCTGATCTTGCCCAGGAAGATGTCCGCCAGCGTCGCGCGATCGAGTTTGAGATCTTGGATGTCGGTGTTGTGGGCAACGACGACGGCGCCAGCGGTCATCGGCAACATCAGCATGCCGCGCTGCGGATCGACCTCGGCCAGTTCGCTGTCCTTCATCGCCGCATCCGAGGCGCCGAAGTCGTGGGTCCCCGCAATGACGGCGCGCACACCCTTGCTCGAGCCCTGGGAATCGTAGTTGACCTTGATGCCGCTGTTGACCTCGTCGTGGTACATCTTGAACCACGCCTGGTAGAGCGGCGCTGGGAACGATGCGCCAGTGCCACTCAAGGAACCACTGAGCTCGCCACTGGCGGCGGCATTGGAACCAGAGCAGGCGACGAGAAGGAAGGCGGGCGCGGCGACCAGCACGAACAGGGAGCGACGAAGGGACATCATGAGTAGGTCTCCGGAGGTTGCGGGTGATGTGATCAATTCATCGCAGTGTGCCACCTCAATGACGGGCTGTGCCCAGGTTCCGAAGGCTTGATCGCCGCTTGACGGTTCCTTAATGAACGACGGCCGTTCGCCGTCAGATGCGCACGATTGGCGCGAGCCGCACAGCCTTCCGGGTCCTGAGCACACCATGCCGGTCACCCTGCACGCCCTGGGCCAATCCCCTGGCCAGACGGCACTACCCAGTAAGTAGGAGGCCGCAGGGGTCGCCCTGGATCTTGTGGGGAGCGTGCCAGGCAAGGTCCGCACAGTCATCGGCGGCGGTGCCTACGATCGTCGCGCGCTATGCGGCGTAGCCTTGCGTCGAGGCGCGAAGGTCGTTGTTCCGCCGATCAAGACCGCGACAGGCGGGTAGTGCTGGGTTCGCGTGCTCCGGACGGCAGGTTGCATGACCTACATCCCGCAGCACTTTCCGGACCCCGTTGTCGAGCGTTCTGCAACTAGGTTGCAGAATGACACAGCAGGCTTGCTCGCCAGCGAACCTCGGGGTCGTCATGCTGCTCAGCAGCCTTCTTCAGAGCCTCCAAGGCCTTGCCCCCCATTCCCTTCAATAGCTTGTGCGCGCGCTAACGAGCTTGCTACGTCGCGTCACCAAGCTTCTCGATCAGCTTCTCCACAGCCGGCGGAGACACTTCACTCTTTTCCTGAGCAACGGCTGGTGCAGTCATTGGTAGCAGCGCGGCAAACAGTATTGCGGACATCTTCATGGCAATTACCTGTTGTTCTGGTGTTCGACCTGTGAGCGCGACGACCGACGATGCGTCAGCAGCCACGACCTCACACAAGCGTTTCGACAGGACTATCCAGATACTTGCTGCGTCCCGATTTGACCATCCGGCGAAGGACAACGATCGTGGCAACTCTCTCGGTAGGGAAACACCGCATCCAAGGCACGCTGCCGCTGAACCGTAGGCAGATACCTGCAGCAGCTCATGGGCGCAAACCGGCGCGGGCTGACAGTCACCTCGGCAAGTAACTAACCTTGGCAATCGACGGCGACGAGCGCTTCGGCGCGCGAGCACAACGTCACCAGCACCATCGTTCAGGGTTCCTGCATACCCACGTCTGCCGGGAGCGCACCGCGCATGGCGCGCGAGCCCTGGTGTAGTAGCCGGCGGACACTGCCAGGTGTTCAGGAAGATGCCTACCCTGAAAACCACCGTGGCAAACGCCTTTGGCCCGATTGCTGGAGCAGCTGTCGCGGGCGACATTGAGTGTCGGAGGGATTGCAGAAGGTGGCGGCGAGCCCACCATTCTGTTCAGACAACCATTCCAACAGAGGCCACGATGCACGCATCCGAACTGATGACGGCGACCCCTGCCACTTACCGCCCTGACCAGAGCGTGCGCGATTGCAGGTCCGGCTGGAAGCGGGCCATGGACGTAGGCATTGCCTTGGCGAGGCTGGTGCTTCTCGCACCAGCGCTGCTCGCCGTCGCCGTGGTCGTCAAGATCGCTTCCTCGGGACCGGCCGCTTGTCGTCAGCGACGAATCGGGAAGCACGGCGTGCCGTTCACGATGCGCTACTTGCAGATCACAAGCCGCGGCCGAGCTGGCCTCTCCGGAGTACGCCGATGCGAGCAATGCCGAAGCCCGGTTCGACAACGGTGTCGTGACGATTACGCTGCCAAACACCGAGGCCTGCAAAAACGGTCGGTTCGCGTGGCGGTCCAGTCTTGATCGGCACTGGCTGTTCCGGCCCGCGTAAACGTCTGTAGCCGACAACTCCCAGCTTGATGCCATGAAGGTGATGCAGCTGTTGCAGTGTGCGTTACTGAGTGACGTGCCCGAGCCACTGTCGTATCGGGACGCGCCGGAACCTGAACCCGGCCCCGGAGAGGTTCTGTTGCGGGTCTCGGCGTGCGGCGTGTGCCACACCGAACTCGACGAGATCGAAGGCCGCCTGCGGCCGCCCCGGTTGCCGATCATTCCGGGTCATCAGGTCGTTGGCCACATCGCGGCGACGGGACCCGGTGTCACGCAGTTGCGGTTAGGTGATCGCGTTGGTGTGGGTTGGATCTGGCGATCTACGGGTGGAGCCCAGGAGAACCTCAGCGATCAGTTCGTCGCCACCGGCCTCGACGTCGATGGTGGCTATGCCGAATACATGACCGTGCCCGAGGAC
>CAXBFC010000097.1:0-19940 GCA_963974725.1 uncultured bacterium | reverse complement strand
TTTTTTTGTCCAGGCACCGTACGCACTTCCTCGCGGTTTGAACCGGGTACGGTACGCAGGTTTAGGGTGCAGGCCGCGGTGCTGAATGGCCGATAGCTTGGGCGATGCAGGTCGAGAAACTCGAGGACCCGGCCGCTGCGAAGCGTTTCTACGAGACGCGCTATGAGCAGGGCTATATGGACGTATGGGGCAACGACCGGCGGCGCCGGTTGCGGGACGTCCTCGCTGATGTAGAACTACCTGCTGGTGCCCGGGTGCTCGACTTCGGCTGCGGCTCGGGAGCGTTGACTGCGACACTGGCCGAACTCTGGCCGCACGTCGATGTTCACGGCGCCGACATCAGTGCAACTGCGGTCGCCAACGCACGCGAACGAGTGCCCGCCGCGAGTTTTCATGTGCTCGACGCGAACTTCGTGACAGAACACGAGGGCGAGTTCGAGTTCGTGTTTAGCCACCACGTGCTTGAACACGTCTACGACTTGCCGGCAGCGCTCGCAGACCTCGTGCGCCTGTCCAAGCCAACAGGCCGCATGCTGCACGCACTGCCGTGCGGCAACGCCGGTAGCCTCGCGCAATGGCTGTGTCTACAGCGCCCAGACGGAATCCAGAACGAACAGGGCAACCGGTTCTTCTTTGAGGAATCGAGTCATCTTCGCCGTCTACAGAGCAACGAACTCCGCGATGCATTGCTTGCGCAGGGCTGTGAGTTGTCCGACGCGAGCTACGGCTATCACTGGCTCGGCGTGCTGCGTCTGATGACCGAAATGACGCCACCCGCCTGGTTCGCCATGGTCGATCCACGGCGTTGTCACCTGCGCAGCCTGCCAATGATGCTGCCGTTCCTGTTGTTGCTCGGGTTCGTAGCCGCGTTGCGAGCCCCAACGCAGGTGCTGTTGCGCGCCCGCCGCGTGTGGAGCCAGGTGTTCCGCTTTCGCACGCGACGCCTGTCGCAAGCCAGCACCATGATGGTGTTCGCACTAGCAGTGCCGTCGCTGCTGTTGCTGCCGATCTCCGCTCCGGTCGAGATCGCCTTGCGACTTCTCGATAGCCGCGAGTGGCGGCGGCGGCGCAAAGATCCCGCAGCCTCGGAGATGTTCTTGATGTTCCAACGACGAGCGGTGCCACTGCCGAGAGCAGGGTCGCCTGTCCCAGAGTTGGCCGCCAGGGTCGAGGCTGCGACCGCGCTGCCCGCAGATGCGCACTAGCAGGCAGTTTCGAACGCACGGCCAACGCCGTGCCGGCTCGCTACGCTGAGGGCAGCGCCGCCCAGATCTCCCGCAGTCGATCGGACAGCGTCATCGGATCGAACGGCTTGGCGATGACGTCGACGGCACCGAGCGACAGGTAGCGTTCGCGATCCGTCGCCTGCACTTTCGCCGTCATGAAGACGACGGTCGTCTTGGCCGTCACCTCCAACTCGCGCAGCTTGCCGAGCGTCGTCGGCCCGTCCATCTCGGGCATCATGACGTCAAGCAGGATCAGGTCCGGAGCAAACTCCGGCGCCTGTTCGACCGCGTGAGCGCCGCGACTGCACGCCAGCACCGAGAAGCCGCCGACGGCTTCGAGTGACATCTGGGCGACCTGCTGAATGTCAGGATCGTCTTCGACCAAGAGAATGCGATTGAGATTGGTCATGTTCAGGCTTCTGTTTGGTGTGATTGCAGTTCGACCGCAGCATGGCGGCGAAGAAGGGAAGTGATCGTGTCGACCAGTTGCTCATTGGAAGTCCGCGACTTGACCAACGAGGCGGCGACGCGATCGGTGATGTCTGCGGTTGGCTCACGGGCCGAGAAGATCACGACCGGCGTCGCCGCATTCGACTTGCCGAGCAACGACATCAAGTCGAGCCCGCAACCGTCGGGCAACTCGAGATCGAGCAACAACACATCAAACACCTCGGTCGAAAGCAGACGCCGAGCTTCGGCGAGGTTGCGGGCCGTTTGCACCGTCGCGACGGGCTCGAGGGTGTCGGCCACGATCGAAGCCAGATCCTCGTTGTCTTCGAGGTGCAGGACGCGCGCTCGATCGCCGTTGGCCGCAGAGCGACCAGCGCTCCTGACCGCAGCATGGACCGAATCCAACAAGCCATCCTGATCGATCGGCTTGCCGAGCCAGTCGATGACACCTAGCGCCTCACAGTCGGGTTCCTTGCGGCCTTCGCTGGCCTTTGCCGAAACCACCACGACCGGCAGGTTCGACGTCGCGGCATCGGCGCGCAACGTCCGCAGCAAGTTGAGGCCGCTTTCACCGGGCAGCATCAGATCAAGCGTCATGACCGCGTAGTCGTGCTGTGAGAGCAGTTCACGCGCTTCGCCCGCCGTAGCGGCGACGTCGACAATGGCTCCCGCGGGCTGCAGCATCAAGGTCAATAGGTGGCCGATATCGCGGTCGTCTTCACAGACCAGTACGCGCGGCCCGCAGCCATCGGTCGACGGCGTTTGCGCGACCGGGCGGGCCGACGTCTCCCGGTTCGCCAGGGGCACGGTGAAGTAGAAGGTCGTGCCTTGCCCTTCCGCAGTGCGGAATCCGACTTCGCCGCCGTGCTTCTCGACGATCGCCTTGCTGATGCTGAGTCCTAGACCCGTGCCCTCACTCTCGCGAGTGTCAGCGGAGTCTGCCTGCGCAAACTTGCCGAAGATCCGCGATTGGAACTCGATCGGAATGCCCGGACCACGATCGGTGACTTCAACCTGCAACTTGTCGTCGACGCGATGCATCGACAACCGCACGCTGCTGCCTGACGGCGAGAACTTGGCGGCGTTGGAAATCAGGTTGGTCAGCACCTGCACGATGCGATCGTGATCAACCTTGCAAACTGCATCGTCGACAGTTTCTCCAATTTCGATGGTGACACCGTGCTGCGCGGCGAAGGACTCGTTCGCCTTGCAAGCGTCGTGCACGATCTCGACCACTGGCTGCGCTTCGAACCGGAACTCCATATTGCCCGACTCGATCTTCTCGATGTCGAGGATGTCGTTGACCAGACGGACGAGGCGGTCACTGTTCTTCTCCGCAATCTCGATCAGCGATTGGGCCTTGGCACTGACTTCGCCCGCGATCCCGCCACGGAGCAGCCCCAGAGACCCGCGAATCGACGTCAGCGGGGTGCGCAGTTCGTGGCTGACCGTGCTGATGAACTCGGTCTTCATGCGATCGACTGCCTGACGCTCAGTGATATCGCGCACGATACCCGTGCAGATGCCACCCTGACTCTCGCTGACAGCAAGGTCCAGCGGGAAGCTGCTACCGTCCTTGCGTCGTCCGACGACCTCGCGACCGATTCCGATCACCTTCTTGTCGCCGGTATCGAGGTAGTTGGCCAAGTAGCCATCGTGCTCGGATTCGTACGGCGCCGGCATCAACATCGTGACGTTGTTGCCGATGACCTCCGCTGTGGTGTAGCCAAAGATCTGCTCGGCTGCTGGGTTGAAGCTCTGCACGATGCCACGCTCGTCGATCGTGACGATGCCGTCCGCGGCCGTATCGAGGATGGCTCGCGTCCTGGCTTCGGCAAGCCGCAGTTCGCTGGTGCGCTCCTCGACTTTTTGCTCGACCTCGCGGTGGGCAACGTCGAGTCGCGCCTCGCGGTCTGCGTTGGTCCACATCTCGCGCCGTCCTTTGTTGGTCGCAAGGATCAAGAAGGTCAACTCAAACACGACCCAGCCGGCGTGCTCAAGCGACCGCCACAACGGCGCCGACAGTACGCCGTAGATCGACTGCGGCCAAAAGATGCCGCGCGCCAGGTGATCCACAACGACGACTGCAGCCGCCAACAGCAACAGCGAGCGCTGTCGGTAGATGGCGATGAACGCCAGCGATCCGAAGACGTGGAAGTGAGTCTCGATGCGTCCGCCGGTCAAATGGATCAGCAGGGAGCCGAACAGGACCTGCGCCACGGTGATCACGTTGCGGGTCAGCGCAGAGCCGGCGTGACGAATTACCAGGTAGGTTGGGTAGAGCGCCAATGCGCCACCGAGCAGGATCGCCGCCCACAAATGCAGATGCGGCGCGCTTCTGGTGCCCTCCCAGGTCAACGGAGAGATCACCACAGCCGCCGCGATGCAGCCCAGCCATTGCAGCAGCATCAGCACACCGAACATCCGGTCTGTGCTGCTCCACAAGTGTTGCTGGTGTGACTGCAAGACCGCGCTGGCCTTGTTCCGAATGCAGTTGTCAGGATCAGTCATCGTGTGCGGTCGTCAACGGTTGGGTCACAGCAAGAGTCGGTCAGCGAGCAACCGAAGACGGGCGTCGCGGCGGTGGCCGGAGCGCGGCCGCGAAGGAGATCGATCAGTGCGAAGCTGCCGGCGTTGCCGCCCGCATGACCACGCGAACCGGTGATGCCACCACGGAATTGAAGGTGTTGGTTGGCGTCGTAGAAGACAACCTGGCCAGACGTGGCGGCACCAAACAACGCAGCTTCTCTACGGTGCGGATCGCGCGACACGCGTACGCCCGGAATCGCGTTGGCGCTGCCCCACAGGTTGGTATCAGTCCAGCCAACACTGTCGGGACTAGAGTTGAGGCCGGGAGCGGAACCGGGATCAAACATCACGACATGCACCGTCGCCCGATGCTTGGCGTGCACCATCAGTCGTTCCAACTCGCCGATACTGGCGCGCGTGCACGGACAGCGCGCGTGCGCAAACAGGACTAGCGTCGGCTGATTCGCGACTCGTTCGAGCTGGCTCTCCGCGGGCCAGCTCGGCGGCGAACCCGCGCCTCGGCCGGCGGTCGATTCGTAGTCTGCAAGGCAAACGAAGCCCGCGACCACGCCGATCGCCCAAACGGCGGCCTGGACTCCCCTAACCGTAGACGACATCAACCTGCCCTAAGTAGTCGCGCAGCTCGATCGTCAGTGCCTGGATCTGCTCGCGGTCCGCAGCGGGTGCGGCCAGTTCCAGCGCATCGCCAATTCGCGAGATTGGCGCGAACCCCATGCTCGCGCCGTTGCCCTTCATGCGGTGCCCGAGGATCTCAATCGTCGAAAAGTCATCGCGCTCGAGTGCAGCCGCGAGGTCTTTGACATCGGTTTGACGCCGCTCCAGGAACGACGGAATCAGGGCATCAAGACCAGCCGGGATCTGGACGAGGATCCGGCCAACGGATGATTGCTTCGGTGTGCTCATGGCTCAGGCCTCGCTTGCCGGTCGCCACGAGCCAATCTGGACCACTTCGCAACGGCCTGCTTCGAGGCCGTGGCTGAGCAGACTCCGGATCTCCGGTTCGGTAGCGATGACCAGATTCGTATTGGCGGACATAGTGGTTCTCCCGCGGAGCTGGCCGAGGCAAGGCTGCTGCATCGATCGACTGTGTCCGTGCCCCGAGATGAGGGGGCCAACAAGAGCACGCTGGCAACGAGCACACGGCGGCTTGCTATAGCCCCATGGTGAGCCAAGCCGATTGCGAACTCATGGCGCTAGGTAACATCCATGACGCTGCACTCGATGACGCGGTTGTCCTGGTTGTCGACGACGATCCGGACATTCGCACCCTCGTGGATGCGACCCTGACGGACGCCGGATGGACCGTGCACGCTACCGATGGCGCCGCAGAAGCGCTTGAGGCCTCGGACTGCATCGCACCCGACCTCGTGATCACCGACATCATGATGCCTGGGATCGACGGTTGGGCTTTGGTTCGTGCCCTGCGCTCGCGGCCGACCACGGCGCTCACACCCGTGATTCTGATGACAGCGCTCAATGGCCGCGAGAACCGTCTGCGCGGCTTCCGCCTGGGCGCCGACGACTATCTGCCCAAGCCGTTCGAACCCGCAGAACTGGTGCTACGCGTACGACGCGTTCTAGCGAACGCGCCGCAACTGAGTTCCAAGCCGGAGGCGGACCTCACCGGGCGACTCGAACAGATCGGCTTGTCGTCGGTACTCACCATGCTCGATAGCGACGGCAAGTCCGGCATGCTGACGCTGCAGATGGAAGGCCACACATGCCGCATCGAATTGCGCGAAGGCAGCGTCTGCACCGCAGTCGTCGACGACGGCCCGGTCGGCGAGGAAGCCGTCTACCACGCGCTTCAGTGGACCAGCGGCGACCTATGCTTCCACGAAGACACCGTCGAGGTGCCGCTACTCGGCATCAACACAACGGACCTGCTGCTCGAAGCAGCTCACCGCTTCGACAACACGTGAGAAGTGCGTACGGTGCCAGGACAAAAAAGCACATCCTCGCGGAGCGAGGATGTGCTTTTTTGTCCTGGCACCGTACGCACTTCCTGGAACACAGCTATGGCTAGAGTACTGGTCGCAGACGACGACCCTGACATCGTGGATCTGCTAGCACTCGAGCTCGCGCGAGAGGGGCATGAGGTGCTGCGTGCCGACAATGGTCGGGTGGCGTTGGACGTCGCCGAACAGCACCGGCCGGACCTGATCCTGATGGATATCTGCATGCCTGTGATGACTGGCATCGAGGCCTGTCGCGAGCTCAAAGGAACCGAGACTCTTGCGTCGGTTCCGGTGGTCTTGATCTCTGCGCGTGGCAGCGATGAAGACGTGATTGCCGGGCTCGATGTCGGTGCCCACGACTACATCTCGAAGCCGTTTCGATGGCCGTTCGTCGCGGCACGTATTCGGGCAGCGCTTCGTATTCGAAGAGCTAACGAGATCATCCGCTGCAAGAACGAAGAGCTGGATCAGTTCTCGTATTTCGCTAGCCACGATCTCCAGCAGCCACTCCGGCACATCTGCGCGTTCGGCGACCTCCTGAAGGAAGATCTTGGTGACGATCTCAGCGAAAGCGCGGCGCAGTCGCTTGGCTTCATCACGGCCGCGGCTGCTCGTGCGCGAACCCTTGTCAAGGATCTGTTGACGCTGTCACAAGCCGGCAAGTCCGCGATGCGACGAGAGCCGGTCTCCTTGGACGAATGCGTCGACCAAGCGCTCGACATGCTGGTTCTCGCCCGAGAACAAGCTGGTGCCGAGATCTCACGCGAGACGCTTCCCATCGCGCACGGAGACGCGACTCTGTTGACCCAGATCTACCAAAACCTCATTGGCAACGCGCTCAAGTTTCGGAGCGAGAACACAGCACCCAAGATCGAACTGACCGCAGCAAAGAGCGACACGGGCTTCGTCCTCGGAGTCCGAGACAATGGCATTGGAATCGCTGAGAAGGACCGCAAGTCGGTTTTCGGCGCGTTCAAGCGACTCCATGGAACCTCCGAGTTCGAGGGATCCGGCATCGGACTGGCCTTCTGCCAGAAGGTCGTGCGACTCCACGGCGGCACAATCTGGGTCGAGAATCCGACTGAAGGAGGTTCGCACTTCCGGTTCGGGCTTCCCGACGTCGATCACTTGCCGACGGAACCGTCCGAGTAACACGGCATCGGAGGCTCCCGAACGTCAGGCCGATGCCATCGCCCAGTTGTGGCCTACAAGCCGCGCCGCACGGCGACCCACATGCCGAACACCAGCGCGGCGCTGAAGCCCCAAATCCACCACGCGCCACCGCCGAAGTATGGGAACACCATCAACACGCAACCGGTCACCAGTTGCGGCACCCGCGCCTGCTTCTTGCCGTAGAGAAACAGCGAGAAGCCGACCGTGCTGGCGATGAGCGTCGCAATCAAGTAGCCCGCGGTGAACTCCATGCAGAGACTATCGACCGTTGCCTGGGTCGAGAGCAGTGTCTCTGGCGCGAACATCCCCGCCGCCTGATTGCTCAGGAGGTGGTCTGTCCTGGCACAGAGTCGCCACCGGGACCCGAATCGCCAACGAGACTGCGCACCAATTGCACCGCTTCCTTGCCGTCGAGATCGCCCTTCTCAAGCGCGTCGAGAATCGCTTCCTTTTCAAGCTGTGCGGCAGCGATCTCGGAGCGAAGGGTCGCAATCGTATCGTCGAGCAGGCGACGAGCTTTGGGGTAAGAACACGCAAGGTCCTTCTGCACCTGCGACAAACTGCCGTTGCCAAGCAAGAAGACGTCGACGAAGCGCGCCTGCTCTTCAGGTAGGCGCGCGACCAACGGGATCGAGAGCTGGCCCGTGACTGTCGTCCCGCAACGCCAACAGCGCATGGTCTCAATCCGCATGCGGTGCGTGCAGCTCGGGCACTCGCCGAAGGAACCACTCATCGCGTCACCTGCTTGCGCACGTTGTCCCTGCGACCCAACAACCACGCGACCGCCGCGAATGGCGACCGCACCAACCAAGCCAGCGCATTCGAAAGCGTTGGCAGCCGGCCCTTGCAGCTCGGGCAACGCAAGCCCGAGTAGTTGCCGAAGGCGTTCTTGTCGGCCCAATGGGCACCGTGGATCGAACGGTGACAGTGAGGGCAACCGACCGACGCGGTGCTGCAGTGCCGGCACGTGCGCAGCTCACGCGGGACCCGCTGGCCGAGCACCAACTCGTTGAACGCGAGCCCGGGATTGAGGATCCAGTGCATCATGACACCGCTGCGCCATGTCTTGATGTCGAACTCTTCCGAACGACACTCAGGGCACTGATTCGCGTCCACCAACTGCAGGGGAGCGAGCGGCCCGGCTTCGTTGCGCAGCTGGATCTGCCGGGCGATGGCGGGCTCGATCAATGTGCGATGCATGGCCCAACCGAATGCGATTCCGGTAGTCACCATCAGGACCGGTGTCACGAACCAGAACGACACGTGGTAGTTCGGCCAGTACGCAACGACCGGGAACAGGACCCCGAAGCCGATGCCGAATGCGACTCCCATGAGGCGCGCTGTGCGGCCACCACCTGCGCGGAACTCCTCGACGGACATCTCCCCGCGTAGGAACTTGTTGTCGGGCAGAGCCGGGTCCCTCGCGCGCTCACTACCCTCGAATTCACTGCGCGATGGCGCGGCGGCGTTGAGGGCTTCGGCCTCTTGGGGCTGCAGCTTGCCTTCCTTGACGAGGCGGGCCAGCCGCTGCCGGTGGTTCTGATTTTGGTTCATGTCAGTGTCCTTGACACCACTAGTAGACCAAAACTTCATACGCATGTCATAATTCTTATCTGCAACTCAACATTTCTAACAAGGGGCGACGTGGACAGACAGTCTTCGGAGCAACTCCCTAAGAGGCTGCTAGCCACCTGCCAAACCGAAGGCTGCGACCTCGCAGAGGCCGCTGCGGTCCCCGCTCGCCGATCCGACAAGCCTGGTCGTCACCAGGCAGCCGAAACCTTGGCACCAGCCCGAAGGTTGCCCAGCACCACCTGCGCCAACGACGAGATCTACCGCTGCGTGACTCGAGCCAATCCGAGCAACGGTGCGGTCACGCCACTCCAAGCGAAGCTGCAATCTGTTTCTGGCAGCATCGCGATGAAAGAACCGAACGACTGCGCCCAGTGTGCATGGCGATCACGACCCTTACGAGTGACTGCAACTCCGATACGCATCACACGCCAAGCGCGACGACGTGCACAGCGAAGATCTTCGAACGCCCAGCAACGGATCGACTGGTCGACTGGCTTTGTTGCTACTGCACGCCACCCTGCACAGCAGAACTCCCGAGCCATTTTCGCTCGAATGCTCGACGGCATAGCCACAGAGCAATTGGGATTCGCTCAGCCGTTCCTACTCACCAAAACGGATGGCGCGGACGGGGTGCAGGAACGCAGCGATTGCACTATGTTCGCGCGCAACTAGTGCCCCAATTTGGGGGCCGGTTCCTCTAATCCACCATGCTTAAGTTTCTATCCATCGCCGTAATCGGCGCCTCTCTCGCGGCTCAGTCGCCGCTGACCACCACCTTCGCCAGCAACAACGGCCAGTCGGGCAACATGTTCGACATCGTTGCCACCAACGCTGCCGGCATCACCGTCAAGAGCTTTGACGTCAACATCGACGCCGGTTCCTGGGACCTCGAAGTCTGGACGCTGCCGTCCGGCACGCCCTACCTGCCCGACGTCAACAACGCCGCTGCATGGACCATGGTCGGCTCGGTCGCCGGCGTTGTCAGCAACGGACTCAACGTCGCGACGCCGCTGCCGATCTGTGTCAACACGTTCGTTCCTGCCGCTACGACCCAGGCGTTCTACGTCACGGTCACCAACGGCACGTCGATGAACTACACCAACGGCACCACCACCGGCGCCCTCTACACCTCGAACGCCGACCTGGAGTTCTACGAAGGTTCGGGCCTCGCCTACCCGTTCAACGCGAACTTCAATCCGCGCGTCTGGAACGGCAACATCAACTACGAAGTCGGCGACACGAGTGCCGTCAGCTGTGGGTTCGGTAGCAACGTGTCCTACGGCGTCGGCTGCGGCGGCTCGGCCACTACCCTCGACCTGGAACTCGTCGGCGCATCGCTTCCGAGCATCGGCAACAACTGGAACCTGACGACCAACAACATCGATCCAGTCTCGCCGATCGCGATCACGTTCCTCGGCGCCAGTGGCGTTGCGATCCCGCTGGTCGCCATCGGCCTCAACGCACCGGGCTGTGACCTCAACCTGTCGACGCTCCTCGGATCGATCCAGGGCACTGCGGTTGGTGGCTCGGCCACCGTTTCGCTGGCGCTCCCGGCCAACGCGGCCCTGATCGGCCAACAGCTCTCGGGCCAGTCGATCGCCTTGACGCTGAGCAACTCGGCGAACATCGTCTCGTCGAACGGCGTCACCGGCACCATCGGCAACTAATACCGCTGGCAAGATTCCATCGGGATCGGTTTCCAAACCGGTCCTAGGCGGCTGTTCGCAGCCACCATATGAAGCGGCTCCCATCGTTCGCGACGGGGGCCGTTTCTGCGTACTGCACGCCGACGCGATTCGCACCGCGACGCCCGTGGCACGAGTCAGCGCTTCGAACATGCTTCTCGAAGCAAGCAGTGCGATCGTCGACCGCACCGTTACCGAGCGCGTCCGTCGTAGCCGGTTTGCGTAGTTCAAGCGCGACTTCGCACCACATGCCAAGCGCAATTGCCGGCCATGACCACGACACTCGAAACCTCGATCGACCGGTAGCACGGCTTCTAGGGCGCTGAAGACGTCTGCGTATCAGCCACCGCATTCCCTTCGATCGCATGCAGAGAACGTAAATGCCGAGCAATCGAAATTCGCTGCAGCAGTCTCGTCAGCCAGACTGTGGTGATACCGACATGCAACACGCTTCAAATTCAGTGTATGCTCTTCCGCACAACTAGTGCCCGACTCGAGGGCCGGTTCATTAATCAACCATGCTTAAGTTTCTTTCTATCGCCGTAATCGGCGCGTCTCTGGCGGCCCAGTCGCCGCTCACCACCACTTTCGCCAGCAACAACGGCCAGTCGGGCAACATGTTCGACATCGTTGCCACCAACGCTGCCGGCATCACCGTCAAGAGCTTTGACGTCAACATCGACGCCGGTTCCTGGGACCTCGAAGTCTGGACGCTGCCGTCCGGCACGCCCTACCTGCCCGACGTCAACAACGCCGCTGCATGGACCATGGTCGGCTCGGTCGCCGGCGTTGTCAGCAACGGACTCAACGTCGCGACGCCGCTGCCGATCTGTGTCAACACGTTCGTTCCTGCCGCTACGACCCAGGCGTTCTACGTCACGGTCACCAACGGCACGTCGATGAACTACACCAACGGCACCACCACGGGCGCCCTTTACACGTCCAACGCCGACCTGGAGTTCTACGAAGGTTCCGGCCTCGCCTACCCGTTCAACGCGAACTTCAACCCTCGCATCTGGAACGGCAACATCAACTACGACATCGGTGACACGACCGCCACCAGCTGCGCGTTCGCGAGCAGCGCGTCCTACGGCGTCGGCTGCAGCGGCTCCAGCAACCCCGCGGGCGAAGCTCAGTACGAGCTGTTCACCGCGTTCGATCTGAGCAACACCGGCCACACCTACATCTGGACCGGCGTAGGCTACATCCTGACGGACGGCGCCGGCGCGATCGTTGCACCGACCAACACGCCGACGCCCTTCACGGACGACAACACGCAGTCCGTCGCACTCGGCTTCACCATGCCGTGCAGCGAAGGCTCCGTGACCGACATCGCGCTCTGCTCCAACGGCTGGTTGTCGTTCGACTCGACCGTCACCAGCGCGGACCTCTCGGAGAGCATCGCCGAGTTGCTGAACAACGCCAACAGCACCCTCGCGTTCCTCTGGGACGACCTGAACCCGGCATCAGCCGGCACGATCAACCTTGAGCAAGTCGCCCCCGGTGAGTTCCACATCACATTCACGGACGTGCCGCAATTCGGCAACACCGACCTGAACACGGTGCAAATCGCCCTGTTCGACACCGGTGTGATCGAAGTTCGTTACGGCGCCGTCGCCCTCCTCGACTGCCTCGTCGGCGTCTCGCCCGGCTTCGGTGCGGTGGACCTCGGTGGCCTGGACTACTCCGACCTGCTCAACCTCGGCCCGCAGATCATCAACACCGGTGTCGGCCCGTTCACCACGGCCGCCGACCTGGCACTCGTCAGCTCGACGCTGCCGAAGCTCAACACCAACTGGGATCTGACGACGAGCAACATCGATCCGGTCTCCCCGATCGCGATCACGTTCCTCGGCAACGCCGGTCCAGCCATCCCGCTGACGGCCATTGGCCTGAACGCTCCTGGCTGTGACATCAACCTGTCCGCGATCCTCGGCTCGATCACCGGCGCAGCTGCTGGTGGCACGGCCACGGTTTCGCTGGCGCTCCCGGCCAACCCGGCCCTGATCGGCCAACAGCTCTCGGGCCAGTCGATCGCCCTGACGCTCGCCAACGCGGCGAACATCATCACGTCGAACGGCGTCACCGGCACCGTCGGTAACTAGTCCCGCTGGATTGATTCCATCGGGATCGGTTTCCCAACCGGTCCGAGGCGGCTGCTCGCAGCCGCCTCGTGAAACGGCTCCCATCGTTCGCGGCGGGGGCCGTTTCTGCGTACTGCACGCCTGGCAGCCATTCGCGCCGCTGCGAAGCAGCGGCTGGCAAGCATCAGCCGATCACGTTGCCGAGCCGTAGCTCCATCCCGTTCGACGTGATGACTCCCAGTGCATTCACGCCGGGCACGAACGACGCAGACTGGCCGTAGACCATGACGCCCAACAACGCCGCCGTTGCGGGCACTGGCAGCAGTCGATTCCAGACCCCGGTAGTGGGCGAGGCGACAACGCTGTCGACAGTTACATGGCGGAAGCAACCGGGCGCGCCAGCCGGGCCGAGATCGATGCCCGGCAACACCTGCGTAAAGCTCAACACCTGCACGCTGACAGCAGACGTCGACGGAATGTTCGACGTCTGTAGCGTCGCCGTCACTCCGAGCAGCGGTGCGGTCGTCGTATTCATCGTGAGGTTGCCACACCCCGATCCAAAGGTGCCCGCGGTTGCGCACACGAACGGACCCGACACAATTCCGCCTTGGTAATGGATCGCGCCGTTGAACACCCGCGGCTGAAAGGTCCCAGACCACGCGACGTTTTGCGACGCGCCCGCAGTCAACGTCATCTCCTGCGTGCTATAGGTTTGGTTGCTGCCGTTGCCATTGGTGCGCAAGAACGACAACCCCACATGGCGAACGGCCACGCCATAGCTTCCTGGCAGCAGCACGATGCCATTCGTCATGCACGCGGACGAAGGCAAACCGGTTCCGGCCGACACCACGGGGCCACTCGCCGCAAGGGTCCACGCATTCGGATTGGTCTCATTGCCAACCCAAGTCGTCGGCGCAAGGTAGACCTCAACCGTTCCTGCCGTGCCGGGGGGCGAACCCGAATGCACGTCGAGCCGCCAAACCGTCTGAGTCGTCTGCACGGACAGGTCGAACAGTAACTGACCACCGGCTGGCCCACTGCCATTGAAGCCGTAGGTCGTAACCAGCGGCGATTGAGCAGACAAGGTGGCTGCGGACAGGGCGAGGATCACGTGACGGACAGCACTCATGAGTCTGCTCCTAACGAAGTAGAGGACTTTCGACGACGCGCGGGCTTGGCCGCGGCGCCCCCCGATCGTCAGCTCAAGAAGCGCTGCTGGCAACGCCCTGTGGGAGCACCGCCGGCAAGCTGGCTGCAGCCGCGTGGGCATATCGCAAGTAAGCACTAGCGCCCACTCCGGCTCGCCGCGGCAAGAAGCCACGGCACTCACGTTCTCGTGGGGCCGCAACGACGCATCAAGCAGGCCATCACGTCAGCGCCAACAGGCAGGGCTTTCGCCTTCGTATCCGCACTGCTCGGTGCCGATATCAGGGAAGCATCGACGGCTGCACCCTGGCCGGGTCGCAGCGACCCGGAGCCGCCGCATGCACACACTGAGCTTCCTGCTAGCGAACCGACCATGCCGCACCCCCTCTCTCTCAGACGCCTGGCTCTGCTAGTGCTTGCTCCGATGTGCTCCTGGGGCTGTGTCAGTTACCGAGTGCGAGATCACGTCGAGGTACAGGATCGGCTCATCAAGGACTCGCGTGCGCTCTCCGTTGAACTCGTTGGAGTTCAAGCTCCCAACGTCCGCATCAGGCTGAAGCTTGCCGGCGACAAGAAGATCGAGCGCACGACCATCACCGATCGCCAAGTCAGCTACGACCTCAAGTCTCAGACGCTCTTCCTGATCGACGAGTTTGGCATGACACCGGGGGTCGTGTTTGCCTTCACGTTTGGGATCGCCTCGGACGTTGTACAATTTGCCATCAGTGGCCCAATCGTGCTGACGGTTGGTCTCTTCGAGGCAATCGATCCGTCTGACGAAGTAGACGTCGTGGTCGAGCAGCAAGACCTGAAGATCGGCAAGTTTGAAGACGTGCTGGTCCGGTTCGGTCCGCGACAACTTCAAAAAGTGCGCTGTCAAAACGGCAACCAAATCCTGGTGAATGCTCGAGACGCCGCGCGAACCGCCCTAGCAAACGGTCGCGAGCAGATTACCGCACAGGTGCGCATCGACGGCGGGGACCTTCGCGCCAGCTTGGTGCTGGGTCCAGAAGTCCTACGGCAACTCGCCGGCAAGTAGAGGAACGAATGATGCGCGATTCACGCCACCAGACCGCCACGGTCTACTCCCTCGTCTTGCTATTCGGCATCGTTAGCTCGAGCTGTGCAACGACGTTCTCCAAAGAGCAGATCGCAGACAACTCCGCTGCGTTGGCGCAGACGTTTGTCGATTGCGTCTGGGATATCGATCCTGAGATCTACTTTGATGACGCCAGGTTGGCGGGGCACGCATTCCGCCACGCTCCGCGCGTGATGAAGTCGGCGGAATACCACGGCAAACCGGGCACCCGGAATAGCCGCGGCCTCGCGGGCCAGCAACACTTCGAGGAGAGCCGCTTGTTCTCGCTGGACCTGCCGATCGTGCCCGCCAACGCGATTGACGAAAAACGTGAGCCGACCGAACTTCCGGCGCAGTTCTGTTTGCAGGTGTCGGTCCGATACGAAGCCGACGCGGCGGTTTACTACTTCGAGTTCTTTACGCCGCGCGTTGCGATCCACAAACAACAGCGCCTGGTCAGAGACGGCAAGTACGTCGCCGATCTCGATGCGCGCAGTGACTACGCCCTGCCAGCGGCCGCCGACGCGGTCATCGCCGACCTGCAGAAGCGCGGCTTGCCGTTGGATTTCGCGGCGCAGGTGTTCAAGGTCTCCGACGACCTATGCGCTGTCAAAACTGGTGCTGAGTTCTTGATGGGATCGGGGCGCGTGCTCGTTACCGAAGACGTCAATAGCGCCTCGACTCGCCTGGATCAGCTGCAGGCGATCGTGCGGCTGCGCGACGGCATGACGGCGCGCTCCCTGTACGACCGCGTACTCAAGATCGATTCGGTGCGCGATTCCCTAGCCGAGCATGCGCGTCAACTGACCGATGCCCGCAGCAGCGGGGCCAAGCGCATCGCCTCTGCCAGAGCGAACGAGAAGGCCGAATCGGACCGCATCGCTCGGCGCGAGCTCGCAGCACGGCGCGCCCGCGACACGGACATGTTCTTGGAAGTGTTGGCGGAGGGAGCCAACGAACTGAACTCGTGGTCACGCCAACAGTCCAATCGCTACTCTGGTTCGGGTTCGGCTGCGCAAAGCCGTTCGGCGGCCAATCAGCGGGCGATCGAAGAGTCGTATGAGAAGGGGCGCATCAGGGGCCAGATCGCCGCCGCCGAACGCAAGATTGCTGCAGACAACCGACGAAGCGCTCTCGCCCGACAGCGACAAACGAAAGCACGCCAAGACCGCAGCCACGACAAGCTCGAGGACCAGGTCCGTGACTTCGGCAAGCGATGGCACGACTTCGAAGTCGAGCTAGCGATTGTCGGGCGGGACCTGCTGCGAACCGAGTTCGTCGACGCGAAGTCCAAGTATGCGGAACTCAAGAAACAGCGGCAGAGCCTGGACGCGCAACTGCACAAGGCCGGCCTGAAGCCGACCAACCTGGCCTCGCAAGACATCTGGTTTCAGGTCGCCAAGAAGAAGCTGGCCAGGCGCAAGAAAGGTGTCCGGTCGAGACTGAGGCAACTGCAGACGCCTTCGGGCGAGAAGTGGAGCGAGCACTTCATCGCCAAGATTGCGGGAGTGAAGTTCTATCAGCGAGTGCGCGCCCGCAAGTGGCCGGACAAGGCCGTCGATCTCGCGTGGCGGGTGGTCAACGACAACAATTATCCCGTCTGGCATTCGCTCGACGAAGATGCGCCGGCGGCGGGCAGGAAGTCCTATCTCTGGGGCGGCAGCGAGCTCAAGCCACGGGGCGAGCACTTGCATGAATGGGTTACCTACGAGGCGGATCGTATCGACTGGCGCTTCGAAGCGTTCGTGCGACGTGAGAACTGAGACTCTCACGCCGAACGCACACCCAGGCGAAGCACGCCGGCGCAATCCCTCCCGTGGGGTAGAGACATCCGGGTCGAGCCGTGCCCTGCAGCGAGCAAGTAGACGACTTCGACGTTCGGCCGACGCGCAAATGCCAACTGAGCCGCCCATTTGGAATCGGCATCGACGCCGCATCCCAGCATCGCGATCGGCACTCGATGCGGCACGCCGGCCGAAAGAACTGCCAGTCTCGGATGGCACTCCGAGACCGGCGTTCCCTATCCCTATTGCTGCAGGAACAGGAACAGTCGCGCACTGCCGCGTCGCACATCAAGGCGCACGCCGCTTTCGAGGTCCTGCTCGCCAATGGCTCGCTTGAAGTCGCGCTCGTCACTCACCGGTTGGCCACCCACGCCAATGATTACGTCGTTAGGTCGCAAGCCGGCACGTGCCGCGAATCCGAGCGGAGCGACCTTCGTGACGACAACGCCCTGAAGGGCATCCTCGTATCCCAATCGCCGTGCGAGAACCGGGGTCAGCGACTGCACCGACATGTTGAGATCGGTGCGGGCAAGTGCCTTCGCGGATGCGGTGGCTTCCTCGGGCAGCTCGCCAATCTGGACTTCGACTGTGTGACGAGCCTGGTCGCGGAACAGTTTGACGGGCACCTTGGTGCCTGGCTTGGTTCGCGCAACATGCAAGCGCAGGGTTGCGACATCCTTCACTGGCACTCCCGCCAGGTGCGTGATGATGTCACCTCGCTTTAGCCCAGCCGCCGCTGCGGGAGCCCCGTCGACAACATCTGAGACCAGCGCTCCCGCCGTGTGTTCGTAGCCGAACGACTTGGCCAAGCCATCGTTCAGGTCCTGAATGTTGACTCCGAGCCACCCACGCACGACGCGACCATGCTCAATGAGGCTGTCCATGATGGTCTTCGCCATGTCGACTGGGATGGCAAGCCCGACGCCCATGTAGCCGCCGCTTCTGGTCAAGATGGCCGTATTGACGCCGACCACCTCACCCTTGAGGTTGACGAGCGGCCCACCGCTGTTACCTGGATTGATGGCCGCATCCGTCTGGATGAAGTCTTCGTATTCCGCGATGCCCACTTGGGTTCTTCCGACCGCGGAAACAATGCCAGCGGTGATCGTCGACGACAACCCGAAGGGATTCCCCGCCGCAACCACCCAGTGGCCGACACGAAGATTTCCCGAAGACCCCAGCGGTGCCGGCACCAAGTCGCGGGCACCTTCGATCTTGAGCACGGCCAAGTCGGTCTTCGAATCTGCTCCGACAACCTCGGCCCTGTAGGTCTTGCCTGAGGCCATCTTGACGGTCACCTCGTCCGCATCACGTACGACGTGGTGATTGGTGATGATGTGCCCGTCCTTGTTGACCACGAATCCTGTTCCAGAGCCCTGCTGCACGAAGCCGCCGGACTTCGGGTTGGCACCATCGGGAAAGGATTGTGGGCCGAAGAACTCTCGCAGAGGGTGACCCTGGAACGGGCTGACACCCCACCGCACAGTGGTAACCCGCTTGGCCGACGTAATGCTCACGACCGAGGGTTTGATCTTCTCCGCAACGGCGGCGAACGCGTTCGACAGCTCTTCTAGCGCACCAGTATCGGCGACAGTGCTTGAGTTCGTCTGCGGCAGAGCTTGGTAAGGCGGAACGACGTAGCTGTGCGCGAGTGGCCCATACTGGCTCCATGCCATTGGTGCCCTTGGTTGCGACTGGGCTATTGATTGGGATTGGGCCATCGACTCGGACTGGGCCATCGACTCGGATTGGGCAGCGAGCACTCCGGCGCCAGCAAGTGCGACAAACGTGATAGCAGCGATACTCTTTGTCTTACGAAGCATGGTTGGTCCTCCTTTGGGTTGCATGCTTGAGAGGTCTTGATGACAAGGAGGTGGGTGCCGCCCACGAGACCCAACGGTCCCGTGGACGGAAAGTATCGGGCCACCTCCTCACGCCGGGAGTGGCTCAGCTCGTGCGGATCGCAACCTTGTGCGGCTGCGCCTCCTTGGCCTTCATCACCTTGATGACCAGGACCCCGTGGCGAGCTTCTGCCTCGACATCGTTGGGCGAGACCGACGTTGGCAATGCGAAGCTTCGCTCGAAGCGACCCGCCATGCGTTCGTTCAGATGCGTGGTCTGGTCATCGAGCCTCTCTTCGATCAACTTCTCGCCGCGCAAGGTCAGCGTGTCACCTACTAGCGTGACTTCGATGTCATCTGGGTTGACCCCCGCGATCTCAGCGCGCAACAGATAGGCCTGCGGCGTTTCGATCACGTCGACGACCGGCTGCCAGATGCTGCGGGCGCGCGATGGCGTCGCACCACCCCAGAACCGGGTGATCAGATCATCGACTGTGCGTGGGACCTCCGGCGATCCCCTGTCTACACGATTTGGTCGCTCAGCTAGATACAGCATAACTACCTCTATTTAGTGTTGAGAAAGGACAACAAGAAGTGCGCGACTACCGCGCACCGAACAAACATCGCAACGCGCGATGTGTACCAATGCTCCGCGAACGATGCATTTCATGCACTTGATCACCGCCCGCGAAGACTGAAGAGTTCAGAACACACAATGCTGCGGCAACACGACTGCTCACCTCCAAGGATCTGGCAGCCTGCGGCCGCACCCATTCTGTGTTGACCGAAACAGAGGCGGGCGTCGACTCCGTCTCGCAACAGCTGTTCCCATGCAACTTGCGAACGCACCTGGCTGGGAGTTCGGTCTCGCCTCGCTGGTGCTGCGACTGCCTCGGGAATGTGCTTGCTGACGATCTCATCGATCGGACCTCTGTTCGATTGCTGTGATGCAAGCAAGCAACGGCTGTGCCAACCGCAACCCCGCCGGGCCGCCTCTCGCTCACTGCGATCTGAGCAAGCATCTTGACGCCGACAACCCCGCGTGAACGCCTGCTCGCCGCTGTCAGAATGACCGATTCCGCGTTGCGATCCTGTCAGTTTTTCAGCCTCCGAAACTCGTGATCCACCGCACGCGATAGGAGTTCTGACCGCCATCGAGCGTTGACTCCCGCAGCAATCTACAGACCGAGGAGGTGTGACCATGGCAAGAACGAAAAGCACTGCGCCGCACGCACCCATCTCTTCAAAAGCAGAGATGGCGTCCACGGCCCACAGGCACGGCGACCGACTGCGTCAACCATTGGCTTCCGTGCCGTCAACGCTGTCGGCGTTCAAGCAAAGGCTTCGCTACGACCGTCGGTTGGCGTCTCACTTGGCGGCAAATCCAAGG
>CAXBFC010000096.1:0-20129 GCA_963974725.1 uncultured bacterium | reverse complement strand
GGAGTTTGACAGCGTTACCAAATGGTATGGCTCGGTTGCGGCCCTGCTGGATGTGTCCTTCCAAGTGCGGACCGAAGTGGTTGGCTTGGTCGGCAAGAACGGTGTTGGCAAGTCGACCTTGATGAAGTTGGCCGTCGGCTTGTTGGAACCGAGCCAAGGCGCGGTCCGGGTTTGTGGCAGCTACGCGGCAACGCGCGAAGCTCGCGGCCGGATCGGCTTCTGTCCAGATTTCGACCGTTTGTACGAACCTCTATCCGGCGTTCGCTTCGTGTCGTGGATGCTGCGCTATCACGGCTTTGCCGCGCGCTCCGCAACGATGCGTGCCAAAGAAGTGCTGTCCGAACTCGGCCTGGCAGAAAACATGCATCGGCCCATTCGTGAATACAGCAAAGGCATGCGTCAGCGTGTGCGCCTTGGTCAGGCCTTGGCGCATCGGCCGCAGTTCTTGCTGCTCGATGAGCCGATGACGGGGCTCGATCCGGTCGCGCGCGCCGAGTTGTCGGACCTCATTCGCAACCTGCCACAACGGGGCGTCGGCGTGTTGGTTTCAAGCCACGTGCTGCACGAACTCGAAGCGGTGGTCGACCGCGTGGTGTTGGTACACCAAGGTCGTCTGCTCGCGGATGGCAAGGTCGACGCTCTGCGCGAGCAGTTGCCAGAACGGCCGCACCGCTTGCGACTGAAGGGCGCCCGTCCACGCGAGCTCGCCGTGCAGTTGATGAGTTGGCCCGAGGTCGATGGTGTCACCTTCCTTGGCGATGGCCTCGAACTATCGTTGTCCGGCCACGGCGTCTTTTACGAACGCCTTTCCGATCTCGCCGGTGCGTGGCAAGGCGGAATCCACGAACTCATACCACTCGATGACGACCTCGCTGCCGTCTTCGGATATCTCGTCGAGTAGCCACGATGACGACTTCCACTGACAGCGCTCCAGACTCTGCCGCCATCGAACCGCGCATGCTTGGCGTGTTTGCGACCGCGGTCGAGTCCGCTCGGCAGACACTCGTGATGTTGCGCTATCGACGCATCCTCTGGATTGCCCCGATTGCTCTGCTGCTGTTGTTCGTGTTCGCTTTCGTGCTTGCCGGAGGCGCTCGCTCTCGCAGCGACGGCGCGCATCTCTACAGCGTGTTCGCATGGTGGGGACTCGGCTCCGTCATCGTGCCGTGGACCACGCTGTTCCTTGGCGTGCAAGCGGTGCACGGAGAACTCGAAGACCGTACCAGCCAATACCTGTTTTTGCGGCCGGTGCATCGCATTCCGCTGTTGCTGGGCAAGTGGTTGGCCATTGCTGCGGTGACGAGTGGTTTGGCGTGTTGCTCGGCTGCCGCGCTCTTTGCAGGCGTAGCCAGTCGAGCAGATCTGTGGCCAGATGGACGCGAACCGTGGTTGTTGGTGTCGTTCTGCATCGTGCTCGGTCTCGGTGCCGTCGCCTATTCGGCCGTCGCCGTATTCTTGGCTGCAACCTTTCGGCGCCCGCTCGCGTGGGCTGCGTTCTTCGTCGTTGGGGTGCAGATGTTGGCCGGCAACCTGAAGGTCTCTGCCGGCATGCGCCAGTTGACGATCACGGATCCACTGCGCCGCATGACCCTCGACTTGATTGAGCCTAGCCGCAAGTTGGCCCGCGATCTGTGGCCTGCCGAACGCAATGAGGCGCGACTGATCGAGAACGGAACAGGCGCCTTCCGGTTTGAGTTTGGTAGCCCGCTGTGCAGTCTGTTGATCCTGATCCTTGTCTGCCTGGTTCTCGGCTCCTGGCGATATGCGCGAACCGAATACGAATCGAGGAGCCGCGATTGAGTAGCGGTGGAGCAATCCCAGGCAGCAGCTTGCTGATTCCCGATGAAGCGCGCGAACACAGCGCTCTGCTGTCTCAGGTTGCATGGTTCAATCGGCTGCGTTTGATCGTTGCAGCTGGGGTCATCTGGCTGTGCGCGTTGGCGACGCACGCCCTCGACCTGATCGCCGACCCGTGGCCGCTCTACATGCTCGGCGCGGCGATCGTGTGCGTCGACGGCATTTACATTCTGCGCTTTGCGCGGCTGTCGCGCAGCCGCTTGTCGTCGGTGCGCAGGCACGTCTACCTACAGATCGCGGTCGATATCCTGATCTTGACCGCGTTGCTGCACTACTCCGGCGGCATCACCAATCCGCTGGCGCTGTTTTACCTGTTCCACGCGTTCATCGCTGCGTTGGTCTTGTCGGTGCGTGCGGCGATCATGGTTGCGCTGACAAGCATGCTGTTGCTGCTCGCGTTGGGCTTCGCCGAGCGCGCCGGGATCATTCCGCACCATTCGCTGGCGGTTGGGCTGTTTGACTTGCATGCCATCAAGCCACTTGGGCTGTGGTTGCTCGTCTTCGCCTACGCAACCACGCTCGCGTTTTCGATCTACTTCGTTTCGACCGTGTTGGCGCGGCTCAAGCGGCAAGAAGGCGAACTAGTCCGCATGGGGCGGCACCTCGCACTTAGTGAGAAGCTTGCGTCGGTCGGTACGCTCGCCGCCGGTGTCAGTCACGAGATCAACAATCCGATCGGCGTCATCAAGAACAAGGTCAAGATCCTCCGCTACCGCGTCGAGGATGGCGATGAGCAGCGCAAGTTGCTGCGCGAACTGGATGTGGTCGACAAGCACCTCAACCGCATCGCCAAGATCACGGATGGTTTGTTGCAGTTCTCACGTGAGCGACCGTTCGAGTTGCGGCCGCTCGACCTAAAGAGCTTGCTGCGCGAAGCGGCCGATCTGGTTCGCGTTCCGTTTCGCACCGCGGAGGTTGAGTTGAAGGTCGAGGCCACCGTGCCGGCCGGAGTTGTCGTCAACGGGTCGAGCAACCATTTGCTGCAGGTGCTGATCAACATCTTGCTCAACGCCAAGGACGCATCGGTCGCGCACGGACTCGTCGAGTTGTCGTGCGCGCACGTGGGCCACGAAGTGCTGCTTGAGATTCGAGACCATGGTCAGGGCATCGAGCCAGAGTTGCTGGAGAAGGTCTTCGATCCGTTCTTCACCACCAAGGACGTCGACAAGGGCACCGGGCTCGGCCTCGCGATCAGTCACGGCATCGTCGAGCGGCACCACGGTCGGATCGAAGTCGAGAGCGAGGTGGACCGCGGCACGTGCTTTCGGGTCGTGCTCCCGAGTCGCATGCCCGAGTCCTAACAACTCTTGACGAACCACCAGTAGCGTTCTTGAAAGCTACTGACAACAAGGGGTGGCACTAGGCGTCAAAAGTTCGTTGTCATGGGCCGATTCCGTCGCTATTCTCCGGAGCGTGTGTTGGGCGGTCGCCAAGGGAGGGACCGACGGCATGGGTCGTCCGAGCTAGGCACTCGGGCGGCTCGACTCTGGTCACTTCGATCTGAGTTTGGTCAAGACGCGCGCGACTGACGTTGCTGACGGCAGTGGGTCCGGGAGGTCCTGCTGCCGGAGCGTCTTGGCCGAAGTCAGCCGAGGTACTGAGGTTCTGGGCGCCGCCGGCTCGCAAGAGCTGGCGGCGCCTTTTTTGTGCGACGGGTGGCGGGTGGCGGGTGACGGGTGACGGGTGACGGGCGACTGACGTTGTTCGCGCTCCTGCGCAGGTCGCAAACAGCTTGGCTCAGCCGCCGCCAGGCCCGCCGAGTTCCCGGCGTTGCGCGGCGTCATGAGCAGCCAATGCCTCTCCGACCATGCGGCGGACCTTGCCTGATCGCTCGACGGCCAACAGCTGGCGCAGCGCCGTGACGTTGTCCGGGTGGCTGGCCAGATCGCGGGTCAGGAAGCGGGCCAGTGCCAGCCTGGCCAGTTCGTCCGGTTCGCGGGCGACGGCTGCACGCACGATGGGCATGGCTTCGGCTGGTGCGGTCGCGCACTGGGTGAGTGCGCCGGCCATCGCGGCTCGCACCTTGCTGCTTGGTTCTTCACGCAACCGCAGCATCAGTTCGACTGCGGCCAGTTCGTTGCCGTACTTGCCGAGGGTCTTGGCCGCAGCGCGACGAACACTGGGGGTCTCGTGGTCCAAGAAGCGGGCTACCTCTTCGCCGAGCGTTTGGTCGGCGGTGTTGCCGAGCGCCAGGATCGCGATGGCGCGGGCCCGGTCGTCTGGTGCGCCGAGCGCCGCCGCGAGTAGTCCCTCACGCAGATTCGCATAGTCGTCGCTGGTCGCGTGATCCATGCGACTACCCAGCGCGCCGAGCGCCAGGGCGGCTGTGTTGGCGTGATCACTGGTTTGCTTGTTGGTGCGGTCGCGCGTCGTGGCCCACAGGGCCGAGAGGCTTGCGTTCGTCGGTTGCGTGAGCCCGCCGAGTGCGACGAGGGCCCGCGTGCGGTCGCCCGAGCGCCAAGTATCGCCAGTGGCTACCTGACATAGCACTTCCTGGGCGGCCTCGGTGCCACCGAGTTCGAATGCGAGGAACAGGTTGGCACGCGTCCGGTCCTGCAGTTCCTGTTGTTGCAGGATCACGAGGAGCATGGCGGGTGCGCGAGCATCTTGCTGAATCAAGTCGCGCAGTCGGTGCACCAACGTCGCCCGGCGGTCCACTGCAGCGTCGAGTCCGGCCACGAGTTGCTTCAGTGCCTCTGCCAGTTCGGCCGCTGGTCGACCAGTGGTCACAGATTGCCGTTCCGAATCAGTAGGCATCGATTGGGCTTTGGGTAGGTCGTCAATGGCCGCTGCAAGCGCGCTGCGGATCCGAGCGGTCTCGGCCTCGGCGGCCGGTAGCCAGGTGAGCTCGCCGTCGGTGGTGACTTCAAACGTCATTCCGAGCTCCGTGGTCGTGCGCAAGACCTCGCGCACCACGTTGGCACGCAGCCAGTCGACGCCGGGTGCAAGTTGCGCAGTGGCTTCGGCCGCCAGCACCTGGACGAGTGCTGCATCAGGTGTCCACGATGGCGGCTTGACGTAGCGCAGCTTGGTGCGCCGGATTTCGCCGGCGCCTTCGCGCTGGTAGCGGGCCAAGTAGGCGCCACTGCCATGCGACTCCTCGGCTTGCCACGCGGACTCGCTGCGCACCTCGAACTGGAACGTGCGCAGCAACTGCTCAAGCTGTTCCGCCTGTGCGGGTGCGACCGTCGCCGGGAACGCGAAGCGGATTGGCATGCCGCTTGGCAAGCAGCGAACTTGGAAGCCGCATGCGAGTTCCCGGCTAGCCTCGTGGTCGACGACGCCGCCGACCGAAAGTTGCACCGGATCAAGCTGCATGCGCAGGTCGATGCCGTCCGTCGCGACGGCGATGGTCTCGACGGCGAGCACGCCGCGCACGTTGTGGGTGGTCGGTGCCGACTTGGCAGCACCGTCGCTTTGCATGCGCACGGACGAGTCCACGACGAAGCGGTAGTGCTGCATCGCGCCGGGTCGCCACTGCATCGATAGCGGTGGGGATTCGGCGTTGGCCGGACCGAGCGTCTGCGGTTGCCACGCGAGCGACCCGAGCAGCACCGTGATGGTCAGTAGCAATAGCGCCACGACCCAGAACGCACGACGGCTTCTAGTGATCATGGCAGCTGGGTGCAGGCGTTGCTGAACGTGGCGAGGCCGCTGTTGAGCGTGACGCGTTTGCACAAGGTTTCGTCGAACAGCACGTCCTCTTTCTGGAAGGTCGCCCAGCTGACCAGGTTCAACTCCTTGCGGATGGTCCTGATGCCACAGGGATACGAGAAGCGCCTGTTGAGCACTTTGCGGCGACACCATCTGACGCCGGGATACTCGGCGAACAGGTAGACACGTCCAGATGGACCGCTGAGCACGTTGCGCACCTGCATGTTGGCCCGGCCTTCGAACGTGTTGTCGTCGACGACGCTGATGCCGGTGTTCACCGCGCCGACAAAGCGCTCGTCGAGCAGGATGAGTTCGGCCCCGGCACCTCCGGAGAGGCCGGCGACCCCGACGGCCCCCGACAGCGTCGCCGATAGCGTCGCGTAGGGGGTGACGCTGCACGCGAGCGAGGTCGGTTGCAGATTGGCGGCCAGTTCGTAGCCGATTTCACCCATCACGCCACCGGTCGTCACCACCGGAACTGGTCCGACGAAGAATTGCTTATTGAAGCTCTTCTCCTTCGCGAACGGCTCGGGTGTACCGGTGAACACGTAGCCTAGCGGCTCTTCGTAGCTGTAGAGCGTTAGCGAAGCGAACTCGATTTCGAGCGAGAACCCCGAGTTCTCGCCCGGCGGCAGTTCGTTCGGGTTGATTGCAGGCACGACTTGCGCGCGCGCATCGAAACGCATGAAGTCGAATGTGTTGCCGAACACCTCGGCCGGCACGCTGCCGGCGACTTGGGCGATTGCGCCGCGGCCGTCGACCGAGGCGAATGCGTCGAAATCAAAGCCGACGCCGAACCGATCGCTATCCCAGGAGGAGTCGAGTCCGGCATCGAACGCGAGTGGCCGATCCGGCGCGCTGCTCTCCTCGCCTGGCAACAGCACGTAGAACGGCTGGGCCGCCGAATTGTCGAGCGGGTTGGAGTCGACGAACACAGGGTCCTTGGCGCGCACGTCGGCGAGCACTTCAAAATCGAAGACGCTCAGCGTGACCGGTTGCGGCGCGCTGCTCAGGAACGCGATCAGGGCTTGCTGGACGGGTAGCGGCAGATCAGGCACAACCGTCGGCGTGCCGCCCGATGATGGTGGCTGCGTCTGGATGTAGGCGAGCACGATCTCGGCCAGTTTGCCCGGCACGTACAGGTCCAGATGCACCGAGGTGAGTCCCTTTGCGTCGACCATGACGTTGTCATTTCCTTCGACGACGCGGTCGGGGGCGATTGCGCCGAGAGGCAACCACTCGACCGGGCCGCCAATGCCGAAGGCGTTGAGGTAGCGATCGTTTGCCGAATCCCACAGGTAGAGCGGTAGATCTATGGTGTTCTGTCCAACCGGTAGGTCCGAGCGCGTCACGCGCAAGCGCACGAACGCCTCCATCTCGACCGGGTTGATCGAACCCTGCACGCCGACCGTGAGCGTGCCGCCGGCATCGGTGTTCTGCACGTCACCCTGCAGGTTGCTGGCAACGTCTTCGACGTCGGGATCGAGCACGATCGATTGCCGGTCGAGCACGAACTCCTGCAGGTAGACGTTGGGGGCCGCGATCGGAGCGAACACGGTTGCGACCGCAAGCTCGGCTTCGTTGTCGTCCTCGTTGTTCTCCTCGACCAGGTCGGATGGGTCGACGGAGCAGAGAATCACGTAGCTGCCGGGCGGGGTCACGCCGGTCGGAACGGTGAGCTCCGCGCGATACGTCGGCGTGCCGACCCGCACCACCGGGAACGTTACCGAGCCAAGGTAGAATTGGCGCACCTCGTCGAGTTCGTTGGCGACGTCGTCGCCGTTGAGGGCGTAGTAGGAGACGCTGACGTCGACGGTGTCTTCAAGCGCTTGGATGGTCGTTACTACCTCAAGCGGATAGCCGATGCGTGGCTGTGCCGTAGCGACCTCGACCGCACTGGCCGTCAGGTTGTTGGTGATGACGATCGGTGGTGGCGCAGAGCTCGACGACTTGTGGCAGCTGGCCCCGACAAGTAGTAGGGCCGCAGCTGGAACGAGCGGGCGAGGGATTCTCTTGGGCATGGGGTCCTCGTTGAGGCGGAAGTGAAGTCTTCACTTATGCATGCAATCTGCACCAACGAACAAGCGGCACCAAAGGCGCACGACATCGACGTCATCTGCTTACAGAGGGGGGGCACGCAGAGCCCGTGGCAACGAGTCGCCGCCGTCCGCAGTTGTCGATGGTTTTTCGTGTCGCACCGGACCAGTGGCTAACTTGCGCTCACGCAACCTGCTGCACGGCAGCTACGCGGCACGCCCTGATCGATCCGCTCACCTTGCCGGCATCGTTTGCCCCGCATGTCCCGGCCGGCTCAGCACACCGGCCCCTGCCCCAATCTCCATGGGCCCCGTAATTGAGGGTATGGCTGCTTCTACCGATTTGACTCACCCGCACATTATGCTCGCTACCGATCGTGCTGCCGGTGCCAATGCGCACCTCGCGTTCGCAATCAAGCTTGGCAATCAACTTGGGTCGCGCATCACCCTCTACCACGCATGCCCGCCGAGATCGATGATCATCAACGCGGCGTTGAGCGACAACCGGGCCGACGCCAATGAGACCGTTGAGATTGCGACGCGCTTGCTGACAGAGACTGCCAGCACGCTCGGTGCGGATCGGCCGGTGCATGTCGAAGTCGATGAGGCGACCGACGCGCGCGAGGCCATTCTCGCCGCCGCCGAACGCCTGAAGGCCGACATGATCGTGTTGCCGACCCACGGCCGTTCGGGAGTCAGCCGCGCCGTGCTCGGCAGTACCGCGGAGCAAGTGCTTCGCGATGCCAAGCTGCCGGTGTTGTTGTTGACGGACAACATGCTCACCCGCGAAGAGCAGAAGGCGCACCGCGGTGGTCCGATGCTGATCGCGACTGATCTCTCGCCGGCCTCGGTAGATGCCCACTTGCCGGCGGTGGCGCTCGCGCGCCGTCTGGGGCTGTCGGTTCGCTTGCTGTCGGTCGTGACGAATCCGGTCATGCCGCAGCTAAGCACGGATCCCGCGGTGCCGACACCAGAAGACCAACAGATGGCAGTCGACGCGCGGACCAAGCGAATGCACGAGTTGGCGATGGCGCTCGATTCCCACGGCTCCATCGAAGTCGAAGCACAAGTCGCATCGAATCCGGTCGAGACGATCATTCGTCGCGCGGATGAACTGCACGCACCGCTGCTCGTCATGACTACGCACGGTCGCCGCGGCGTGCTGCGCATGTTGCAGGGCAGCGTTGCCGAGCAGGTCATTCGCCGAGCGACCACGCCGGTCTTGGTCATGCCAATGCCGAACTAGTCGGCTACCGCGAGCCTGCTTCGATCTTCGGCGGGATACCGGCGGCGGAATGGACGCGGGCGCAACGCGGCGGATCGCAATGAGGATCGATCTCGCCGGGCGCCCAGCTCAGGGTGGGGGCGGTGGGGGCGGTGGGGGCGGCGCGTTTTCAGAGGTGCGCCAGCGTCCCCGGTGCTTTCTAGCAGTGCCTGCCAGAACGCAGGTCTGCAGAAAGCAGGTCTGCAAGAAGCAGTGCAATCGAGAGAGCAGTCCTTAGATCACAGCTTGACGTTCGTGATCTGATCTACATTGAAGTCGTAGCTGAACTCTTCATCGACGTTGATCAGGCGACCGGTGCCCTTGAACTCGTTGAAGATGATGGCTCCTGACATCGAACGGCCGTCCTCGAGGGACAGCTCGACCCAGTCGGCTTGACGGGCGTTCATGAGAAGATCGTAGACTTCGTCGCGCGTCGGGCGTGCGGCTTGTCGTGTGGACATAGGTTTGTGTCTCCTGCAACGCCCGTGACCCGGGGTGTTGCTGGTGGTGGTTTAAGGCCTGTGGGGCTTTGCTTGGATGGTTGCGGTATGGGCTTTTGGCCCGTCAATCACAACGCTTGAGGCGCCAGTGGGGGTCGAAGAGTGCGTATTCATTGGCTGAGGAGAGGCTCAGCCAACTTGGGTCACACTCACTACCTGGCGTCGCAGTCGTTGCTAGCAGTCCGGATCAGGCTTCGTTCTCGGCTGAACCGCTGCCATTCCAGGACCTAACGCCCATAGCAACGGTGATTTCAGCCTGGATTAAGAACTGTGACCAGGATTCGAACTGTGACTGAGTCTGCCACAGTTTGGCGAACTCGACAAGGTGGGTAAAGCCCCCTCGCATCTTCGAGATTTCACGGATTCCTACCGTTTCGCGAGCAATGCGCAAAGGGCTTGGAAAGTCGATGCAGTAAGCCAATCCGGCATGAACCTTGCCTACTTCGGTGCTGTCATCGTTGATCAAGCCAAGCAGCCTGGGCGCAGGGATTAGGTCCGCCGCGGGCAGCTGAAGCTCTTCGGACAGCTCGCGGCCCAGGGCTGTTGCAAAGAACGTACGCGCCTCGCTGGCACCGGGTTGCGCGGTTCCAGCTGTCGAAGCGGCGGCGACATCTTCTGGCTCGATATGCCCGCCGAGGCCAATAGACCACGACTCGTGGAGCCGGGCCTCGCCACCCTTGTTGGTGCGCTGCACGGCCAAAACGCCACGCTCGGGGTCGGCGCTGCCGTCGGACCAGTCGCCGCAGCGCAGCATGCAGTAGGGGATCCACTGCTTCCACGCTGGGTTGGCTTCGGCTTCCTCGCGGTCGACGAAGCGGCCAAGGGAGCGGGCCTTGGCCAGGAACTCGTCGCTGTTCTCCAGGCGGTGGTAGCCCTGCGGCCAGTCCCCGCCGAAGAATGCGTCACGGTCGACGACGAATACCTGAGCGCGTGCCATGACGCGGCTCAGTCCTTCTTGCCAGAACTCTTGCCAAGCAAGTTGCGCAGACTCGACAGCGACGTCGCTTCGCCCTTCTTGCTGAGCTGTTCGGCAACTTCGCGTTCCGGCTCGATGGTGTAGATGCGCTGTTCGCCGGAACCGCGACGCGGTCCGCGGTCGTCACGTCCACGGCCGCCGAAGCCGCCGCCATCTCGGCCACCGCCGTCGCGACCACCACCGTCACGACCGCCACCAGGTGCGCCGCGTCGGCCGCCGGGTGCTCCGGGGCGACCAGCTGCCGCTCCGGGACGACGTCCCTCTTGGCCGGGGTCACGAGGACCGCGTGGGCCTCGGCCGCCGCCACCGTCGCGACCGCCCGCGCCCGCGCGCTGCCCGCCACGCTGGCGGCCGCGGCCCTTACCTTGGTCCATGCGCTCACCGAGCGTCGGCAGCCGACCTTCGGCGAGGTGACGCGGCTTGTGCATGCTCAGTGAGATCTTGCCCTTGGCTTCGTCGATGCCGAGCACCCAGACGGTGACGACTTCGCCGACGCGCAGCATCTGGTCCTGATCGCGCAAGCGGTTTTGCGGGATCTGCGAGATGTGCACCAGACCGTCTTGGCCGATGCCGAGGTCGATGAACGCACCGAACTCGGTCAGGCTCGCAACGCGGCCCTTCAGTTCTTTGTCTTGGTGCAGATCCGCCAGCGTATGCACGCCTTCGTTCGCCGATGCGATCAGTTCGCCGCGCGCATCCTTGTTGGCGCGGCCCGTCAACAGCAGAACGTCGATCAAGCGGGCCTTTGGCCACTCTTCGGTCGCCAGCTTGTCGAGGTCCGTGTCGCGCAGGTTCTTGCCGATCAAGTCGGTGACTTGCTCGCCACGCTGCTCCGCAGCCGCTTTGACGATGCCGTAGTCGTCGGGGTGGATCGGCGTCGCATCGAGTGCCTCTTCGCCGCCTGTCAGGTGCACGAACGCGGCGATGTTGCGCCAGCAGGCTTCGTTGATGCCTTCGACTTCCTTGAGTGCTTCGCGACTCTTGAAGCCGCCGTGTTGCTTTCTGTGCTTGACGATCGCCTGCGCGCGCTCGTGGCCGAGGCCAGGAATCATCTGCAGGACTTCGGTTGCGGACGTGTTGAGGTCACAGCCGACTTCGGCCATGCAGGACGACTTGACGCGGCCAAGTTCGCGTTGCAGCGTGCCCTGGTGCACATCGTCGAGCGTCTGGCCCAGGCCGAGTGTGCGAACTTCCATGCGCGCCAGCTCGAGCAGTGGGTCTTGCAGGCGGCGGCCGATCGAGATCGCGGTGCGAACCCCGACTTCGACGCCCGGAATCGCCTTCTTGCCCGTGGTGCTGGTCGCGTAGATCGTCGAAGCAGCTTCGTCGACCGGCACGACCATTGGCATCGGTGTATCGCCGAGCGCTTCGCGCAGCTTGGCGACGACCTTTTCACTGCCTGCCTGGCGTCGCCCATGGGGGACGGCAATCGCATGCGGTTCGGTGGTCTTGATCAGCTCGGCCAGCAAGCCGATCGCGCCTTCCTTCTGCTCGTCGTTGTCGGTCGGCAGCGTCTTGTGCTCACCAACCGAACCGTCTTCGTTGAGCATTGCAACCCAGATGGCCTTGCCACTGGTTCGCAGCGCCATGACCTTCTTGCTGCCGAGCGGCGGTGCCAGCAGCTGCGAACGCAGGTTGCGGCCGTAGGTGCGCATGGCTTCGCGGTCGGCCTTTTCCTTCAGGCGACGGCGCACGTCGTTGCCGCACAGCTCTTGCATGCTGCGCGCCGCGTTGTCGAAGACCAGGTCGTAGAAATCGCCCAGCTGCGTGCCGGGGATCGTGTCGCTGGCATGCAGTTCGCGAAGCAGTTTGCGGTGACGGCCGTCAGGCAGCGTCAGCTCAAGCTTGAGGATCTTCTCGCGCTCGGCGCGACGCAGCGCGAGCATGCGGCCCGACGAGATCCGGTTGATCGGCTCGGCGAAGTTATAGAACTGCTTCGCCTTGCCGCCGTCGCCGTCCGGGTTGACCGGCTTGGCGCGCAGGATGCCGCGGCGAAGTTCTTCGCGGAAGCGGGCCCGTGTCGTCGGCTCGTGGATGATGCGGTAGGCGAGAATCAGCAACGCGCCTTCGAGCGCGGCTTCCGGGGTCGGCAGGCCGTTCTCTTCGGAGACGTAGGGCTCGGCCAGCTTGGCGAGGTCGACGTCCGGAACGGGCTTCGCATCGACAACGGGCTCGATCTTCGGCTCTTCTTCCGCAACCGCCTCGGCGGCTGCTTCTGCTGGAGCTTCTGCCGGAGCTTCTGCCGGAGCATCCGGGGCATCGGTAGCATCGCCGGTTGCTGCTTCGGCGGCGGGCGCCTCCGTTGCGGCTGCTTCTGGCGCGGCTGCTTCTGGTGCCGCTGCCTCTGGTGCCGCTGCCTCAGGCGTTGCCGCGTCTACAACCGGAGCATCTGCTACGGGTGTTGCCGGTGCCTCCGCAACTGCTGCTGCCGGAGCATCCACAGTTGGCGCATCGGTCCCTGGCGTGTCCGTCGCGGATGCCTCGGCGTTGGCCTCGGCTGAAGCCGCGGCATCCGTCGGAGCAGCGGCCTCGGTCGGAGCAGCGGTACTGGCTGGTGCGTCCGATTTCCGTGGCCTGCGCCTCTTGTTGGCCTTCTTCTCGACCGGCTGCGGCTTCGGTACCGTCTCGATGGCTGCGTCACCGAATTGGCGGTGCTGGATAGCCAGCGCCAATGGCATCAGGCCCTTCTCCTCCATCTGCATCGCGATGCCGCGGCGGCGCGGTCGCATCGACTGGTAGTAGTCGTCGAGCAGATCTTGGTCGGCCGTGCTGGCTAGCGTCGCTTCGAGTTCGGGCGTCTTGCGCCCTCGCTCTTCTGCTTGCTCCAGAATGGTGATGCGACGCTGTTCGAGTTCGGTCAGCGCGTGGAGACGCTCCGCGATCGCTACGAGACGGTCCTCAGAGAGGCCGTCCAGTTCGTAGCAGCGGTAGCGGGAGAGGAAAGCGGGGGTGGCGTTCTGTTCGAGATGGGTGACGGCTGCCGCGACGATGTCGGGACGGGTGTCAAATTCTGCACAGAGACGATCGAGGGTGGCTTGCGATGCCATGTTGTTGGTTTGCGCCGGAAACGGGTGGCGAGTATGGGTCGAACACCTTAGCAATCGAGCCGCGAAGGGGGACCCGTTGTGGGACAAATCGGCGGAATCCCCGTCAACAGTTGCCGGTCTGGCGACGCCGAGGTTGCTCCGGTTGCGGCAAACCAGCAACATCGAGGCCCGTGACCCAAGCCGTGGACCCCAGCAGAATTGAGCGCATCTGGATTCGCACCCCGAATTGGCTGGGGGACTTTGTGATGGCAACCGCGACCTTCGCGCGCATTCGCAAAGCGTTCCCCAACGCCCATGTGACCGCGGGAATGAGGCCCTACCTGCGCAGCCTCGCCTCCGGCAGCGACTACTTCGATGAGATCGTGGATACGCCCAAGGGGGGCGGCCTGGGGGGGCTTTGGCGGCAGGTGCGGGAGATGAAACGGCGCCGCTTTGACCTGGCGGTGGTGCTGCCCAACTCGCCGGCCACGGGCATCGTGCCGTTCTTGGCGCGTGTGCCACACCGGCTCGGATACACGCAAGGCCGACCGTTCATGATGAACTTGGGCGTGTCGGCGGACGTGCGTCGGCATTGGTGGCAGCGCCGCGATGGGCCGCGGCGGCATCCCAACCCGATGCCCGACTACTACCACGACCTGCTGGATGTGATCGGCCTGCCGCCCGGCGGCACCCATCCTGAGCTGGCGGTAGTCGACGAAGACGATCGCTGGGTCGGCGAACACCTGCTCAGCCTGGGTATCCCCAAGGAGCAAAAGTTGTTGCTGCTCGTGGTGGGCGCCAACTTCGGCGCCAGCAAGCTGTGGATGCCCGAGCGCTTCGCCGCGACCGCACGGCACTTCCAGGACAAGCACGGCATGCGCGCCTTGGTTCTGGTTGGTCCCGCCGAGGTCGAGTTGGGCGAGCGCATTGCCAAGGAGGGCGATGCCATCGCGTTGACCAAGCCGGTGCTGCCGCTCAATGCGCTGAAGGCGTTGGTGCGACGCGGCGCGTTGATGGTGACCGGTGACACCGGTCCACGCCATCTCGGCAACGCATTCGATCTGCCCGTGGTTTGCTTGATGGGGCCCAACGACCCCAACTACACGAACTACTGCATGGAGCACACTGCGTTGATTCGCAAGGACCTCGAGTGCATGCCGTGCCAGCGCAAGATCTGCCCGCTCGGTCACCAGCGATGCATGAAGGACATCACGGTCGAGGAAGTTGCCTTGGCGGGCGAGCGGTTGCTGGGCTTGCCGTCGTAAGAGTCCTACTGCGCAGCAGGACAGGCCGGCCGCAGTGCAACCTTGCAACTAGGCGGTTACGTTGCCCCCGTCCGGCACTATGGTTGCGACAGTCCCCATGTCCGAAGGCCCCTTCCTACTGGTCGTCAGCCACGACGAGAAATCCGAGACCCACGCGTTCCACAAGGACGTCGTGTCGATCGGGCGATCGCGTGAGTGTGACTTGTTCTTGCCCGACCGCTTGATCTCCCGCATCCACTGCCGGGTCGAGCGGCAGGACGGCGTCTTTGCGCTCGTCGATGCCGGGGCCCAGAACCCGGCCAAGATGCACGGTCGACCGGTGCTGCGGGCCGAGATGAAGGTCGGCGATTCGTTCGTGGTCGGAGCCTACGAAGTCACGCTGAGCGTGCCCGTGATCGAAAACGCTTCGGTCGACGAAACCCATGCCGGTGGCGACAACGGCCGCGGCGCACAAGACCTGGTTGCGTTCCTGCAGATTGCACGCGCGCTCAACGAAGAGCAGGACCTGGCGCGATTGCTGACCCAGATCGTCGATGCCGGCATCCAGATTTGTGGCGCTGAGCGCGGCTTCTTGTTGCTGCCGCAGGGCGAAGAACACTCGGTCGAGGTGGCGCGCAACTTCGCTCAAGAAGAAGTGCTGTCGCCGGAGTTCAAGATCTCGCGCACGATTGCGTCGCGCGTCATGGAGACCGGCATCGCCGAGCTGACGACCAACGCGCAAGAAGACGATCGCTTCCGTGACTTGCAGTCGGTTACCGACCTGCGTTTGCGCAGCGTGTTGTGCATTCCGATCCGCATCAAGAACGAAGTCGGTGGCGTGATCTACGTCGACAACCGACTCCAGCAGCAAGTTTTCCAAGAGCGCGAGAAGATGCTGCTGATGTCCCTCAGCGACCACGCCGCGACCGCAATCGTCAACGCGCGATCGATGGAGCAGCTGCGCACCAAGCAGTTTGAATTGCAGGCGGCGCTCGATCGCGTCGACCAACTCAACGGGGCGCTCAAGGGCCAGCTGCAAGAGACGACCAGCGAACTGTCCCAGATCCGCGAAGAGATCAGCGGCCTCGGCACGCGCAGCAAATACGAATACAAGCAGATCGTTGGCTCCGGCAGCGCCATGCGGGCGGTGTTCGCGCTGTTGGACAAATACATCGAAGCCGAAGATCCGGTGCTGATCACCGGCGACAGCGGTACCGGCAAGGAGCTGGTCGCGCGCGCGATCCATACGCATTCGAAGCGCTCGAAGAATGCGTTCGTCAGCGAGAACTGCGCGGCGTTGCCGGAGGCCCTGCTCGAAAGTGAGTTGTTCGGCTTTGTGCGCGGCGCGTTCACCGGCGCCACCGCCAACAAGAAGGGCATGCTGGAAACGGCCAGCGGTGGTGTCCTGTTCCTCGACGAAGTCGGCGACATGACGCTCGACCTGCAGAAGAAACTGCTGCGCGTGCTGCAAGAAGGCGAAGTCCGGCCGCTCGGTAGCCAGACGACGATCAAGGTTGACGTGCGCTTGATCTGTGCGACCAACCGCAACCTCGAGCAGATGGTTCAGGAAGGCGAGTTCCGCGAGGACCTCTACTACCGACTGGCCGTGCTGCCAATCCATTTGCCGCCGTTGCGCGATCGCAAGGAAGACCTGCCGCAGCTGGTCAAGCGCTTCCTCGGCGACCTGCAGCGTGAGACCCAGGGTCGGGTCAGGGTCTCGCCGGACGCGATGGAGAAGATCGTCGGCTACAGCTGGCCCGGCAACGTGCGCGAGCTACAAAACGAGATCCGACGTGCGGCGATTCTGTGCGACGGCATCATCCTCGAGTCGCACCTCAGCAGTCACGTTCGCGAAGGCCGTCGCGGCCCTGGCTCGGTGCACCTCGATGATGGCCTGGTGCCCGCCGAGCGCGGTACGACCTTGCCGGATATGGTGCGCGATCTTGAGATTCGCGAGATCCAAAAAGCGTTCGATCGCGCGCAGGCCAACAAGAGTCGCGCGGCGGATTTGTTGGGCTTGTCGCGGTTCGCCTTGCAGCGCAAGGTCGAGAAATACGAACTCGATCCTAGCGGCCGACCGATCCCGCCCAAGGACGATGACAATGCGTCTGACGGCGACTAGCGACGGTGGTTCTGTAGTGGTGGTTCCGTAGCGGTGGTTCTGCCACGGTCGGCCTGCAACGGCGGGTCAGCAACCGTGGGGCTGCAACCTTGCGCGGGCGGAGCCGCCACGATCCGCTTGGGTCTTGTCGGCCAGGCAACGACGGCACGCAGTATTTGTGCCATGATGGGATGCGGTGACGAACTTCGACCAACCCTTTGAAGACTACGAACTGCTAGATCGCGTCGGTGCCGGCGCGATGGGCACCGTCTTCAAGGCACGGCACAAGCGGCTGAATCGCATCGTCGCGCTGAAGATCCTCAAGCCGTCGCTCGCGCGCGATAAGCGCTACGTCGAGCGTCTGCGCCGCGAAGCCCGCATCGTTGCGTCACTGAGCCACCCCAACATCGTCACAGGCTATGACCTCGGCGAAGAAGGTGGCTACCACTTCTTCGTCATGGAGTTTGTCGAAGGCAAATCGCTGCGGCAGCTGCTGACCGAGTGGGGCATGTTCTCCGAGGACTACGTGCTTCGGGTGGCTCGCGAGACCGCGATGGCGCTCGATCATGCCTACCAGCGCGACGTCATCCATCGCGACATCAAGCCGGGCAATATCCTGATTGACGAGGCGGGCCGGGTCAAGCTGACCGATATGGGGTTGGCGAAGGGACCGGCGGACCTGACGTTGACCCGCGATGGGGCGACGGTCGGCACGCCGATGTACATCTCGCCGGAGCAGGCGCGCAACCCGCAGGACGTCGACGTTCGCAGCGACCTGTATTCGCTCGGCGCGACGCTCTACCACATGGCGACTGGCATGCCGCCGTTTTCGGGTGACACGATGGCGGCGTTGATCACCAACGTGCTCAACGAAAACGTCGTGCCGCCAGACGAAGCCAACTCGGCGGTGTCGCCCGGCATGTCGCTGGTGATCCGCAAGCTGTTGGCCAAGAACCTGACGGTGCGCTACCAGACGCCGCGCGAACTGCTCGACGACCTCGACCTGATTGAGAAGTCGCAACCGCCAGCGGTCGATCTCGGTCGCCTGGAAGCTGCCAACGAGGAACCGAGTCGGTGGTCGCGCATTGTGCTGATTGCGATGGTGACGATGTTGTTGACCGGCGGGGCGTGGTGGGTGGGCAAGCAGATGGTCGATCCGGTGGCCGCGGCTCCGAGCGCCGAGGACTTCCTGGCCAAGCTGGACCGCGAACTGCAAGCGCTGCCGACTGCTGGCGCGCGTCACCTGCGACTGACGGTGGTGACGGATCCGCCGAGCGGCAGCCTGTTGCCGCTCGAACGGCGCCGCAAGGAAGTCGTCATCGAGTTGCAGCAAGCCGTTGACGAGGTCGTCGATTCGCTGAAGCTGACGCGGCCGTCGAGTATCGATACCTGGTTGCACGACCCCACGCGCTGGCCGGATCAGGCGACCTTCGAGCGCGAGCGACTGCACCCAAAGGTGCGCGAACGTGCTGGAATCAGTCTCGAACAAATGCCGCCGCCGGTGCGCACCCAACGCATTGAGCAGTTGCTGCAAGCAGTCGCGACGATCATTCGTCAGCGCGATGCCGAGTTCTTGGTCGAGTTCGATCAGTTCTTGACGACGCGGTTGCCGGGGCGCGCCAACGAACGCCTTCGGGCCAGCGACTTTTCCGGTGCCGATGCCTTGTGGCGCGACGCGGTGCGCACGTTCTGCAACGGCGCCGAACGACCGTTTCCTGAACGGTTGGAAGAGCAGACGCACATCCGGATGAAGCAGAAGCGCGAACTTGCTGGAGCCGCGGCACTCAAGGTGCTCGACCTCGAAGAGCAAAAAACGATTCTTGCTCTGCAGCGGGAGGTCTCGGAAACCGTCGCTGGCTTCGTTTCGCGGCTGAAGGACCCGGATCCAGCGGATCCGTGGATCGTCTCCGAGGCGCTGCAGCGCTTCCGCGCGAATCTCGGCCACTACTGGCCGCCGGCCGACAACTTCCGGCTCGGCAACGATCCGTGGCCCGGTGTCGAGCAGCAGTTGATGAGCGCCGAGCACGCGATCGAACTTGCGATGAGCGAATTGCAAGGTCGACGGTTTGATGCCCGCTGTGATCTTGCCTGGCGCGTCTACTGCAATGGTGATGCGGCCGCGGCGCGGTCGGTGCTCGCTGACGTCGAACCCGTGACGGTTGCACAGCGCAAGGAACTTGCCGGGCATCGCCGTTGTCTGGCTGCGACCGAGAAGGTCGAGCAGGCGATCCTGCATGCGATTGCCGGACAGTCGGCGCCGTTGGTCGCGTTTCGAGCGGATACCGCGGTTCCGTACGTGTTGCGCGTCAAGCCGTTCGGGGAGACGTTGCAGCTGTTTGGCGAGTCCGGTGGCCAGCGTGACATCGCGTTGCGCCTGACTGAGCTGCGCATCGGTGACTTGCTCGGTCCAACCAAACTCAGCGCCGAAGAGACCGGACCGGTCAAGAAGCTGGCCAGTGTGCCGCGCATGCTCGGTCTGGCCGTGTTGCGGCTCGCGGCAGACGACACCGATGGCCTGGAACGTCACGTCAGCGGCCTGCACAACGCCGACCGCACGTTGTTGTTGGATCACGTTTGGCCGCGCATTGATCGCGCCCGTGGCGTGCGCAGCGACCAGCGAATCGATCAGGACACGTTGTTCCTCTCGCTTGAGAACGCCCTCGGCAACCTGGCGCAGGGCGGCACGCTCGGCGAACTGAAGTTGGCGATGTTCGCGGTCGAGAGCATCCCGCAGGAACACTGCACTCCGAAGCAGCAGCGCCTGCTGCGCGAAGCCCGCAAGAGCCTCGACCTATTTCAACGCGAACGCAACCAGCTGAAGGCGTTGCAGGGGGCCGCGCCCCGCGATGCGATCGTGGATGTGCGCGTTCGGGACGGCCAACTCGATGGCGCGGTGACGTTGCCCGCTTCGGTGTTGCATGGTGGTGCTGGCGCCGGCTGGGAAATCGTCGGCAAGGAACTGGTGTTCGCCGGCGGTGGTGGGCTTTGGAAAGAGCAAGCTGCGCGCGCGCTGCGTGGCAAGCCAGGCCACGAGGCTCGCGCCAAGAACACTCGTCTGGAGCTCGAGCTGAAGTTTCCGAGCGGTGACAACCGCTGGTACATCATCGAGTTTGACGGCATCAAGATGATGCTGGTGATCGCTGCCAACAACAGTGTCCAGGTCGAACTGATGGAGGGCGATGCGCTCAACAAAGATGCCGCACACAAGGCCTTCGAGAAGGCGTTGCAAGGAGCCTGGGCGCCTCCGGCCGCGTACGTGATTCCTGGTAGCTTGCACCGGCTGACGATCGACGTTTCGGCGACCGCGCCGACCCAGGCCAATGTTGTCGTCAAACTGGAGAACAGCGAAATCTGGCGACGGCTGTTCAAGTGTGACCAGAAGCAGCCACCCGACTTCGCTGTGCACCCGATGCAAGAACTGAAGGTGCTGCGCGCGACGGTGCGCGTATTCGGGTTGTAGTTCTGACCAGA
>CAXBFC010000095.1:0-20172 GCA_963974725.1 uncultured bacterium | reverse complement strand
TCCCGATGTTCTACCAGGGCCTCACGGCCAACATCATGTCGCTTGGTGGCATCGCGGTTGCGATTGGCGCGATGGTCGACGCTTCGATCATCATGGTCGAGAACATCCACAAGCGACTTGGAGACTGGGAGGAGGACGGTCAACCCGGTACCCGGCTCAATGCCGTGGTGCGCGCAATGCAGGAGGTTGGCCCATCCATCTTCTTCTCGCTGCTCGTCATCACGGTCAGCTTTCTGCCGATCTTCACGCTTGAGGCAACTGAAGGACGCCTCTTCAAACCACTCGCGTTCACCAAGACCTACTCGATGGGGTTCGCTGCGATTCTCGCGGTCACACTTGTGCCCGCTCTCGCGGCGATTCTCATTCGTGGGCGCATCCGCCCCGAGGAACACAACCCTCTCAACCGGGTCCTCGTTGCCATCTACTCGCCGATTGTCCGGTTCGTTGTCCGAAGGCGATGGTTCGTCGTCGCTGGCGCAGCCGTTCTCTTCCTAGCGACCATCCCCGCCTTCTTGCGGCTGAAGTCGGAGTTCATGCCGCCGCTCTACGAAGGTGCGATCCTCTACATGCCGACCGCGCCCCCGGGCATCTCTCCGACAGAGGCGACCAAGATCGTGCAGCAGATGGACCGCGAGCTGATGAAGTTCCCGGAGGTCGTGTCTGTCTTCGGCAAGATGGGACGCGCACGCACGGCAACCGATCCTGCCCCATTGGGGATGGCAGAGATCACCGTCGTCCTGAAGCCGAAAGACCAATGGCGCGAAGGACTCTCCTACGAGGACCTCATCACCAAGATGGACGAGAGGCTTCAGTTCGCTGGAATGCCCAATGTCTGGTGGATGCCGATTCAGACGCGCATCGAAATGCTCGCAACGGGGATTCGATCACCACTCGGTGTGCAGCTCTTCGGTGACGACCTACCGACGCTCGAACGCGCGGCGCTGCAAATCGAAGAGGCGTTGCTAGCCGTACCTGGCACGCGCTCTGCTTTCGCAGAGCGAGCCACCGGCGGTTTCTACATTGACGTCGAGCCGAGGAGGCTCGAAGCGGGCCGTCTCGGCGTGCGCGTTGAGGACATCAATCGCGCGGTCGAACATGCCATCGGCGGCATGAACGTCTCCGAGACGGTCGAAGGTCGCGAGCGCTACCCCATCAACGTTCGCTACGCGCGAGACTTCCGGGAAGCACCGGAGGACCTCGGCGAGGTGCTCGTCGAAACACGCACCGGCACTCAAGTGCCTCTTTCTCAGGTCGCGAACATCGTCCACAGAACTGGCCCACCAATGATCCGGTCTGAGGATGGCAAGCTCGTCAACTTCGTCTTCGTAGACGTCGCCGGGCGAGCACTCGGGGACTACATCAAGGAAGCCAGGCAGGTCATCTCGAAGCTGCCTCTGCCAGCGGGAATCCGCGTCGACTACGCGGGTCAGTACCGGTACCTGGAACGCGCTGAAGCCAAGCTCGCCACAGTCCTGCCGCTCACACTCCTGCTTGTGTTGGCTCTGCTCTATCTGAACACGAAATCGTGGATCGAGACCGGGATCGTTCTCTTGGCAGTTCCCTTCTCGCTGATCGGTGCTGTCTGGTTTCTCTACCTTCTGGACTACAACCTTTCGGTCGCGGTGTGGGTCGGCATGATCGCCCTTGCTGGCCTCGACGCCGAAACGGGCGTCATCATGCTCCTCTACCTGAAGCTCTCGCACAAGCGAGCCAAGGAGCGCGGCGAGCTGACTTCGTTCGGAGCACTCGAGGAAGCGATCGTCGAGGGAGCAGCCAAGCGCATCCGACCCAAGTTGATGACCGTGCTGACCACGATGATCGGCCTCACGCCCCTGATGTGGTCCGACGGCGCAGGGGCCGACGTCATGAGGCGCATTGCTGCACCGATGGTCGGTGGCCTTGCCACATCATTCTTGCTCGAGCTGACCGTGTACCCCGCGCTCTTCGCGATCTGGCGAGGGCGCAAGTTGCCACGCACGGAAGGCGCGCAGGTGACAACCACGTGAGTGAGCCGCATCGACAGTCCTTCTCTGTTTCCGTTTCTCTTTTCCACGAGGTCATCATGAACCACATCGTACGTTCGCTTGTCGCACTCTCCGTAATCATCACTGCTGCCATCGCGCAGGTTCCTGGCAAGGCGGGCGAGAGGGTGGGAGCCACGAAAGAGCCGCCCTTCGCAATCATCGAGTCCTATCCCCTTTCCACCTGCGTGGTAACCGGGAAGCCCGTTGAAGCTGGAAAGCACAAGTCCACCAAGATCGAAGGCCGGACCTACATCACGTGCTGCGAGAAGTGCGTCGAGAAGATCACGGCCAAGCCGAACGAGTTTCGTGCAAAGCTCGACGCGGCCGTGATTGCCTCGGAGGCGCCGGGCTATCCACTGACGACCTGCCCCGTATCCGGCAAGGCGCTCGGATCGATGGGCAAGCCAACACAGGTCGTTCTCGACGGCCACCTAGTGCAGCTCTGCTGTTCGGGGTGCACGAAGAAAGCAACGGCCGACAAGCTCGCGATCATCTCTAAGGTACGCCTTGCGGCCTACACGGCACAGAAAGCCGCGTATCCACTCGAGACTTGCCCGATTTCGCGAGAGAAACTGGTAGATGGCGAGGCGATCGACGTAATGCTCGGCATGACGCTGGTGCGTCTTGGTTGTGAGAACTGCCTCGAGCAGCTCGAGGAGAACTCGGTCGAGGTGCTCGCGCACCTAGCCGAGGTGGCGGTGGTGCGAAGGATGCTTGGTGCGTATGAGGTGATCCGGGGCCTTCTCGTCCGTGACCAGCTAGCGACCGCAATCAAGCATGCGGACGACCTCGAGAAACTTGCGAAGGCCGCGATGTCCTCTGGTCCCGAACGCCTGAAGCAGCCCATGAGCATGTTGGCGTCCGCCGCGACAACACTGAAGAATGCGGATCCTGGTGATGGGAATGCAGTCCGCAGGGCCTTTGGGGAAAGCGGGCGCGTCTTGGTCGACCTACTCAGCAAGAACTCGTCGATGCGCAAGGGGTACTTCGTCTTCGACTGCCCCATGGCGCAGGGCTATCGAAAGTGGGTCCAACCAAGCGATCAGATCGCGAACCCGTACATGGGACAGTCGATGCCGAAGTGCGGGAGCAAGAGCATGTGGGAGGAAGGCAAGTAGAGCTGTGTCGAACGACGATCTCCGGAAAGCCGCGTGTGACGGGGTAGTCCGGTAGGCACGAACGACAGAGCACCGCGTTGGAGCTGTTGCCGCCGAAGCGTCAGTGCGTTGGCCCGATGGGTTCCGCGTAATCCAAACGCACCAGCCGTCCCGTCGGCGGTCCTTGAAGCAGGGCCTCTCGGTCATTCGTGGGGTCGCCGGCGTGGTTCATGGGGGCGTCGCGTCGCAGCCAGAACAGTCCTCGGCGCGGCCCGGGCGTGAAGGCCTTCGTCTACTTTGGCTTCTTGAGAAGCTCGAGGACCCGGTCCACAGCCTTGTCAGACGGCAGTGCCACGGCGCCGAGGAACTTCCCTTCGGCATCGAGCACGACCAGCCCCGGAATCGGAGCGTCCTTGTGCTGCTGCTTGAACTTGTAGGCGTGGGGTCGCCTGACGATGACCTTCACCGCGGTTTTGGCGACTTCGATTACTTTGCTGTCGTTCACGATGAGCGAGAGCGCACGGCTCTCGAAGCGGGTGCTCGGTCATCAAGTCTCAGCACCCGAGAGCCCAACGAGGATGAGCTGTTTCTCCTTCTTGGCGCGGGCGATTGCGGCATCCATGTGGGGCAGGCCCGCGAAGTCCCAGGCGAGCGATGGGACCGATGGCTGCTTGACAGTTTTGGTGCCAAGCTGGAGCACCAAGGTCTCCTCTTTCTTGGTCTTTGCCCGAAGGATGGAGGCCTCGAGTTTCTGTTCGGTCGAACTGACGCGCAGGACATCTGCGATGTCATCCTGGCTGAACACCTCGACGCCTCCGAGGGTCACGATGACGTCCCCGGCCACGAGGCCGGACTTGGCAGCGGCGCCATCCTTCGTCACGGCGGTCACGATCTGGCCGCGTACTCGATGCTCGACCTTCAGCCCAAGAGTGCTGGTCTCTTCTTTGGTCGGCTCACGAGTCTCGATGTCGAGCGTGGCGATCTTGATGACCGGTTCGACAGGCTTGGTTTCCTTGGGGGGCTCCTGAGCGGCTGCGCAGCAGCACAGAGACAGCGTGATGGGCAACGACGAGAGGCGCAGCCATGAGAGCTTGTTCATGGGGAAGTCCAATTGAGTCCATGGGGACGCGAAGCGCGGTCCATGGACGTTGACGAGTGCTTTGTTGTCAAGGCCCGTCCGGCGTCGGCTGTGGTCGATCGCGATCCTCAGGCGTGCGGGCGTGGGCCGAGGCGAGGTCGAATGCGCGTCCTTTCGAAGCGTCCTGAACGGGGCGGATGCTGGGTAGGCCGCTGCAGGCCCGCCGGGCTTCGCGCGTGTCGCTGGACACCGGGAAGTCGGTGATGCAGCTTGAGAGCACACTCGTCGAGCTTGCCCAGCACGAGCCCGTTTGGGGGCGAAGTGGGTCAGTTCGAAGTCGTCGATGACCCATGAGTAGTTGTCGCTTTGCGCCGAGTAGGCAGAGACCGGTGGCGCGGTTCCTGGCCGATACTCAGCCTGTTGCGAGGAGCCAGGCCGTCAGGCTTTGCGGCGATAGCCGCGTAGCAGCCCGCCGAATCGCTCATCAACGCCCGATGGTGTCGCCGGACCATGTCCCGTCGAGTACCCGCATGCCGCAGTCGGCGCACCGATCGGAACGCTCCTCGCTTATCCGGGCCACCTGCGTGGGATTGCCACTGGCAACAGGAGGTCGTATCCTGCCTCGGCATTCCTCAGACGTTTCGCAATTGGCCACTTGGCTTGCGCGTCGCCACGGTGAGCTCCTGCTCAGGCCAAAGGCTCAGAAACTCTAGATGCTATTTGCTAAAGCAGACCGGGCAGCCGTTTTCGAGGGCAGGAGTCTCGCAAATTGTTGGGTGTTGGTGCTCTTGCTGCTAACGGCCGGATGCCGGTCGCTCGGGAAGGATCTCGTGGCAGAGGGCCACGTAGCCATCGTCCAGGAAGTTGCCGGCGAGCTTTCCATTGCACTTCGCGCGGTGTCGGGCGAGGAGGTTCGGGTCTTTGGTTCACTCAGAACCCGATGGTTTGGGCGCAGATCGGTGGTGATTCAACTCAAGGACTCGGACGGCAAGGTTCTCGCCGCGCAATCCATTTGGCTCTATCCTCATCGACATCGCCGCCTCGGTAGCGAGCAGTCGCATTTCAGTGTAAGCATGGCTGCTGATTCGCGTTGTGTTGCCACAATCACGCTGCTACCAGAGCTGGATAAGTAGTCGACGCTGGTCTCCCAATCGCGCACCTTGGCATCGCCGCGGCTCGCGAAGGTGGTTGTGCCTCAGGGCAGGACCGCTTGGACTCCAGCAACTGCATGATCGAACCAAGCCGTGTCAGGAGCCGCGCGGAGATTGCCTTGGTGGGTGTTGTAGCCTTCTCGGGCGCGATGCAGGAATCTTGACGGTTGGGGGAGTTCATCGTGCACCAAGCGTTGTGGCGGCGCGATCGGACTAAAGTCTTGTCGGTAGACAAGTCGAGGACTAGAGTCGATATGGTGACCACCCGAACCGAGGCACAGCGTGCGACAACTTGGCTATGCCTCGTTGTTGCGGTGCTTATCGGTCTCCTGCCGACCAGCGGGATGGTGGTGTGTCTAGGGCACGATGGTCACGTGGGATTTGGAGTCGGCGCCGTCAGTATCGATGATGGCGATGACTGCCCCTGTGATCACCATGCGGAAGTTGAACTTGGCGGATCACCCGAAACGGAAGGCGTCGATCAGCACCCGCCGTGTGATGACCTAGTCTTTGAGTCTGCCGAGATCACCAGGGAAGGCGGCCCATCCTTTTCGCTGGCCAAAGCGATCGCCGACTTGGGCGGAGACGCTCTTCCACCGTTCTTCCTGAATGGTTGGACTCCTGAGTTTGCACGGCCAGATGCGACGTGCGCGAAAGCGCAGTCATTTGCAGATGTTGCTAGACGCAGGCCGCGGCAACAGCTTGAGCTGCGCCGCACTGTCGTCCTTCTGATCTGAGTTCCTCCTGAGTTCCTTAACTGCGCCTCCATGTCGGGGGTGCTGTGAGAACCACAGGAGGAAAACTTGGAAACGCGAAGCAAATCCGCCTCAAGGGCGGTCCGTAGAATAAGTAGTCAGAAGTTGCGTGCGTCACTTTCGGCCACGTTGGTCATCGTTGCGTCGGGCTGTGCAATGCAGGCCTACGAGCCCGCCCCCATCCTCGACGAGGACTTTGGCGCGTTCTCGGCCGAGCGTGAAGGGTCGTCGGAAGACGGGCCGCCGGGCGAGTTGTCTCTTACCAAAGCGGCGGCCTGGCTCAGGAATCGCGGCCCTCGTGTTCGAGAGGCCATAGCGAGTTACCGCACGGCACTTGCTAAGGCAGGTGTGTCTACGCCATGGCCCAACCCAGCGATCGCGGTGGGGCCGGAGTTCGGCTTCGGACAAGGCCTCAACAAGGCCGTGTCGGTTGGCAGCCTGAGCTTCACGATTCCGATCAGTGGTCGCTTGGGACGTCAAGACGAAGTGAATGCAGCCCTGGCAGGATTCGCTCAGGCCGATGCGTTGGCGACCTTTCGAGAGCTCTACCTAGATCTTCGAGCAACCTACGTTCGACTTGCGGTTTCCGAGACCCGTGAGTCGGTGCGCAAAGACGTGCTTGAGGCTGCTCAAGTGTCGCTTGCGGTAGCGAACGACCTAGTTGTCGCGGGGGGGGCGACCGCGCTCGACGTGTCACTATTCCGGCTTGAGCATGCTCGCGAACGCAGTCGTGTGTTGGGTGCGCGCATGGAGCGAGCCAACGCAGCATCCGACATGTCACAGCTCGTGGCTGTGCATCCTTCTCGCCTCGGCACTCTCCCAGCGAGCGCTCTCCCAGAATTGCCAGAGGCGGTCCCTTCCTCCAAAGATCTCGAGGACCTGATTGTCATCGAGAACCCGGGCTTGTTCCGCGTGCGCGCGGAGTACGAGGTCGCCGAGCGGAAGCTGCATCTGGAAGTTGTCAAGCAGTACCCGGACATCGTTTTTGGTTCATCGTTCGGTGGAGACGTCGGTAGTCGAGGAACGATCCTTGGCTTGAGTCTTGGCATTGAGCTGCCACTCTTCGACCGCAACCAGCAAGCAATCGCGCAAGCACGAATGCGCCGTGAGGAGATCCGCACGCGCTACGAGAGCGAGGCGCACCGCGTCTTGAACGCCGTCGAACGTGCGCGTGCGAACGCTGAACTTGCATCTGCACAGCATCAGATTCTGCGTGACGACGTACTTCCTGCCGCGCAAATCAACGTGAGCATCGCAGAGCAGTCGGTGGCTGCCGGTGCTGCCGGAGCCCTTCAGTTGCTAGACGCGGAACGCAGTCTTCGGCAAGTCCAAGTGGAAGTGCTTGAGGCTCGACTTGCCGAACAACTGGCCTGGTCGGACCTCGAGAAAGCAGTGGGGATGCCCCTAGTCGAGTTTGGTTCTGACCCAGATGCGGAAGGTCGCGTTCCGCCCGAAGAACTCATCAGAGAAGACACAAGCGAATCAGAAGGAGTAGAGAAATGAGAAAGCACAAGTGGGAGATCACTGTTGTCGCCGTCTTGTGCACCATCACGGGGCTCATCACCGGCGGATTCGTAGCTGGCACTGACGCGAAGAAACCTGCTGATGAAGCGGGTGCTGCAAGTCATGGTCCGCATCTACCGGCAGCGACGATCAAGAACCTTGGGATTCGAGTCGAGAAGATCCATCCATCGACCTTCTTCCGTACCGCCTCGGTTGCCGCTGTAGTTGTCGACACGCCGGCGACGGAGCAGCCTGTGTTCGCGCCGATCGGCGGACGTATTGAGAGCATCGAAGTCGAGCCCGGCACTGTTGTCTCACCGGGAAAGACCGTCGTCACTCTTGTGCGTGACCCGCTACCTCGACCGACGCTCACACTCACAGCAGACATCCTGCGCCCCGCGCAGGAGCGGCTGCACGAGAACGTGCTACTGCTGCGCAAGTCGGCTGAGGACGAGCGCATCGCCAGCACGGAACTCGAGCGAGTTGAGAAGTTCACCGGGAATGTTGGGGGGCGTGACCTTCCGATCCTACCTAGGCAACGCGCAATCGATCTCCGGTATCAGCTCTCAAGGGCCAAGAAGGAACACGAGCAAGCCCGGCTGGAGCTTCAAAAGCACGGCTTGTCTGAGCCTCAAATCACGGCAGTTGCGGGCGGTGCGTCGGTGCCGGAGTTCACTGAAGAGACCTGGCAGCGGGCACTCGCCAGGAATGGGCTCTGGCCGGAGGCAGCGCAGAAGCTCAACGCAGCCCTCCCAACCTCATTGCGCGCCCTTCCCTGGGCAACGGCCACAGTAGGAGAGCTTTCGGCACGCGGACTTGCGACTGAAGAACTCACGGAGTGGGTCAAGTCTGAAGAGGTTGCCCGACACTTTCTCGATATTGGCGTGCTGCTACAGCGCGGCCACACGCTTGCTAGTGTGAAGCGTCTTCATCGCCTGAACGCTCTCGAGCCAGTCGTTCGAGTAGAGGCACCGCTTTGCTCCGAGAACGGAGCGTGGGATGTCCTCGCGGTTCGAGTGAAGCGCGGAGCGACAGTCAGCGAAGGGCAGGAGCTCATTGTGTTGCGAGACCCAAGAAGGCTGTTGCTGCGCACCGAGCCAGTTGGTGGTGAGGTTGCTTCGGTCCTCGCTGCAGTAGCCGGTAAGGACGGCATCGTAGCGAAGCCTCTTGTGATCGGCTCTGGACCGATGCTTGAAGGACTTAGCATCAGCTACATCGAAAGCTCGCCCGAGAACGAGGGGACGCTCGCCTTTGTTGAAGTCGAGAACACCCCGTCGTCCGAGATTGATCGTGGACGAGGGCGAATGTCTCGCACCTGGAAGCTTCGCGAGGGTCTGCGCTATCTGTTGAGCGTTCCGACTCAGAAGATGGAGAACGTCTACGTGCTTCCGTCGGCAGCGGTAACGGAGGATGGCCCTAGCAAGATCGTGTTCATTCAGGATGGCGACAGCTTCAAGGCGGTGCCGATTGTGATCGCGTACCAGGACCATGAAGTCGTGGTCGTGCCCGCATCCAAGGAAGTCGCGCTGTTCCCGGGCGATCCTGTCGTGCTGTCTGGGGCATTCGAGCTCGGGCTGGCCATGAAGGGCGGCGACGCTCCTGATGCTCATGCAGGTCACAACCACTAGGAGGGCGGACAGATGCTGAATCGAATCATTGCAGCGGCGCTAACGAATCGCGCCATCGTCTTGCTCTTGGCTGTGCTTGTCGGCGGCTATGGATTGTTCAAGGCGGCGAACACTCCGATCGATGTGTTGCCAGACCTGAACCGCCCGATAGTCACCGTTCTTACCGAAGCACATGGCATGGTGCCGGAGGATGTCGAGCGCCTCGTTACTTGGCCCATCGAGCAAGTAATGAACGGTGCGACGGGCGTGTTCCGAGTGCGTTCCGCGAGCGGGCTAGGTCTCTCAGTCGTCTACGTCGAATTCGAATGGGGGACGGATATCTACCTCGACCGGCAGATCGTCTCCGAGAAGATGCAGATCGCAGTGGGAAACCTGCCGCCCGGAGTGCAACCCATGCTTGCCCCCATCAGCAGCATCATGGGGCAGGTGCAGATGATCGGCTTCCAAAGCAAGACGGGAGACACCGAACCGCTAGAGCTACGTCGCATCATCGATCGAGATATCCGGCCACGGATTCTGTCGCTGTCTGGCATCGCGCAGGTGATCACGATCGGCGGTCAGCCGTCCGAACTACAGGTGGTCGTTGACGCAGACAAGCTGCGCGCGTTCGACGTGACTCTGCAGGAAGTTGCGGAGGCAACAGCAGGGGCGAACATTAACGTTGCCGGCGGTTTCCTGAATATCGGCGCGAAGGGTCCGCTCGTCGCCGTCTCGGGTCTCTTGGAAACCCCCGAGGAACTGTCTCTGGCGGTTGTGCGTGAAGATCCCGTTAGACCAATTCGCATCGCCGACGTCGCCGACGTCGTCTTCGGGGCGGCTGCAATCCCCACCGGCACGGCAGGCATCAACGGTGAGCCAGGCGTGATCATGGTCATCATGAAGCAGCCGGGAGTAGATACGGTCGCGCTTACCGAGCGCGTCAATGCGGAGCTGAAGCTGATCCAGCGGGAGTTGCCATCCGACGTCGTGATTCAGGACGACGTGTTTCAGCAAGCGGCGTTCATCGAGCGAGCCATCGACAACGTGATCGAGGCTGTGCGAGATGGAGCGATCCTTGTTGTCATCATCTTGTTCCTGTTCCTCCTGAACTTCCGTACGACGTTCATCACGCTCTCGGCGATTCCTCTATCCGTCGGAATCGCAATGCTCGTGTTTGCCGCGTTCGGGCTAACGATCAATACCATGACCCTTGGCGGGTTGGCGGTGGCGATCGGGACGCTGGTGGATGACGCGATTGTCGATGTCGAGAACGTCTTCCGACGCCTGCACCAGAACTCGCGTAGCGATAAGCCCGAGCCAGTCATATGGGTGGTCTTCAAGGCGTCGAGCGAAATCCGAAAGCCGGTGATGTACGGCACACTGCTTGTGACCGTCGTGTATTTGCCGCTGTTCTTCTTGAGCGGCATCGAGGGCCGTCTCTTTGCTCCTATCGGTCTCGCCTACATCATTAGCGTGTTTGCATCGCTGTTCGTGGCCCTAACCGTCACGCCAGTGCTCTGCTTCTACCTGCTTGGGAAACGCGCTGAGAAAGTCACCGAGGAGAAATACGGTGGCTGGTTGGTGACACGGTTGCGCGCGGCAGCGGCGGCGGGCGCGCACTTCAGTGCACGCCACATCGAGCGTATCGTTGCTGTGTGCGCGGTAGCGCTCCTGGTCGTCGGTGCGCTCATGATGACGCTCGGGTCGACGTTTTTGCCTCCGTTCAACGAGGGCACAGCTCAGGTGAACGTCGTGTTGCCGCCCGATGCGAGCCTCGAAACCTCTGACAGGTTCGGGCGGCGCCTGGAGGACTTGGTCAAGGGAATCGAAGGAGTAAGCGGCGTCGCCCGACGCACCGGTCGCGCGCCTGGTGACGAGCACGCGATGCCGGTTAGCGTCAGCGAAGCCATAGTGAACTTCGATCCGGCTTCGACGCGTTCGCGCGAAGAGGTTATCGAGGAGATTCGTGACAAGCTGTCCTACGAGTTCCCCGGAGTAGCGACATCGACTGAGCAACCGCTCGCGCACTTGCTGAGCCACCTGTTGTCAGGCGTGACTGCGCAAGTCGCTATCAAGATCGCTGGACCAGACCTGGACGTTCTCCGAGACACAGCGGCGGAGGTCGAAGCCACAATCAAGTCGATTGACGGGGTTCGAGATCTCTACACCGAGCCACAGGTTCTCATCGACCAGGTCGAGGTGAAACCGCGACGCACCGATCTGGCGCGGCAAGGCATTGGAGTCGACACACTCGCCGAGACTGTCGAGCTCGCCATGGGCGGACAGGAAGTGTCACGCCTACAGGTTGGCCAGATTGCCTACCCGATCAAGGTGCGCCTCCAAGAGGAAGACCGTCAGAATATTTCGCAGCTGGCTGGCCTCTACCTGAGGCGCGGAGACGCGTCGCTTGTGCGTATCGATGATGTCGCGGATGTTCGCGTGTCGAAGACTCCGAACAACATCAACCGAGAGAACGTGCAGCGTCGGATCGTGGTGCAACACAACGTCGGGGGGCGTTCGCTCGGAGAGGTCGTGACGGAGGTCACTGCAGCGCTGGCGCCCATACGTGAGAAGCTCTCGAGCATGTCCGGCTACACGATCCGCATCAGCGGGCAGTTCGAAGCGCAGCAAGAAGCCACCCGTCTGATCATGAGCCTTAGCGCGCTTTCGATCGTGCTGATGATCTTGATTCTCTACATGCACTTCCGGTCGATGCGTCTGGCCATGCTCGTGCTCCTGACGCGCCCGATCGCGTTCATCGGCGCCGGCGCCTACATCATATTGAGCGGACAAGTGATGTCCGTCGCTACTCTGGTCGGCTTCATAGCCTTACTCGGTGTGGCTGCCCGCAACGCGATTCTCCTCGTCGACCACTATCAGCATCTGATGCGGGAGGAGGGGGAGTCGTTCTCGATGGAGATGATGGTTCGTGCAGGTCAGGAGAGAATCGTTCCTGTGTTGATGACGGCGCTTACGAGTGGCATTGGCCTAGTGCCGTTGGCCCTGGCTGCGGATCAGCCAGGTCGAGAACTGCTCTATCCGGTGGCAACCGTGATCATCGGCGGCCTCATCACGAACACGCTCCTCGACTTCTTGGTGATGCCGGGCTTGTTCTGGCGATTTGCGCGTAGCGAGGCCGAGAGGCTAGCTAGTGCAACCGTCCGGCATGAAGACCTCGAGCCCATTCGAACGCAGCTCCTCCCAGAGGAGCAAGAACAAGACCACTTGCAACCACAACCCGCGTTGGCCAATGGGCCACGCCTAACCCCTGAAGGTGAAGACTGATGATGAAGCTTGTATCAATGGCCCTTTCCATGCTGCTTGTTGCTTCCTGCTCCAAGGAGCAACACACAGAGCCAACCAAAGCCGCTGCCGCGCATGCACACGAAGGTCCGCATGGCGGGCACATTCTTGAAGTGGGCGATCACATTGCTCACTTGGAGGTCATCCACGACGAGTCGATGGGAAAGATGACCATCTACGTTCTCGGCCCGGACGCGAAGTCAGCGTTCACCGGAGCAAAGACACCACAGGTCAAGTTGACGACGGATGCTGGCCCGAAGGTGCTCGCGACGAAGCCGGTGGGGGGCGAGCCGGGGGTCTTCTCAGTAACGGATGCCGTGCTGAAGGCGCATGGCCCAGAGGGTCGAATCTCACTCGAGATCGGCGGGAAGGTCTACAACCCAGCGCTTGAGCACCACGACGACCACTAGCGTCGGTGCGCATGGCGAAGACGAGTGCTCGCACGTGAAGAGAGGATGTTATGGACGCGAAACTACCCATTGCCCTGAATGTCGTGCTTCCAGATGTTGGCGACGGGAGAGACGCGTGCGTTCACCGGCTCGAGGAACTACTGGAAGCCAAGAGCGGTGTCAGCAAAGCGCATCTTCTGATGGAGTGCGATGAGGACTCCCCGGAGCGTCTCTGCGTACACTTCGACAGGAATGAACTTTCTGTTAGTGATGTCTGCAACTACGCGCGTCGGGCCGGCCTCGAACTCCACGAGCATTACGGACACCTGGTGACGGACACCAGGCCGATGCACGTGCGCAAGGCCCGTCACTTGAGCAGCGAGCTGCTGCGGGAGAATGGCGTCATCGAGGCTCATGTGTCCGCGGCTGGCTCGGTGCGCGTTGAGTTCGAGCGACAGGTAACCGACGAAGCCCGCGTCCGAGCAAGGCTCTCAGAGCTACTCGGCGACTCTGGGAATTCCGTCGCCGCAGCGCCTGGGGAAGAGCATGAGAAACACCGGCACGGCGGACCCCTCGGAGAGTGGGCAGAGGTCACCTTTGCTGCGTTGTCTGGTGCGCTGCTTCTCGTCGGATGGTTGCTGCCGAAGGTAGTAGCAGTGCCCCAAGGCGTAGCGATCGGTGCCTTTGTGGCCGCGTACGTCTTTGGCGGCGCATTCCCGCTCAAGGAAACCTTTGCGAATCTCCGGCGCGGACGATTCGAGATCGATTTCCTGATGGTCCTTGCGGCGGCTGGAGCGGCGGTCCTCGGTGAGTGGGCAGAGGGAGCGTTGCTCCTCTTCCTCTTCAGCCTTGGACATGGACTCGAGAGCTACGCGATGCGACGTGCCAAGAACGCCATCGAGTCTCTCAGTCAGCTCGCCCCAGACACAGCCTTGGTCTTGCGAGGCGGGCGATCGAAGGAAGTCCCTGTCGGAGACCTGATTGTCGGAGACATCGTAGTCGTCAAACCCAACGAGCGACTCCCAGCAGATGGTTTCGTGACCAAGGGGGAGAGTGCCGTGAACCAAGCACCGATCACGGGAGAGAGCGTGCCGGTTGACAAACAGCCAGTTGAGAATGTTCAGCAAGCGCGCGAGCATCCATCCGCCGTCGATTCGGCGAGTCGAGTCTTCGCAGGGACTATCAATGGTAGCGGCACGCTGGAGGTCCAGGTTTCTCAAGCAGCAACGCAGTCGACACTGGCGCGCGTCATGAAGATGGTCAGTGAGGCGGAGACGCGGCGCTCACCGACTCAGCAACTAACAGAGCGCTTCGAGCGCGTATTCGTACCCGCCGTCTTGGGCGTCGCCGTGTTGATGCTGTTTGGCTGGGTCGTCGTCGAAGAGTCGTTTGCGCAGAGCTTCTACCGGGCGATGGCGGTGTTGGTGGCTGCGAGTCCCTGCGCGCTTGCTATCGCAACACCGAGTGCCGTCCTGAGTGGAGTGGCTCGGGCTGCGCGGAGTGGTGTGTTGGTCAAGGGCGGAGCTCCGCTTGAGAGCCTTGGCCGAATCGAAGCAATTGCATTCGACAAGACGGGGACCTTGACCGAAGGGAAGCCGCGTCTTTCAGACATTGCGCCTATGCCTGGCGTGAGCGACGTGGACCTCCTGCGCATCGCGGTCGGAGTAGAGGCGCTAAGCGATCACCCATTGGCCGCAGCCGTGGTTCGCGAGGGAAGGGATCGTCTCGGGTCGACGGCACCAGCTACTGCCACGGGCTTGCAGAGCATCACCGGCCGCGGAGTCCGTGCAGATGTCGATGGTCGGCAAGCGTTCATCGGCAAGGACGATTTGTTTGACGAGCTCCCAGGTCCAGCGCTTCCAGAGGAGTTACGGGGCCTAGTCCTGGATCTTGAGGAGCGAGGTCGCACGACAATGATCGTTCGACACGGGGACAGATATCTCGGTGTGCTGGGGCTGATGGACACGCCGCGCAAGAGTGCTGCAAGGGTCATCAAGATGCTGCGGGAGATCGGCGTCCGCCGAATGGTCATGATCTCGGGAGACAATCAGCGAGTCGCATCGGCGGTCGCCGAGGAGGTCGGTCTAGACGAGGCGCGCGGAGACCTGATGCCTGATGATAAGGTCGAGGTGATCAAGGCGCTTCGATCCGAGGGGCTCGTTGCCATGGTTGGAGATGGCGTCAACGACGCTCCGGCAATGGCGAACGCCACGGTGGGAATTGCGATGGGGGCCGCAGGTTCGGACGTGGCGCTGGAGACGGCGGACGTCGCCCTGATGGCCGATAGTCTCGACAGGCTTCCGTTTGCTGTCGGCTTGAGCCGCGCGGCGAGTCGCGCGATTCGTCAGAACCTGTGGATGAGCCTCGGCGTTGTCGCCTTGTTGGTTCCTGCCACCGTGATGGGGCTCGGCATCGGCCCAGCCGTTGTAGTGCACGAGGGCTCGACAGTGCTCGTCGTGTTGAACGCCTTGCGTTTGCTGGGGTTCAAAGACGTCGAGGTCTCATGAGTAAGGTGGGCTGCAAGATATAGGTGCACCATCGTCCTTCGTCGTGCAAGTGCATCGTTGTGTGTCAAGTCGTCGGGCCCAGCACTCGCCTCCGCGCCTCTGTCACGTTGGTGTTCCGCGTGCTATCGGCGTGTGTGGGCCATACGCCGGACGCAATGGGTCGCACCAATGCCTGCTGTTGCTCGATCGGCGAGTCCAATATGCGTAACCCCAAAGATGTCCTCCGCGAGAGCCTGAAATACGCACGCGAACAGCGCGGTCGTAGTTGGTGGCACCTGATTTCGACGCTGTCCGTTGTGTTCGGTCTCGGCGCTACGATCTGCGTCTTCAGTTCGTGGCTGATCCTCCTGCCAGCGAGCATCCTGCTCGGGCTCGCGCTGGTGCGGGTTTTCATCATCTATCACGACTACCAGCACGGCACGATCCTGAAGGGCTCCCGAGTCGCGCGACTGTTGATGTCCTGCTACGGCCTGCTGGTGCTCAATCCGCCGAGTATCTGGTCGCGATCGCACGACCACCATCATCGCAACGTTGGCAAGATGTACGGCTCGAGTATCGGCTCGTATCCCGTCATGACGACCGCGGCGTGGGCGCGCGCCAATCGCATGCAGCGCTTTCGGTACAGAGCGCAGCGGCACGCGCTGACGATCGCATTCGGCTACGTAACGGTCTTCCTTTACGGGATGTGCATCCGCTCGTTTCTGGTCAACCGCCACCTGCATCGCGACTCCGCGATCGCGATCGGTGTGCACGCCGCCATCATCGCGCTGCTGGCGTTGTTCGCGCCATGGCTGATGCTGTTCCTCGTGCTTGTGCCGATGACGGTTGCCTGCGCGCTCGGCGCGTATCTGTTCTACGCCCAACACAACTTTCCGAACGTTCGGATGATGGAAGGCAAGGACTGGACCTACCTGGACGCGGCACTCGACTCGTCGAGTTACATCCGCATGGGCGCGATCATGCGCTGGTTCACGGGCAACATCGGGTACCACCACGTGCACCACGTCAACGCTAAGATCCCGTTCTACCGTCTGCCTGAGGCGATGCATGGCATCGCCGAACTCGCGCCGAAGAACGCAACTTCGCTGAGCCCGCGTCAGATCTGGAAGTGCCTGCGGTTGCACTTGTGGGATTGCGATCGCGGTTGCATGACCAGCGGTCCGTGATGGCGGCGTCACGATCGCTGCGACCTCTCAAGCAAGCGCCACGGTGGGAATTGCGATGGGGGCCGCAGATTCGGACGTGGCCCTGATGGCCGAAGTCTCGACGGGCTTCCGTTTGCAGTGGTCTTGAGCCGCCCGAAACGGGCCAAATTGCCTTCTGCTCCCGATCTTGTCTCAAGCACTTGATTCTCGAAGTCGATTCATCATATACTGAAATGATGAATGATCAACGCGTGCCCAAAAAGAAGGCCCGTGAGGGGGTCTGTGAGGTCAACCAAGTCGATTGCTCGATGGTCTCCGAGGCCCGGGCATCGCTTCCTTCGGCCGCAGATCTCCAGCGTGCAGCTGATGCTTTTCGGGTCCTCGCAAACCCGAATCGGCTGCGCGTACTCAAGGCCCTTCAAGGCCGCGAGCTGTGCGTCTGTGACCTTCGCGAAGTGCTCGGGATCTCCATGTCCGGCACGTCGCAGGTTCTCCGAGAGCTGCGCAACCTCCGGGCCGTGGAGTTCCGCGCCGAAGGCAAGCTCGCCTACTACCGACTGGTTGACCCGTCATGGCTCCATCTGGCCGAGAGCGTGTTCGAGAAGCTTGCGGCCGCCGGGACGAGGTAGATCGATCCCTTTACCTGGGCAACGAGGAGTGAATAACTGTGATGATTACCATCAATCGTGAGAGGTCTTGGTTCCTGGCTATCATGCTCGTCCTGGGCGTTGCCATGTCGGGTTGTGGGAGACAGCCCTCTCCTGGTGCAGGTGAGCCAGGCTCAATGGGCAAGACCCCGGCGAGCAGCGTGCATCAACGCGAGACCCCGGCAAGCAGTGCACATCAGCACGAGACACCAGGGGAGACGTGCTTTATCTGTGACACAAGCAAGCGTGAGTCAGGACGCTTGTGGTGTAAGGAGCACGGTCGCTACGAAGACCGCTGTTGGTTGTGCCAGCCGCAGCTCGAGGAGAAGGGTCGTCTCTACTGCGAAGAGCATGGGCTCTACGAGGACGAGTGCTTCCTCTGCCATCCCGAGCTGAAGAAGGCAACGGAAGACGAGCAGAACTCGCAGCTCGGCTCTCCTACCGACAAACCGCAAGGCCTGTTCTGCAAGGAACACCAGGTGCCGGAGGCTGAGTGCGGCATCTGCCAGCCACAACGCACGGCAGAGATCGAGCCAGGTGACGAGCTCAAGGTGCGCTTCGAGTCGGCCCGTGCAGCCTCCAAGGCGGGTATCCAGACTGTTCCGGCGCGCCAAGCCATGGTGCAGGCGAGCGTTCCTGCGATCTGCGAGATCTCCTACGACGAGAATGCCCTGGCCCGCATCACACCATTGGCTGCTGGTATCGTCCGCAAAGTGCTTGTCGACGTCGGTGCGGACGTGAAGGCCGGAGACGTTTTGGTGGAAGTGCACTCCACCGAAGTGGCGAGCGCGAAGGCAGCGTTCGTCACGGCCGTTGTAGACCTCGACCTAAAAGAGATTGCCTCTAAGCGAGAGCAGCGCCTCGCGAAGAAGAACATCTCCTCGGACAAGGAGGTCCAGGAGGCCGATGCCGCGCGCAAGATCGCCGAACTCACGCTGAGCACGGCGAAGCAGCGGCTCCTCAACTACGGATTCACCGCAGAGGAAGTCGCAGCCATCAAAAGCGACCGCGACACCTCTGCCGTTATTCTTGTTCGCGCTCCTTACGACGGCACGTTGGTAGAGAGAAGTGTCGTGGTTGGCGAGGCCGTCGTGCCAGGCAAGAGCATCTTCACGCTTGCGGATCTCAGCTCGATGTGGCTTTCGCTCTCGATCCCAGCTGATCGTGCAGGCCTGATCCGAAAGGGTCTTGGCGTGCAGGCGACGTTTCGAGGCCTTTCCATCGAGGCGTCTCGTGGTCAGATCACCTGGGTCAACACATCGATCGACGAGAAGACCCGCATGTTGCGGGCTCGCGCAGTGGTCAGCAACGTCGACCGCAAGCTCAGCGCAGGGATGTTCGGCGATGCGCTCGTTTTCACCGCGGATGCCAGAAGCGCTGTTGATGTCCCCAAAGACGCCATTCAGCGGTTCGAACAGAAACTCTACGTGTTCGTCAAGCTCGAAGACGACCTCTACTCGTTGCGCAGAGTAACCATCGTTGAACGACCCTCGACAAACATGGTCGCGGTGGTCGAAGGCCTGCGGGCGAACGAACCGGTCGTTGCTACAGGAGCATTCACCGTGATGTCGGAGTTCCTTAAGTCGCGGCTCGGAGCGGGATGTGTCGATGACAAGTAACGAAGCCTCCATGCTTGGACGCCTCGTTGACTTCTCGCTTCGCAACCGTCTCCTCGTCTTGCTGCTCGGCGTTGCCCTAATTGGCGGCGGAGTCTACACGGCGACACGTACGCCCGTTGACGCGTTCCCGGACACAACGCCCGTCCAGGTCCAGATCAACACAGTCGCCCCCGCGCTCAATCCGGAGGAGATTGAGCAGCAGCTCACTCTTCCCGTCGAGCTCTCGATTGGTGGCCTTCCCGGACTCGCCGATGTCCGTTCCATCTCCAAGTTCGGACTCTCCCAGGTTGTCGCGACGTTTGAAGACGAAACGAGCATTACCGATGCGCGTCAGTATGTATCCGAACGGCTTGCCACTGTAGAGCTCCCTGGGGGCATCGAGCGTCCGCAACTGGGGCCCATCTCTACGGGCCTTGGAGAGATCTTCCACTACGTCCTTCGTTCGGATAATCCGCGCAGGACGCTCGAGGAGCTGCGCACCCTTCACGATTGGGTCGTCAAGCCGGAGCTTCGCAAGGTTCCCGGCGTGGCCGAGGTCAACTCGTGGGGCGGATACGAGAAGCAGTATCACGTGGTGGTCTCCCCCGATGCGCTGCTCAAATACGACCTCACACTTGGGGCTGTCTTCGAGGCGCTCGAGGAGAACAACCAGAACGTTGGTGGCGGCGTCCTCACCTCAGGGGGGCAATCCCAGCTCGTGCACGGTCTCGGGCGTGTGTCGTCCATCAAGCAGATCGAGAACATCGTCGTATCTGCGTTCGACGGTGCACCGATCCGCATCCGAGATGTCTCCCAGGAAGTGCGGGTTGACCACGAGATCCGCCGCGGCGCAGTCACGGCGGATGGTCGTGGCGAGGTGGTGCTCGGCCTGGCCTTCATGCTGATGGGCGAGAACGCCCAGGCGGTTACCGAAGATCTCAAGGGTCGGCTTTCAGGTATCCGCAAATCGCTCCCGGAAGACGTCATCGTTGAAGTCGTTTACGACCGCACGGAGCTAACGAGCGAAGTGATCGGAACCGTCCAGCACAACCTGCTAGCCGGAGCCTTGCTCGTCATCCTCGTGCTCTTCGTGCTACTCGGAAACGTCCGCGGTGGCCTCCTGGTCGCGCTCGCCATTCCGTTTGCGATGTTGTTTGCCCTGATAGGCATGTACTACTTCGCGATAGCGGCGAGCCTCCTCAGCCTTGGCGCGATTGACTTCGGAATCATTGTTGACGGCTCGGTGGTCATGACCGAGGCGAACATGAGGAACCTGGCACAGCGTGCGCGTGAGCTAAAGAGACCGCTGACCTCAGAAGAGCGGCTTGCCGTAGTCGCAGAGTCGGGCAAGCAAGTTGCTCGCCCTAT